>JAZLET010000079.1:0-12662 GCA_045615405.1 Candidatus Fimenecus sp.
AATAATCTCTTGCGACACTTATAAGAGTTGCGCCAAGCATAGAAACAGTTGCGGCAATCACAAGAACTATTGATATAGTAGTTTTGAGGACTTTCAAAATGAGTGACACTGTTTTTTTATCCATAAAATCACCTAAAACAAGAATACCCTACGCCAAATGGTGTAGGGCAATTTTTTCAAAGAGCAATTATTCAGCTGCTTCTTCAGTTTTTTCTTCCTTTTTCTTGTGGAAAAGAATTTTGTCAACTGGGAAGTAAAGGAAGAACTGAACTGCTGAACAAATCATTGTTGCGATATTCTTTGCAAGGTCTTCGTTACACCACTCAAAGTTAATGAACACGCCCTTGAGTGTTGGGTTAAGCCATGCTGAGAAGAAAATAAGTGCGATTGTGAAAACAATATAAATTGGAAGTGCAACTGCAACATTTGCACCTGAGTTAAATGTTTTTTCTTTATTAACAAAAAAAGCAACGATTTGTGCAATAACATTTGCAACATTACTTACAATAAAGTAACCAAGACCACCAATTGCAACTGGATAAACAAATGCCCACCATTCAAATGGTTCGTTATAAAGCGCCTTAATTGCAGGAATAAGTTGAAGTGTGTTAAGAAGTACAAACTGTACAATCATTGCAAGAAGACTTACAACGATAAATTTAACAAACTGCCAAATTGTAACAAGAATTGAGCCTTTTTCTTCGGCTGCCTTGTCAATGTCTTTTAATACTGCCATAATAAATTCTCCTTCATATATCTAATTGATATGAGTAAATGATACCATAATATACCTTGTAAGTCAATAAACAAAAATCCCGACAAACTCAAATTTGCAAAAGAAAAAAGACGAGGGTTAAATAAACCCTCGCCTATAACTATTAAATTATTTTAATACACCAACACTAGCTTCTGGAAGATAATGCTGAACTACTGAGCCGTCTTCATAAACCACATAAACATAGCGACCATTGTCGTTATTCACATAGTAGAATGGCACACATTTATTAAGCACTTCACTATATTTATCGCTATCAAGCGCTAATAAAGGTTGACCTGCCTCTTTGTAAATCGCTTTAAGAAGATTATAACAAGTTTCTTCTTTTGTAATGCAATCACTTAACCCAATAAGTGATGAGTAATAGAATTGGCTACTTTCAAACATTTTTTCTCTACTTAATGTGTAATAATCACTGAATCTATTTTCATACTTATCTTCATAATATGAACAAGCATCACTACAATCAAGTGGGCTATTTGTATATAAAACCTCTTTAATCTTACCCTTATATTGATGCTTAAATTCAACGTCATTATCATTTAACCACTTAACAGTTTCAGTCATTTGTGGGTAAACAAGCAGCCTTGATATTACTGTAAAATTACCTGTAACATTACTTAAATCTGAGCCGACTCTCTTACCATTAATGTAATACACTAATTTTTCATTTTCATACTCTGTTGTTACTGATTGAATTTGATATTTTTCCCACTCGTTTAATGATGGTTTAAGCACAGTATTTCCATTAAAGACTTGTTCAACACTTAAGCCTATAACTCCAATAGGTTTTACTTTGCTCTTAAATACATCTTCGTAGGTCATTTTTGTAATATCGTTATAAAATGCCTTTGCTAAAGCATCGCCTTTTTGGATTAAAATGGAAAAGTCTTCTATAACATTATCGTCAAGTTTACCTTCCCAACTACTTGTAACAAGCATTTGGTTGTCGTAGTAGTAACCTCTTGTAATATATGTGTCATCAGCTGGCTCAATACTATCTGGTATTGCTAAATTTGCACTGTACGGATTTTCAACATATTCTTCAGGATTTTGTATTTCATATTTTCCGTTTACTGAAAGATTTTTATTGTTAAAGCCTAAAAGCCTGTATTCAGCAATCGCGTCAAAGTAGCTTGATTCAAACACAGTTTTAATATATTTTTCATACAAGTCAGTAGAATACACTGTAAACTGTCTACGTTTTATTTCACCATTTTCATCTTCAAAAGCGAAAGTAACCCAGCCCTGCCAATCGTCTGTTTTCTTATCATTTTTGATTTCGTCAAAGAGCTCAATTATCATTTTTGTATCTTTTTCATTAACGCTCTTAACATAGCCACCATCACTTCTTACAGCATTATAAAGCAATGGCATTTCACCAAAACTGATAGAAGCACTTTTAACATTAGAAATCTCTGGTGTTTTGTTGTATGCACCAAAGAAACCAGTATCAAAAGCAACAAATCCAGTAACAGTAATGCAAGCAAGTATCGCCCACACACCTAACGATTTTACCGCTTTTTTGAATTTACGAGCAAGAATTAACTGTGCAACAAAATATGCAACAAAGGTTGTTGCTATTATGAGAAGAATTGTTCCTATTGAGAAATCCACTGGAGTAGTTCCAGTTGCAAATAATTCAACTACCACACAAACTGCAAAGGTTGCATTTATTGCTCTTGAAATATTAAAATGACCAACTGAGTTTGCGTGTTCAGCTTTTCTTTTATTGATAAGTAAAAATCCACCTAACATCAACAAAACTGAAACTACAAGCCAAATTATGAGTGGTAAAGCAAGTCCAAAGTCAACTGTAAGATTTGCAGGGATTTTGCCATTGACAAGGTCATTTTTAAATAAAACATCTAACAGTTCATTAATATTTGTATAATCTGCAAATTCCTTTTTACCGTTTAACTCTCTTGCACAGTCATTTACAAAAGTAAATGGCGAAAACAGGTGTAGCCAAACTCCACTAACATTGCCGTCATTAAAGTAACCCTTTAATAAATTCATTCTTAAAAAATCTACAGCTGTTGCAAGTACCATTGGAATAAATACCATTGAAATAGTTGTTAAAGCTGCTTCAAAAATGTTACCTGAAATCATCATTGCCATAGTAGTAATGGCAAAACCTACAAGTCCGCTTATGAAAAGACCAAAAAACATATACAAGAAGGTTTTTGTCATATGTGCGGTTATACCAAAATTAGTAATGTTCAAAATGAATACAATAAGAGTTGGAATAAGTGTTGCTACAAAAAGTAACCCAACCGCTGAAACAATTCTATTAATAAACATTGTTGTTCGTGTAACGCCAAGGCTTAAATACACATTCACTTGCTTTTTACTGAAAAGAAAATAAAAGCATTTTAATGCGGTTAACACTCCACAAAAAACCATACCTGTACAAAAAGCCGTCATTCCTATTGAGGTATGTTCTATAAACACCTGTAGCTCGTTATGAATAGGTGTTAGTACGAATTCTTTATCTGTAACATATTCAATTACAGGAAATGTAACCCAAACAAAAAGGACAACAAATGCAACCATAGGGAGCCAAATATTTTCTTTAAAACTTCTTTTGAAATCATTAAAATTTACATTATTTTTCAAAGATTTTTGTGATGTCATATTTCTTGTCCTCCATTTCGTTTAAGAATACCTCTTCCATTGTGAGTTTGTACTCATCAATAGCCATTGGGTTAAGAGCGTTAAGCTTTTCTTTTTCTTCGGCAGTTGTTTTGTCAAAAATAATCATTGCAACCTTGCCATCAATTTCAAGGGATTTATACTTAATATCTTTGAAATCGGAATCAGTAATATCGTGGTCAAAAATAAGACGGAATTTACTGTAATTTGCTGAAATATCATAAACTGAACAGTCCATTACAAGTTGCTTACCATTTATAAGACCTACATTGTCGCAAAGTTCGGAAAGCTCAGGTAAATTATGAGATGAAATTATAAGTGAGCATTCACTTTCCGCCACATACTCTATGAACAATTTCTTTGTAATTTCTTTTTTATGTGGGTCAAGCCCATCAAAGGTTTCATCAAGAAGCATATATTTAGGGTGAGATGCCAAGGCTAAAATAATTTCCGCTTGTCTTTGCATACCCTTTGAAAATCCGCGGATTTTCTTTTTAGGGTCAAGACCAAATACTTCAGTAAGATTATTAAGTGTTTTCATACTGAAATTTGGATAATAATCAGCATAAAACTTTGCCATACTGTTGATTGTTGCATTCATTGGAAAATACAAATCATCAGGAATATAAAACATATTGCGACGGACTGTGTCGTCATCAAATGTGTTAACTCCATCCATAAGCACTTGACCTTCATCTGCCTCATAAATTCCTGCGGCAGTTTTTAAAAGTGTTGTTTTACCTGCACCGTTGTAGCCAATAAGGCCATAAATTGATGAAGGCTCAACTTTAAATGATATATTCTCTACAGCTGTAAAGTCGCCGAATTTTTTAGTTACATTTACAAATTCAATCAATTTATTCAACTCCTTTGAAAATTTCTTTTACTAATGCAGTAATGCTTTCTTCACTTGCACCCATATTTTTTGCATTAATGAGTGCGGTTTTTACTGCATTTAAGGATTGTTCAAGATAAATATTTTGTGACTGGGCGTCTCCGCTGATGAATATACCTTTACCCGCAACGGAGTATATTACCCCCTGTGCTTCTAGCTCTGATAAAGCACGTTTGACAGTATTAATATTAATTCCTAACTGCGCAGATAACTGTCTTAAAGATGGTAGCTGGTCATCTTTTTTGAGAACTCCCCTATTTATATCAAGCACAATTTGTTCTTTAATTTGCTCATAAATAGGTGTTCTTGAATGGTAATCAAGAAATATATTCACCTGTATCACCTCCTGAATCATACTGTATTAACTGTGCTATTATGATTAGCACAGTTTCATATTACACCTATATTTTTCTTTTGTCAATACATTTTTTTACATATCTTGCAAGTAATTTATTGATTTTTTCGCCATAAGTATATATAATTTTATTATTAAATATATTAAGGGGATTTTTATGCAAAAGAAGAAGGTTTATACAATATCAAATGCTCACCTTGACACCATTTGGAGTTGGGATTTTGAGACAACCGTTAGCAAATACATTTATAACACTCTTAATGAAAATTTTCAGCGTTTTGAGAAATACCCTGAATACAAATTCAACTTTGAGGGTTCATATCGTTACGAGTTAATGAAAGAATACTACCCTGAAATGTGGGAAAAAATGAAATCTTACATTGCTGAGGGTAAGTGGAATGTTTGCGGTAGCGCTTTTGAAAATGGTGATGTAAATGTGCCATCTCCTGAAGCGCTTTTTAGAAATATTCTTATTGGTAACGAATACTTCCATAAAAACTTCGGCAAACGTAGTTGTGACATTTTCTTGCCTGACTGTTTCGGCTTTGGCTACGCTTTACCATCAATTATGCACCACGCTAATCTTAAAGGTTTTACTACACAAAAGCTTACATGGGGCTCAGCTTATGGCATACCATTTGACCTTGGTAAATGGTATGGCGTTGATGGAAACTATGTTTACGGCAACACAAATCCTGGTTCTTATGTTACCGTTTTGCTTAAAGTTCGTGATAAAAAGTTTGTAAAAGAGAAATTGGCAGACAACGAAAAATACGATTTGCCTATGACTGCAATTTTTCACGGTGTCGGTGACCGTGGCGGCGCTCCTAAAGAGCCTTCAGTTAAAACTGTTTGTGATGAAATCAAGTTAAATGACACAAGTGATATTGAAGTTTTATCAGCACCTGCTGACCAAATTTTTCATGATATTGATGCTTTACCTGAAGCAACAAAGCAAAAACTCCCTGTATGGAATAACGAACTTGTTATGACAAACCACGCTGTTGGTGGCTACACATCTCGTGCAATCGGCAAACGTTGGAATAGACGAAATGAAGAAATTGCCGATATGGCAGAACGCGCTTGTGTTACTGCAAGTACAATTAACGGCTACGAGTATCCACAAGAAGAGCTTACAAAAGCGTGGAAGCGTGTTATTGCTCACCAATTCCATGACGATTTGCCTGGCACATCAGTACAACGCGCATACCGTCGCAGTTGGAATGACTATGCAATGTCACTTAATCAATTCACAAACGAATATGAAAGTGCCGTAAAAAATATTGCATCACTTCTTGACACATCTTTTGCAAAAGGTGTGGCGGTAGTTGTTAACAACCCTATGGAATATGAGCGCACAAGCGTTGTAACTGTTAAAATCCCTGCAAAAAATTGTGGCAAAAATGTTACTGTTTATGATGCAGAAGGCAAGGAATACCCTGCACAAATTACTGAGGTACAGTTTGGCGTTGCTACAATTCTTATGAGTGTTACTGTGCCACCTATGGGTTACAAGGTTTTTGATTTAAGAATGAAAAAATGTGGGGTTAAATCAAAACTTTCAGCATCAATAAATGAACTTCAAAATGAAAAATACACTGTAAAATTCAATGCAAATGGTGATATCTCATCAATTCTTGATAAAGAGTTAAAACTTGAACTTCTTAAAAATCCTATTACAACTGGCATTTTTGATTACAACGGTAGTAAGGATTGGCCTGCTTGGGAATTAAACTTTAACGAGTTAAATCGTGAGCCACAAAATATTGCAAAAATCAAGACTATTAAAGTTATTGAAAATGGCCCTTGTAGAGTTGCAGTAAAAATTGTAAAAACCTTTGGTGAAAGTACATTTACATCAGTTGTTGCATTAAGCAGGGGTGGTAAGGTTATAGAGGTTTATACCGAAACTGAATGGCGTAGCAAACGTCATCTTGCAAAAGAGGTTTTCCCACTTACTGCTGAAAATCCTGTTGCTACATACGATTTAGGTCTTGGTGCAATTAAACGTGGCAATATGAACGACAAATTATTTGAAGTACCTGCGCAAAAATGGGCTGATATTACCGATAGTAGTAAAAACTTTGGTGTTTCAATTATTAGCGAATGTAAATACGGTTGGGACAAATTTGACGATAGCACACTTCGTCTTACACTTATGCATACTCCTCTTAAAAATTACAAGGTTGACAGTATGCAGTCAATGATGGAATTAGGTCTTAACCGCTATTCATACGGAATATATTCACACAAAGGCACAGTTGGCTATGACACTCAATGTGAAGCGCGTGATTTTGTAATGCCTATGGCAAGTTTTGTTTGCTCAGGTCACGAGGGTGCACTTGGCAGTGAATACTCATTTGGCAGTCTTTCAGGAAACGCTATAATCCGTGCAATTAAAAAGGCGGAAAATAGTGATGAGATTGTTATTCGTATTAATGAAAGTGAAAAGAAAGAGCAAAAGGGCGTTACACTTTCACTTAATTGCGAAATCCTTTCCGCTCGTGAAATTTATGCATCTGAAGAGCATATTAATGATGTTTCACTTGTTGACGGCAACCTTGTATTTGACTTAAAACCTTATGAAATCAAGACATTTGCACTTAAGGTTAAAAAGGCAAATGCAAAAGTTACTACTGAAACGGTTGACATTGTTGGTAATATCAATCCATTCTCAACAAATGCAAAACCATCGGGCGACTTGCCTATTATTAACAAGACAATTCCACAAGAAATTAAACCTGACAAAATTATTTCAGGCGGTATTCCTTTTGAAATTACAAATAAGGGTATGCTTTGTGGTGGTCAAACATTATCGCTTCCTACCGGCACCAAAAAAGTGCATTTGCTTATGGCATCACTTAATGGTGACAAATTTGTTAAAATTAATGACCGTGCATATAAAATCAATGATATTCGTGAATATTATGCCGGTTGGGATTTATATGATTTCAAAGAAGTTGCGTTTACAAAAGAGGGTAAACTCGGTTATGAATTTACACACTCACACACCAAAGATGGTGATGCACAGTGTGAACAATTATTCTTCTGGAATGTTCAAGTAAATGTTACTGACGACAAGCTTTCACTACCTGTTGACCGTGAAGTTTTAATACTTGCCGTTACTGCGGATATGGAGTCAGCTGAATGTACACTCGCTTGTGAGCTTTACGACAAAATCCGCGACCGTAAATTTACTTATAAAGAAAATTTTAAAGAGAAAATTTCATATCTTAACTGTAAGAATGCATATTTGCTTAATGACAAGGGCGGAGCGCTCCGTCATAGAAACAAGGGAAGGAGAAAATAAACATGGCTGAAAACAAAGGCGATATCCGTTATGTAGGCGTTAAAGAAACCGTTGCTTACGGCATTGCAAATGCAGGTCAATGCTTTGGCTACAACATTATTGCAGGTAGTTACCTTTCACTTTTCTTTGTAAAGGTTTTTGGTGTGCCACCTGAGGCAGTTGCGGCAATGATGCTCTTTTTAGGACTTTGGGACACCTTTAACGACCCACTTATGGGTACAATTATTGACAAAACAAGAACACGCTACGGCAAACTTAGACCATACCTGCTTATTGTTCCTATTCCTTTAGGTATTGCGACAATTTTACTTTTTGCAGGTCCTCAACTTCTCGGTGACAAGGTAACAGATGTTTCAAAAATCATTTATATGTTTGTTACTTATTTCTTTTGGGAATTATTTTACACATTAGGTGATGTTCCGTTTTGGGGTATGAGTGCGGCAATCAGCCCATCCCCTTCCGACCGTACAAGAGTAATTTCATCAGCAAGATTTATCTCAGGTATTCTTGGCGGTATTTCTACACCAATTCTTACTGTGCTTATGGATTTAAGCAACAAGGGTGTAATTCCACTTTCGCTTTCACAGGTATTCTTACTTATGTCCATTCTTTCGGCAACCTACGGAATGGGACTTTTCTCACTGGCAGGATTTTGCACAAAAGAAAGAGTTGTTCAAACAATTAAAGAGCCAAGTATTCTTGACGGCTTTAAAGCACTCGTGAAAAATAAGCCATTACTTTTAATTGTTATTGGTAATGTGCTTGCTGCCATCAGTGGTATTGGCGGATTCTTTCAGGCATATTACTATTCAGAAGTTGTGCAAATGAATTCTCTTACCATTATCATTTATTTACCTGGTACAATTTTAGGATTTATTACATATCTTCTTATTCCAAAGGTTAAAGAGAAATTTGACAACAGACAAATTATTTTCCTTAACGGATTTGTAAGACTTGTTTGCGGAATTATTGTATTCCTTGTTGGTGTTAAGTGCTTCACAAATCTTTGGGTTGTTGTACCACTTCTTATGATACAAAACTTCCTTTTCAGTTTCTTTAACACAATCAATATGGTTATTCCAACTGAAATGATTGGTGACACAATTGACTATATGGAATGGAAAACCGGTGAGCGAAATGAGGGTGTTTCATTCTCAGTACTTACATTCGTTGGTAAGCTAACTGGTTCAATTTCAGGTACAATCGGTAATGCACTTTTACCAGTTATTGGTCTTTCATTCGTTCAAATCAGTGCTACTGAAACAATGACTGTTAAAGCGTACGAATACACTGATACGCTTATTTGGGGTATGTTTACATTGGCTCCTGCTATTTTAGGTTTGTTGCCACTTATTCCATACATTTGGTATGACCTTACCGGTGACAAATTAAAGCAAGTCCGTGAAGAAATGGCTGAGCGTAGAGCTAAACTTTCAGCGAAAGTTTCAGGAGGTGCTAACAATGAGTAATTGTCCTAAATGTAATGAAAAACTTTCACCTTTTTATATGAAACAAAATTGCCCAAAATGTAACACTAACCTTGTGTATTACGATTTGGATAATCGTCTTCAAGCCGACCACGAAAAAGCTATAAAAGAGCAAGAAGCAGTTGATAGAGTGCTTAACAACATTAAGACATCTGCATTTGGCGGACCATTGCAAATAATCCGTTTTGTACTTATGTTTTCACCTCTTTTATGGATGTGTTTACCAATGTTTAAGGCAAATGATAGTGAGAATGTAACACTTATAAGCGTTATTATGGGTATTATAAACGGTGGTTATGATTTTAGTAATCCGTCATATTTGTTCCCATTTATTACAATGGTGTGTATTATACTTTTCTCGCTTATGGTTATTATTTCATCACTTTTCTCAATGGGTAAAAAAGCGTTTTTAAGGAACACAATATTAAGTATTGTAAATTTATTTGTACTTGTTGTTTGTATTGCACTTTCAAAAATTATGGGTGCAACTATAAGCATTGGTGCAATAATTGTAGTTGCTGTGTATATTGTTGAAAATATAATGCACAAGCTTGTTGATAAAAAACTTAATAAATAAAAAAGAAAAGGGGCAAAAATTGCTCCTTTTTTATTGCAATATTTTCATAATATGGTAAAATTAAGTCCTAAAGAATTTTAAGAGAAGGTGTAAAGAATGAACTTACATATTTTTGACAATGCCGAACAAATTGCAGTTGCAGTTGGTAATATGCTTATTGAACAGGTAAATGAGAAACCTGATAGCGTTTTAGGTTTTGCAACAGGAGCTTCTCCTGTTCCTACATACGAGTATCTTATAAAGTGCTTTAATGAAGGTAAAGTTAGTTTTAAAGATATCACTACTTTTAACCTTGATGAATATTGCGATTTACCTAAAGAAGACAAAAATAGTTACTTCACATTCATGCATGAAAATCTTTTCAACCATATTGATGTAAATGAAGATAATGTTAATTTCTTGAACGGTAACGCTGTTGACGCTGAAGTAGAATGTCAACGTTATGACAGTCTTATCAGTACAAAAAAAATTGATGTTCAGCTTTTAGGTGTTGGCAGAAATGGTCACATTGGCTTTAATGAACCATCAAACAAATTCACAAAGGGCTCGTTCAAAGTTCAGCTTACACAAAGCACTATTGATGCTAACTCAATTTATTTTGATGAAAATCCTATGCCACATTATGCGCTCACAATGGGTACTGTTTCAATTATGAAATCAAAGAAAATTATTCTTATTGCAACAGGTAAAAGCAAGTCTGATGCTGTTTATGGACTTGTTAATGGTGATATTTCACCTGCTTGCCCTGCATCAGTTTTACAGCTTCATCCTGATGTGCATATCTTTATGGATAAAGCAGCCGCAAGTCGCCTTTAATTTAATACAAAAAGTAAGACCGAGTAGTTTTCTACTCGGTCTTTTTATTTTATTTTGTTTCAATACCAATAGTTACAATTTCAAATGGTTTGTATGAGATTGTGTCGGTTTCAGCGATAACATCTTCAAGGAAATTAAGAAGTTTAACCGTACCGCCAAGTTTAATTTTACCGCGTTTGCCGTTTTGCTCGGAAAGGCGAACAACAATCATATTGCCATCTTCACTCATTTTCATTGTTTGCATAAACAAATCACCAAAAGAGTTTTCACAAGTAAGGTCCGCCTTACCAAGCGGAATATTATATTCATAAGCAATATTATTGATTTCAGCTTTTACAAAATCATCACCGTATGGGTAAATCATATAACTGAATTCGTGGTGCCCTAAATCGCTAGTAACATCAGGGCGAATTGTAGCACGAAGAAGTGAAAGACTCATTGAGTTTTCTAAAAGTCCTACACCATATTTTGAATCGTTAATAAGTGCAATACCACCATCAGTTTCACCCATGACGAGCCACTTATGATGGCAAACCTCAAAACGAGCTTGTTGCCATGTAGTGTTACGGTGAGTTTCACGCTCTACAAAACCTGCACTTGTGTCACAAACCGCTTTTCTTGTTAACACATTACAATCAAACTGTGCTTTTGCAAGCACATGCTTTTCATTCCAATCAACAATATTTTCAACCTCAATACCACGAGATTGACGGAATACTCTTATAATACGCTTCCAAGTGCTTGTTTCGGTGCCAAGAATACATTCAAAAGATGCTACCTCTGAATTTCTTTCAATAGTCTTTAATGGTGAAATAATTTTAACTTCAACTTCACGGTCTTTGTAGTTAGGTAAGATGTCCCAAGCATCATAAACACCAGGGTTATCTTTATAAAGTTTAAGTTTGTTAAACTCCCCACCTACCCATTCACGGTCTAACTCTTTATCGTAAATACTTTCAATACTACCATCAGTATTAAAAATAATTTCATAAAATGGAGTTTCAACTGTTTCACCAATGGTAATCCATTGTGCATTTGTTTCGTTATATGCGATTTCACCACAAGTAAGAGCAGGAAGATTTGGAATTACCCAGTAACCTCTTTTACCATAACGAGTGCTGTTACCCATTTCATCTTCAATAAATGTTAAATGTTTGCGAGGGAAGTTAAGTGAGTTAAAGTAATTCTCACCGCTACCAATAAGGGTATTGAGTCTTGCATCAATTTCTTCATAATCAGCCATTGCATCACGATAAACCGGTGTAATGTGACTACCAGGAAGAATATCATGGAATTGGTTTATAAGCAACTTTTTATAAATGTCACGGATTTCCTCGTATGGATATTTTGCACCCTTAAGATGACGAAGAGTTGCAACAATTTCTGCCTCACGAAGCTTATATTCAAGTTGACGATTATATCTCTTCATTCGTGACTTTGTAGTGAATGTGCCACGGTGCATTTCAAGATAAAGTTCTCCATCCCACTTTGCAAGGTTTTTATTACCCTTAAGATTTTTTTCTAAAAATTCTTGTCCACTTGTATGCTCAGTTTTAGGCATAATTGAAAGCTTATTGAAGCGGTGCATAACCTCAATCATTTCTTCAGTACAACCGCTACCGCCATCACCATAACCAAACATAGACATGGTTTGTCCGCCTTGGTTTTTATCTTGATATGCTTCCCAGTTTTCTTGAATTTGTGAAGGCATATTCCAAGTTATAAAGTGAGTTGGTGGTACACAAGCGTAAACCTCGCTACCATCAATACCCTTCCAAATAAAGTTGTTATG
>JAZLET010000080.1:0-5291 GCA_045615405.1 Candidatus Fimenecus sp.
AATCTGTACGCTTGCTGTATTTGTGTTGTGGACGATAGCAATTCAATTTATTGATGTTAAGGCAATCGGCCCACAAAACTCCTCTGTCGGATTTGCAACGCTTAATCAGTTTATTCACAACCTTACAGGTGTTAATATGTCGCTTTACACGATTACTGATTGGTTAGGTCTGGTTCCGCTCGGTTTCGCTATAGGATTTGCTTTGCTTGGATTTATACAGTGGATTAAGCGAAAGCGAATTCTGAAAGTTGATTACAGCATTCTTGTTCTCGGCGGTTTTTATGTCCTTGTAATTGCAATGTACATTTTCTTTGAACTGTATATTGTAAATTACAGACCAATACTGATAAACGGTATTTTGGAAGCATCTTATCCGTCATCAACAACTATGCTTGTAATGTGTATTATGCCGACAGCAATTATGCAATTTAATAATCGTATCAAAAATGAAACACTGAAAAAACTTATTTCCATATCAATCATTGTTTTTATTCTTTTTATGGTTATCGGCAGAATTCTTTCGGGTGTACATTGGATTACTGATATAATTGGCGGCGCTTTACTTAGCTACGGACTTGTAATGCTGTATTATTTTGTCAGCAAACTTAAATTTTGAGTAAATCCCTTATGAGCATCCGTACCAATAAACGAGATAACACAAAAATGTTATCTCCTTTATTTTTTTATTTGCAAATGGGTAGCGTGCTATATACCGCAACTTTTTTATTTCAATACATAAAAAAGTTGACAAACTACTTTGCCATAATATAAAATTGAGTTATAGATTATAATTTCTATAAACCATTTTAGAATGTATAAAGGTGATAAATATGAAAAAGATTCTTTGTGTTATTTTTTCTCTTTTGATTTTAGTATCAACCTTCACTACAACAGCCAGTGCTGTGACGCACACTCAAAATATTACTCCTGAATATAATGAAGATACTGTTGTCGCAATTTCTTTCAAAGGTTTTAAGGGTGCACATTACGAATGCGTTTATACTGGCAAACCAATTAAACCAGAAGTTGTGGTGACAAAGGTTGACGGTAGTGTTGCAAAGCCATCCGAATACACTATAACTTATGATGACAACTGCCACGAGCTTGGTGTTCATTATGTTACTGTTGTATATCTTAAAAGTGACTATAAAATTATGTTAGATTATTGGGTTGTTCCTGGAAAAACTACAAAGGTTGATATGACCGCTAAAAACGGAGTAGTTACTCTTTCTTGGGCACCGGTTAAAGGGGCTAAAGCATACAGAGTGCTTGAATACAACGCATCTAAAGGAATGTATGTTGAAATCCCTTGGGAAGATGGCTCTTATGCAGCCAATAAAACTTCTCGCACATTCAACAATCTTAAAGCGGGCAAGACTTATAATATGGCTATAATGGCTTTGGAAACTGTTGACCATCCGCCTACTGAACAAATTAAAACATTTAAGTTTACTGTCCCTGCAAGTGGCGAGGGGTCACTTAACATTGTGCCTGGTGTTAAAGTCACAACAACTAAACCAAGCACTACCCATAAAGTTACTGAAACTACAACCTTTGTTGAATTAACAACAGAATCTACTACCGAAACAACTACAGAATCAACCTCAGTAGTTGATACATCCACTAAAGCAGAAACATCAGACACAAACAACACAACAACTGTTGGTGCATCTAAAACTGAAACTCCTAATTCAAAAATAGTTATTGCAACAATAACTGCAATTGCTTTGATTGGCATTGTAGCGACAGTTGTAATTGTTAGCAAAAAGAAAAAGTAACTAAATAAATCAAAAAAAGATAGGTTTTTGCCTATCTTTTTTATTTTGCTCATGTTATCTCTACCACAACATTGTCAAAACTTAATTTTAGAAAAATAATCCTCTTTAATTTTGTTTATAATTATGATAGAATGTTTTAGATTTTTGCAAAGGAGTTCTTATTATGATTACAAAAGATATTAAATATATTGGCGTAAACGACCATAAAATTGATTTGTTTGAAGGTCAATACATTGTTCCAAACGGAATGGCATACAATTCATATATTATTTTGGATGAAAAAGTTGCCGTTATGGACTCAGTTGACGCAAATTTCAAAGATGAGTGGCTGAACAACATAAAAAACGTTTTAGGTGACAAAGCTCCCGACTACTTGATTGTTCAACATATGGAGCCTGACCATTCAGCAAATGTTCACGAATTTGCGCTTACTTATCCTAACGCAAAAATAGTTGCAACTGACCGTGCATTTGTTATGATGAACAAGTTTTTTTGCACTGACTATGCTGACCGCAGAGTTGTTGTAAAAGATGGCGACACCTTAAATCTCGGCAAACATCAACTTGTATTTTGTTTAGCACCAATGGTGCATTGGCCTGAGGTTATGATGACTTATGACGCTACTGACAAAATTCTTTTTTCAGCAGATGGATTTGGCAAATTTGGTGCTTTAGATGTGCAAGAAGATTGGGCTTGTGAGGCAAGACGATATTACTTTGGCATTGTTGGAAAATATGGTGCGCAAGTGCAAGCAGTACTTAAAAAAGCAGCAAATCTTGACATTCAAATGATTTGCCCACTACACGGACCAATTCTCAAAGAAAACCTTCCATATTATCTTGATTTGTATAACACTTGGTCATCTTATGGCGTTGAAAGTGAAGGCACTTTAATTTGCTATACATCAGTTTATGGCAACACTAAAAAGGCAGTTAAAATGCTTGCGGAAGAATTAAAGGCAAACGGTTGCCCAAAGGTTGTTGTTAACGACCTTGCTCGTTGTGATATGGCTGAAGCGGTTGAAGATGCATTTAGATATGGTAAAATCATTCTTGCGACTACCACATACAATGGTGACATTTTCCCATTTATGAGAAACTTTATTCACGAACTAACTGAAAGAGGTTACAAAAACCGTAAACTTGGTATTGTTGAAAATGGTACTTGGGCACCTGTTGTTAAGAACAAAATCACAAAAATGTTTGAAAACAGTAAAGATTTAACCTTTGCTGATACAGTTGTTACAATTCATTCCACACTTAACGACGCAAGTAAAGAGCAAATTAAACAACTTGCAAAAGAAATGGCATAAGACATAAAAACAAGGAGTAGCAAAACGCTACTCCTTTAATTTTTTCTTTTATTATGCTCCGGTTTGTTGTCCTTCCGCTTCATGTTTTTCACGAAGTGCTGCATAAATTGGTTCCATCTTTTCTTTTGTAAGTGGATAGCCAAATCTAAATATAAGCCATACGCTTGTATAAACAATTGCAGGAATTATTGTACAAATAAACATAATCTTTTTACTTGTATCATTTTCTGCAATAAATCCATTACCTGCAGTTAAGCTATCATATCTTGCCCATTGAAGGAGGAAAAGTCCACCTGCATCAGCAACCGCTTGACCAAACTGACGGCCGAATGTATATGCTGAGTAAACCGCACTCTCATTGCGAATACCAGTTTTGTATTCTTGGTAATCAATAACGTCCATAACAACTGCCCAACAAGTAAGGCTAACAAAAGTATAGCCAAAACCGATAAGAAGAAGGCAAGTCATATAAAGCCATGCAGGGTAAATGCCTTGTTCTGGATTTATCCACATAATAAACTTTTCATTATTTGCAGTTACAAAAAGGAAAACTGATGTTATTGCAGAGATTATTGACATTCTTCCGCAAAGCTCTTTTTTGCCGTATTTTGCCGAAAGCTTTGGTGTGAATAAAATCAACACTACCATTGGAAGATAGGTACAAATTGTTCCTATAATGCTAAGTCCTGTATTTGTAAAGTAGTTTTTATAAAGATATGTGTTAAATGAACCAAATTGAAGCTGACCGCTGATAAGAACGCCTGACAATGTAAGCAATACAAATGGTCTTGACTTGAAAAGTCCCTTATAAACACCTTTTAAATCAACGTTTTCATCTTCAACAGCAGGTACACGCTCTTTAACCATTTTGTGACCAACAAGATATGTAACAATTGAGAAAACGCCCATCAAAAGTGCATACATGAACATTCTATTACCGTCAGCAATCTCAATTTCTTTGCCTGTTTGCTCGTCAAATTTACCAGTACCAACATAAATAATCATTGGAGCAATAAGAAGAACAACTGCGCCACCAATACCACTACCAACTGAACGAGCAGTTGAAAGAATTGTTCTGCCCTTAGGGTCGTCAGTAATAACTGATGCCAATGAGCCAAATGGAATGTTCATTGCAGTATACATTGTACAATAAACAAGGTACAGTATAATTGCAAGAACAAACAAAAGCATTGGTTTTTCCGCTAAGGTTTGATTATAAAAAAACGAGTTCTTATCACTAAACGGAATAAAGCAAAGCACTGTTGAAATGCCAAGTGGCACTGCAACAAGACGCAAATACTGACGATATTTACCATCTTTACCCGCTTTACGCTTTGACACAACCGCACCCCAAAGTGGGTCGTTAATTACGTCCCAAAGACGAGTAATAATAAACATATAACCAACAAGCTTTGGTGCAATTCCAATAACGTCAGTCATAAAAATTTTAAGGTAGCTTGTAATGTATGTAAGGTTAAACATATTACCTGACTCTGCAATAGTATAACCAGCAACATCCTTAAAGCCTATTTTATTAGGATGATTGTTAACTTCTTTCACTTTCTTCTCTTTAGCCATGAAGATAACCTCCCTTTCACTTACTAATAAAAGTATCATACCACTTTTACAGTAAAAAAACAATACATAAAAAGCTATTCTTCACTTAAACTGACTTTTATTGCAGCTACCGTAATGTCATCACATCTACTTATATTACGACTTCTTGCTATAGCACAAAGTTTTTGTGATAAATCTTCACAAAATCCATTTTGAGTTATATATTCTTTTATTTCTTGAAGACTATTATCGGTAGCACCATCCGACATCATAATAATTACATCCCCATCTTTAAGCCCACCGCGAATAGTTGCAAATTCCGCTTGTCTTAAAATACCAATAGGCATAGCGGACTTTTTAATTTCACTTACTTTACCCTTTCTATATAAAAGCGAAATAGTTGCCCCTGCTTTATAAATTGTAGATTGTCCATTATAAAGATTAATTTTTAAAATGTCTAAAGTTGCCAAAGATTCCTCAGGACTTTTTACAAGCATTGCAGAATTTACAAGGCGCAATGCACAAGGAAATGAAAAGCCTGAAATAATAAGTTGAGAAAAAAGTGAAGAAACCATTGCACCGTCAACAGCAGCACGATAACCTGTACCCATTCCATCACTTAAAACTACAATAAAATTCCCTTT
>JAZLET010000081.1:0-11361 GCA_045615405.1 Candidatus Fimenecus sp.
GCGGTCATCACCATCACTTGCTTGCATTTTACCCAACTCAACCCACTCATCATTTACAGGGTCTTGACCTTTACACATAAGTACAAACGGACGAATATTCCACACATTTTCTTTTTCCCCAGCTGCAAAGAAAACATACCATTTGCCACCAATATAATGAATTTCAGGCGCCCATATATGCTTTGACATTACGCCCTCGTTATGCGCTTTCCAAATTGTAAATTCTTCTGCAATTGCAAGTCCTAAAACTGTATCACTTTTACGCAAAATAACACGGTCGTAACCTGCGTCAACATTCATATATGCAGGGTAACTGGCTGTGAAATAGTAAAATCCATCAGGCCCCTTCACTACATAAGGGTCAGCACGCTGAGGTATGAAAGGATTGGGGTAAGAATTCATAAATATCACCTGAAATGATTTTAGCATATACGGGTGAAAAATTCAATAAATTTTCTCTCGGGTTCGCATCCCCTACGTTATCATAAATGAAAAAAACAGCCACTACAAAAGTAGTAACTGCTTTTTATTTGGCTGGGGAATAGGGATTCGAACCCCAACAAACAGAGTCAGAGTCTGTCGTGCTACCGTTACACTATTCCCCAACGGCAAGAGAAATTATATATCAACCCGCTATAATTGTCAAGTCATTTTTATAAAATTTGGATTTTAACACTCATCATTAACTGCCGTTCATTTCTTTGAGTGTGAGTTCTATTCCGTTGGCTATGGCAAGGGCATATTCTTCAATGTTTTCATCAAATTTTTTGTTGTCTTGTTTGTTTGAAATGAAATCAATTTCCGCTAAAACTGACGGCATTTTAGTATGACGATTTATGTAATAATTCATATCATCACCATCACGATAACCAGAATGGATTCCCCTATTTGTAATCTTTAGATTATCAAGACAGTCCAAAATATTTTGGGCTAAAAGTGTATCGTCAGTAGGATTTGTGGAATGTACCCACATTTCCATTCCCGTAGCATCAGCTGATGCGCTACTATTACGATGAACAGAAACAAAAAGCGACGCTTTTGCCTTGTTTGCGATTTTGCATCGGTCAGCAAGGGAAACGTCGCTATCACTATCGCGAGTCATAACAACGGTATATCCTCTTTCTTCTAAAATGTCTTGCACCAAAAGTGAAAGACGCAAATTATCGTCTTTTTCAAGGCGTTTTCCAAGGGCAGCACCGGTGCTACTTCCCCCATGACCAGGGTCAATGCACACGGTTTTTTCATCAGGCACAAAGTTTAATTGACTAAGCTGATAAATAGTTTCTTCGCCACCTACAAGCAAAAGTGCCAGTACGGCACAAATGCTTAAGGAAAACAACGCTATTATTGGAAAAAGAAAGGATTTTCCGTTATTTTTTACTCTTATTTCTCTCATATTTTTAATTAAAGATTCGTGAACTTCTCTTTAATTTCCGCAGCTCTGCCACAAGTCATTCTACCCTCAGGACAAGCACCTACAAAGCAGCTTGGTCCGTAGAATTTAAAAATTGATGGTGCAACCTTGCGAAGTTTAGTAAGAGCATCTACTGCATACTCTTGAATTTCCCATTGTGCACGAGTACATGAACGAAGTCGCAAGAATAAGAGAAGTTGTCTTGCATTCATAGTTGTTACAATATCAAGTGTATTACCTGAAAGTTGATAATATACCAAAAGTTCTTCAGCTACACCAAGATTTTTAAGTCTTTCATATTCACTTGCGGTCTTCTTAAAAGCATTTTCATACTTTGCAAGAAGCTCTGGCTTATCACGAAGCACAGGTGGAATAATGTAGCTCATTCTATCAGTTTTAATAAGCTCAGGGATTTCAATTGACTGAATTCTATGACGAGCAAAGTGAGTGATACAAGAAAGTGAAACATTATTAAAACGGAATGTATAGTTTGCACATTCTAACGCTCTTGGGCGCTTACACTTAACAACTGCTTCAACGATTTTTTCAACAGTATTTTCATCAGCAATAATGCTTTCAATTTGCTGAGTTGAGCAATTTGTATTTGAAATAAGCGCATTTCTTGCAACACATTTTGCAGCATCAGGAGTGTAGCTAAGAAGTTCAACTTGAGTGCTTGTATGCTCAGGTTTCACATCAATAAATGAAAGGTCAGGAACATCATTTACCACACGGTCAGGATTAAAACTTGACATAATTCCTGGTGCTTTTTGTTTTGCTTGTTCATAAAGCTCTAACCCTAATTTTTTGATTTCAGGGTATTTTGCACCTCTACCACAAATCATAGCAGTAAGCATATTTAAAAATTCTCTACCATTTACTGAGCAGAAGAAATTACTGTAAAGGCAATATGGCAATACAAAACGAGCATCTTCACGAAGAACACCATTTTCACAAAGTTCATCATAAAGTGCAAACATTTCGCCCATATGCTCTTTATATGCTTTTTCAATTTCAGCATTGTTAAATTCAGGCACATAAAAACCTGCGTCACTAAAGTTTACATAGCGTCTTGATTTAACTGTATAAGATGCAAGGCGGAATTCAATAATAAATTGTTCAACAACTGCAGTTACATTTTGAAATGCAAGTTGAAAATATGTATGCTCAACTGTACTTGTATGACCTGATGCAGTTACCTTACCAATAAGATTTGCATTCTTTTCTTTATCTTGTGATTTCTCCCAAATCCCAAGGGCTGTACCCTCTTGCGTAGAAATTCTACCACTTGCTGCAGTAACCTTTTCATCAGTGTCAGTCATACCAATAATGAGCGCTGTACTTTTATTGTAATCGTATGCCATAAAAATCCCTCTTTTTTTGCCAAATTCTATAATCTTTTTTCATTGTATCACAAAAAAATTAACTGTGCAATAATAGTTAAGATTTTATCAAAATTAATTGCTTTTAATATTGTATTATAAAAAAATATTTGCTATAATATAAGCTGTATATCTATGTAAATTGGAGAACTGTGTTATGAGCAAAAAAATGATTGTAATTGAAGGCCTTGACGGAAGCGGAAAATCAACTCAGGTTGAACTTTTAAAGCAAAAACTTATTGACAACAATATCGCGCTTCGTCAAATTAAATTGCCTGACTATGAAAACAAATCAAGCACACTTGTAAAAATGTATTTAAACGGTGAATTTGGTAGTAATCCACAAGATGTAAATATTTACTCGGCATCACTTTTTTATGCAGTTGACCGCTATGCAAGTTACAAAAATATTTGGGGTGATGACTACAACAAGGGCACACTTATTCTTGCAGACCGTTACACAACATCTAACGCAGTTCATCAAACAGTTAAACTTCCGAAAGAAGAATGGGACAAATATCTTGACTGGCTTTTCCATACTGAATATGAAATGATGGAAATTCCAAAGCCGGATTTAGTTATTTATCTTGATATGGATGTTGATATTTCTCAACGCCTTATGTCTAAACGCTACAATGGTGAAGAAACTAAAAAAGATGTTCACGAGGCAAATGTGGGTTATCTTAAATCTTGTCGCGAGGCAGCACTTTATGCAGCTGACCGTTTCGGTTGGAATGTTGTTAAATGCTACGAAGGTGATGAGCCATTATCTATTGAAGAAATTGGCAATACTATTTACAACATAGTTAAGGAGATTTTATAATGGAGTTTCACTCCCCTACACTTGCAGATGCACAATGGGTGCGACAAGCATTTAAAGAAGAACAAACTGACTGTTGCGAATATTGTTTTGGCAATATTTATATGTGGTCGCAAATCTATGACAATAGAATTTTAAATGACAACGGAATTTTTGTTTCTGCCGACTTTACTGGGACTCCTGTATTTTGCTACCCCATTGGTAAGGGCGACAAAAAGGCAACCATTGAAAAGTTAATTAAATTCGCCAAAGAGCAAGGAATCACTTTAGAGTTTTTTGGTCTTACTGAAAAAAATAAAGACGAATTGAATTATCTTTTCCCAAAACAATTTGCGATTACCGAAACAAGAGATTATTTTGACTATTTGTACACATCAGCAAGTCTTGCAAATCTTGCAGGTAGAAAACTTGCAAGTAAAAGAAATCATATTTCATATTTTGAAAAGACTTTTGACTGGAAATATGAAATGATTACGAAAGAAAATATTAGTCAATGTGCATTACTTAACGAGCATTGGGAAAGACTTAACCGCGAAAAAAATCCCGAAGAAATTGGCGAGGAAAATCTTGCTATTAAAATTGCGTTAAATAATTATTTTGATTTAGGGTACGAGGGCGGAATTCTTACCATTCAAGGTGAGGCGGTTGCCTTTACATTTGGTGAAAGGTTAAACGACAACACATTTTGCACTCACGTTGAAAAGGCATACGGTAATATTCGTGGTGCATATCAAATGATAAACCGTGAATTTGCACGTCAATTACAAGATAGATATGAATTTATAAATCGTGAAGAAGATACAGGTAGTGAAGGTTTGCGAAGAGCAAAACTTTCGTATCATCCGCATAGATTGATTATTAAATATTCAGCAATTTATAAGGGATAATTATGATTAACTTTGCAAGTATTAAAGATAAAAACGAATTGCAAGCCCTTTGGCAAATGACATTTTTAGAGGACTCACTCGTTATTGAGAACTTCTTTGAAAATGTATTTCCCCTTGTTACAACCCCCGTTATAAAGATTAACGGTGAAATTGTTTCATCACTTTTCTTGCTTGATTGCAAAATTGGTGAATACAAAGGCAAGTGTGTTTACTGTGCTATGACAAAATATGCTTTTCGCGGTAAGGGTTATATGAAAAAGTTGCTTGATTTTTCATACGATTACTGTAAAGAAAACAAATATGATTTTCTTTTTCTTGTACCTGCCCAAAAATCTCTTTTTGATTACTACGAAAAATGCGGATTTAAGAAATTTGGTATTCATAGAAAGCATATTTTTGATGGCAACACCCCTAACACGAAAGAAAAACTGAATTTTCAATATGAACTTAATTTCCACAAATCAGTTTATGAATATTGGAAAAACAGTTGCGTAATATATGACGGTGAAGTTACTAACTTTGGTCTTGTTTTTGATGATGATAATGTAATTATTAGAAATGCGGAATGTGATTTTGCAAACATTCCTGAAAAGCACAAAAAATCAGGTAATATTATTCAAGGCAACATCACTTTTGGTGAGGAAGACTCACCTGCTATGATTAAAACGGAAAATGAAAACATTAAAAATATAAATTGTTATATTGGAATTACATTGGAGTAAAACTATGATTTATGTATTTTTAGCAAACGGATTTGAAGAAATTGAGGCATTGGCAGTTGTTGACGTACTTCGTCGTGCTGAATTAGACGTTTTAACTGTTGGTGTAGGTGAAGATTTTGTAATCGGCTCACATCAAATTCCTGTAGCCGCTGACATCTATGAAAGAGATTTAATTCTTGACGATAAGGTACAAGCTATTGTACTTCCCGGTGGAATGCCTGGCACACTTAATCTTGAAAAAAGTGGGGTTGAGCAAAAGGCAATTGACTGGGCAATAGAAAATAATAAATTAGTTTGCGCAATTTGTGCGGCACCATCAATTCTTGGTCATAAAGGGCTTTTAAATGGTAAAAATGCAACTTGTTTTCCAGGGTTCCAAGAAGAGCTTTTGGGTGCAAATGTAGTAAACGATTTTGTTGTAAAAGATGGCAATATTATTACTGCAAAGGGAATGGGTAGTGCTATTGAATTCGGTTTACAAATTGCCGAAATCCTCACAAATCCAAACGAGGTAAAAAAAATCCGTGCCTCATTACAAATTTACAATGGATAAAAAAGTAATACGAAAAACGCTTTTAAACAAGCGTAAAGATATACCACAAGAAAAAAAGGTAATATACGACAAAAAAATCAGCAAGTTAATAATAAATAGTGATTATTTCAAAAATGCGGAACAAGTACTTGTTTTTGCATCTGCTGATTATGAATTTGACACTCGTTACATAATTGAGCGTTGTAGACTTTTATACAAACGAGTTTTCTATCCTGTTTGTATTGACAGCGACGGAAATATGGAATTCTTAAAGACCGAAAGCGTTGGGGATTTGCAATACGGAATGTATAACATTCTTGAACCAAAGCCCACCTGCAAAAAGTATATTCCAAGTGAGAATGATGTTGTAATTGTCCCAGCATTGTCAGTTGATAAAAACGGCAACCGCATTGGTTACGGCAAGGGCTATTACGATAGATTTTTGAAAAATTTTAACGGTATTAGTATTTGTCCTTGCTATGAAGAAATGGTAACAGACACACTTCCTACCGATGAAAATGATATTAAAATAAACATTCTTGTTACTGAAAATCAAGTAAAGGAGGTAATTCTATGAATAACAAATTTTCAAACGACAATTCATATGAAGACCTTTTAAATCAATATGCAGGAGAGTCACTTGGCAGTAAGTCAAAGCCTTCAGATGATAACACGCAAACTCCTACTCCTAAAAAAAGTGATGATAAATCAGTTGCTTATGAAGAACCTGTTTTTAATATTGATATAACACGCAAGAAAAAAAGCGTGCCTGAAAAATCTTTTGACATTGAACTTATTGAGCCATTTGAAGAGACTCCTTCAGCTCCAAAACCAGTTATTGAAAAAAGATATGAACCAGTTCGTAAATCAGCACAAAAAAAATCCTCTGACACAATGGAATTCAGTGCTAAAAAGGTTGTTGCAAGAGGCAAAAGTTTTGTAGTAGACACCTTTAAGAAAAACACCGCAAAAAAAGCAACACCTGATTTTGACAACACACAGAATTCTAAATCAACACCAAAGGTTATTGTTAAAAGAAACGGCAAGACAAGCATTGATATTAATGCGTTAAAAATTCTTCTTGTAACATCCTTTAAAGAAAATAAGCAATTATTTATCGGCTTAGGTTGTT
The DNA here is from genome assembly GCA_045615405.1 of Candidatus Fimenecus sp. Classification (GTDB taxonomy): domain Bacteria; phylum Bacillota; class Clostridia; order Oscillospirales; family Acutalibacteraceae; genus Fimenecus. The sequence goes on from JAZLET010000081.1 coordinate 6,890, forward strand.
GTTTGCTTGTATCAATTATTCTTGCATCTTGCGCTCTTAGTTGCATTAACGATGTCCTTGCAATGAATCGTGACGACGAAGAAATTATAGAAGTAATTCTTCCTAATGATGCTGACACCTTTGACGCTGTTAGAGTGCTTGATAAGGAAGGTCTTATTAAAAATACTATCTTTTGTAATTTTTATCTTAAGTTAATGGGCTATAGTGATGAAAACTACCTTCCTGGCGTTTATTACTTCACCGAAAATATGGGTGTTGAAAAAATGATTACCCGTTTTAAGACAAGTAGTACTCGTGGTGCAGTAATCAGCGTTACAATTCCTGAGGGTTATACAATTGACCAAATTTTTGAGCGCCTTGAAAAGAATGATATTTGTAAAAAAGAGGCACTTTATAAAACTATAGACAATGTTAATTTCGGTGCGGAATATGAATTCCTTGCAAACTTAAGCGAAAGTGAAAATCGTTATCATGTATTGGAAGGTTATATGTTCCCTGCTACCTATGAATTTGAGCAAGGTGCTGACCCTGCAACTGTAATTCGTAAATTCCTTGACACTTTTAAGGCTCGTTGGTCTGAAAAATATGACAAACGTGCAAAAGAGCTTGGTATGAGCATTGACGAAATTATTACAATCGCATCTATTGTTGAAAAAGAAGGTGCTAACAAAGAACAATTTAAGTTAGTATCTTCAGTTCTTCACAATCGTCTTAACCGCTCAGGTCTTTACCCTACACTTGACTGTGACTCAACTAAAGACTATGTTACAAACACAATTTCAAAGCGTATTACTACCGCATCACAGCTTAATTCATATATTATAAATTACAGCACTTATGAAAGCGCAGGACTTCCTCCTGGAGCAATTTGCAACCCTGGTGCAGCATCTATTGAGGCGGCGCTTTATCCTGATTCACATCAGTATTATTTCTTTGCACACGACAAGAATAGAAAAATCTATATGGCAAGCACTCTTGATGAGCACAATGCAAATCTTAGAGCCATCAACAAAGCTAATGCCGAGGAGAACTAGTAATGATTATACCTGAATTATTAGCCCCTGCAGGTGACCGCGAAAGATTAATGGCGGCACTTATGTATGGTGCTGATGCCGTTTATTTAGGCGGTGACGCTTTCGGTATGAGAGCGGCTCCACAAAACTTTAATTTTGAACAATTAAATGAGGCGGTTAAGCTTTGTCACCAAAAAGGTGTTAAGGTTTATCTTACTTGCAATACTCTTGCAAGAAATGATGAAATTGCACTTCTCCCCTCTTATCTTGAAAGATGGGCTGAAATTGGTGTTGACGCATTTATTGTTGCGGACATTGGTGTGCTTTCACTTTGCAAAAAATATGCACCTAATGTACCAATTCACATTTCAACTCAAGCGGGAATTGTAAACCATGTTACCGCTAACGAGTTTTACAATATGGGTGCAACTCGCGTTGTTACCGCAAGAGAATTGTCATTGACTGAAATTACTGAAATCCGTGCAAAAGTGCCTAAAGAACTTGAAATTGAATGCTTTGTACACGGCGCTATGTGCGTATCTTTTTCAGGAAGATGCCTTCTTTCAAACTACCTCGTAAATCGTGACGCTAACCGTGGCGAATGTGCTCAACCTTGTCGCTGGGAATACGCTATTATGGAAGTTAAGCGTGATGGAATGTATTTCCCAATTCAAGATAGTAAAGAAGGTACATATATTCTTAACTCAAAAGATATGTGTATGATTGAGCATATTCCTGAAATGGTTAAAGCAGGTATTAGTAGCTTTAAAATTGAAGGTCGTGCAAAATCCGCTTACTATGCAGCGGTTATTACAAATGCTTATAGAGTTGCAATAGATGAGTATCTTAAAAATCCATCATTAGATTACACTCCACCACAATGGGTTATTGATGAAGTTTATAAAGTAAGTTATCGTGACTATTGCACCGGTTTTTATTTTAATGCTCCTAACGAAGATGCAAACATTAGCTTTGACGGTGGTTACAAGCGTCACTATGATGTTATGGCTGAAGTTAAGGGCTATGAAGATGGGTACCTTATTTGTGAGCAAAGAAACAAATTTTCTAAAGGTGACGTGCTTGACGCGTTACAGCCATCAACAAAGCCGGTTGTATTTACTGCAAATGAAATCTTTGATAAAGACGGTAATGAGATTGAGTCAGCCCCTCACCCTATGATGACAGTTAAAATCAAGAGTGATTTGCAATTCCCTGCAGGTACATTATTGAGAAAAGAGAAGTAAACTTATGTTGTTAAAAGTTTTATTGGCACTTTGCTACATTTTGTTTTTAGTATTCGTGCCACTTTATGACAAGGCATACTGGCCTGAGCCAACAAAAAAATCACTTTCTTGTAAAATGGTTGCGGCAACCGCTTTTGTGTTAGTCGGTGTGTTTGGTATGTTAATTACTGACAATAAAAGTGATTATGCTAACACTATGATTATCGGCTTAGCTCTTGGGTGGTTTGGTGACTTATTTATGCATATACCTCACCCACCTAATAATCCAAGAATGTCAGTTGTTTATATTGGTGCAACAGGATTTCTTATAGGCCATATTTTCTATGTTGTGGCTTTTGTTAAATCCACTATGGCACTAACGCCTGACTACAAATTCTTCACAATTCCTGAAATTATTGCTTTTGTAATTATTTTTGTTGCATTTTCACTTATGCTTGAGCCAGTTTTCAAGTTTAAGTATGCAAACAAATTTATGAAAATCACATTACATATATATAGTGTATTTTTAATTGTAATGCTTATAAAATCTTGCATTTTCGGTATTACATATTTTACAAGTGGTGCTAAAAACGGACTTCCTGCTATGCTTATTCTTATTGTCGGTGCAATTTTCTTCTTTGTTTCCGACTTTACATTAGGACTTCGCCTTATTGGCGGTGCCAAGGGCAATAAAACCGTTAAAACCGTTAGCCTTTATGCATATTTTATAGCACAGTTATTACTTGCAACATCAATTCTTTTTGTACATATTTAAGAGGTATTTATGAGACCAAGAAAAATTAGAAATCTTAACACACGACGCGAAAATTGTACTGATTTAAGAATACCTTATGAGCTTAAATCCTTTGACTTTCGCACATCAGGAGAGCACGAAAACTTTTTTGATTTAGATGAAATTTTCGGAAGAAAAGCTCCCGTTGTTATGGAAATCGGTTGCGGTAAGGGTCAATTCGTTTGCGAATATGCAAAGCGAAACCCTGACAAAAACATTATTGCCATAGAATGTGTGCCTACAGTTTTAGTTGAGGCGTGTGAAAAAGTTAAGGAAGAAGGCATTACTAACATCCGTTTTCTTGAAATGAGAGCCGAATATCTTGCCCTTTTTATTAAAGAAAAGAGCATTACTGAAATTTACCTTAATTTCAGCACACCTTATCCTAAAAACAAACACGAATGTCATAGACTTACATATAAAGAGTTTCTTGACATTTATAAAAAAATCCTTTGTGATGATGGATTTATCGCACAAAAGACTGATAGTCAAGGATTTTTTGAGTATTCACTTGAGAGTTTTTCTCAAAACGGATTTCTTCTTTCCAACATTTCTCTTGATTTGCACAATAGCGACTTTGAGGGCAATATTGTTACTGAATATGAAAGCAAGTTTGTAAGTCAGGGGTTACCTATTTATAGACTTGAAGCAAAATTAAAATAAGGCGGGGATTAAATGAGTAACACTACTCAAACTCAAAAACAAGAAAAATATGTTGGTAAAAGTGAATTTGTCTTTTATTTAATGGCAGTTTTCTTTTACACAATGATGACAGGTATGGTCGGCGGATTTAAGAACGCTTATCTTGTAAATGTTCTTGTGCTTGACAGGGAAATTATTTCTGTTTACAACACAATTTTAAGCATTGCAGGTTTTGTAACAAGTTTCTTTACTGCTATGTATATTGACGGACGTAAACCATCGGCAAAAGGTAAATTCCGTCCTTTAGGTACTTTCGTTGCAATTCCTATGGCAGTTGCAACTGTTCTCACATTTATTGCACCTAAAGGGCTTTCAACAACACTTCTTCTTATCTATCTTGTAACAGTTGGTATTACACAGAGTGTTTGTTCTCAATTCGGCAATGTATTTAACCTTGTGTCTTTTGTTATGTCACCAAATAGTAAAGAACGTGACCAAGTAATTTCTTTCCGTTCAATTTCAAGTGCAGTTGGTAACTCTGCACCACAGGTTGTAGTTCTTGTTATTGGATTTATGACAAACAGCGAGCAAATTCAATATATAATTTCGGCTGCTATTTGTGGCGTTGTTGGTGCAATAACAATGCTTATCGGTATGAAAATGATTAGAGAACGTACTGTTTATAGTCAAGAAAAGAAAAATCCACTTTTAGGTTTTAAAGACATTCTTACAAACAAATATGCTTGGGTAATTATTGTCAGTGAATTTTTGAAAAACTTCCGCGGCATTGCAAACTATATG
>JAZLET010000082.1:0-8743 GCA_045615405.1 Candidatus Fimenecus sp.
CAAATTATAACCGCAACTTTTATTCAAGGTTGCGGTTGTTTTCATTATATGGTATAATGAAACATATTTTTAAAGGGTGGTTTTTATGAAAAAACTTTTATCTATATTTTTAGTTTTAATACTGTTATTTAGTTGTGTTGCTTGTGGTAAAACCGAGCCTACAAACACAAACTCAACAACTACCACACAAGTCACTACTGAAAGTACAACTGAATCCACTACTGATGACAAGCCTACTACCGGCGAATCAACTACTGAAACCACAACAAAAGAGGAAGGTACAACTAAAGCTGAAAGCGTCACAACAACCACTAAAAAAGAGGAATCTACAACAAAAAAAGTACCCTCAACCACAAAGAAAAACACTACAACAACTACTACAACTAAAAAGCCTGAGAACTCAACGACAACAACTACCAACGCTAATCCTCCTGAGGTAAGTGTTGTCACAAGTGAAGATATTGCTAAAATCAAAAGCGGTTTTTTAAGATTAGTTAACGAAGAAAGAGCGCGTATGGGGTGTGGAACTTTAAAAACAAACTCCGTACTTACTACCGCCGCAAATAGTCGCAGTCGTGAAATTATGACTAAATTTTCTCACACTAGACCTAACGAAAAACCATTTTACACTATTTTAGACCCTGATGAATATTCACATTATGGTCTTGGCGAAAACATACAATACACCTCACATATGGGAAGCAATTCCTTTACTAAAGAAGATTTGTTTATTGGAAGGGACGACCAAATTGTTGCAGCCTATACTACTATCTTTAACAACTTTAAAAACAGTACTGGGCACTACGAAAATATGATTTTTAAAGATTATACTGAAACCGGCATCGGTATTTCTTATAAAATTGATGACGGCACAGGAATGGCAATTTTCTATGTTGTTCAAATTTTTGGTAGCGGTAGCGATTTATAAAATCATGGGGATGTTATTATGAATAATCTTACAATTAAAGATAACGAACTACTTTTAATGAGACATACTGAGCTGATAAGAATTAGCGCTTGTGGTAATAACGCTATTCGTTTTCAGTCTTTCCCTGATTGCCAAGTAATTGATGAAAATTACACTCTTATGCCACAAAAAGTATCTGCTAAAATTGAAGAATTTGACAACTACGCCACTCTTACCTGTGGCATTCTTCAGGTTAAAATTGAACCTAACGGAAAACTCACTTTTTATGCAAACGGCAAAAAAATTATAGAAGAAAAACCTGAGCTTACATTTCATAGCAATTTTCGTCATTTTGATAACAAAGGAAGTGGACTTTGGAGTGCTCGCGCCACCTTTGAGCCAAACGATAACGAGCATTTCTTTGGTCTTGGTCATAGTTGGGATAACGACTTTGACCTTAAAGGCTCTTCTATTGACATTCGCAATGTAAACGCAAAATGCACAATCCCTTATATTTATTCTTCATTGGGCTATGGATTTATTTGGAACAACCCATCAATTGGCCTTTGTGAGCTTTCAAAAAATCGCACTCGTTGGAGCTGTGATTGTTGTAAATTTATGGATTTTGTTGTTATTGCTGGTAATCCAAAAGAAGCGTGTACAACTCTTGCCGATTTAACCGGCTATGCCCCTAAAATGCCTGAATGGGCAACAGGATTTTGGCAAAGTAGACTCCGTTACGAAACACAAGAGGAATTACTTTCAGTTGCTCGTAAATATAAGGAGTTGGGCATTCCACTTTCAGCAATTATTGTAGACTACTTCCATTGGACTGAGCAAGGCGACTACAAATTTGACCCTAAATATTGGCCTAATGTTAAAGCAATGAGTGACGAGCTTCACAATATGAACACAAAGCTTGTTGTGTCTATGTGGCCTACTATAAACGGTGGTAGTGAAAACTTTCACCATATGCGCACCAACAATATGCTTATGCGTACTGCTCGTGGCTCTGAAAGAGTGTTTGATTTTTATGGTTGGCAAGCTGAAATTGATGTTACGAATCCCGCAACAAGAGATTATGTTTGGAGTAAATTAAAGACAAACTATATTGACAACGGTGTTGATGCGCTTTGGTTTGACGAGGCTGAGCCTGAAATCCATCCTGAGCATTTTGACAACCTTGTTTGGTATAAAGGTCGTGGTGATATGGTGGCACTTTTGTACCCATATTACTACTCAAAAATGGCGTATGACGGATTTAAATCTATGGGCCGTGATGATATTATCACCCTCACTCGTTGCGCATATTTAGGTAGCCAAAAATTCGCATCTCTTGTATGGTCAGGTGATATTGAATCTACATTTGAATCCCTTGCGCATCAAGTAAAAGCAGGACTTAATATGTCAATGTGCGGAATCCCTTGGTGGAATACTGATATTGGCGGATTTTATGGTGCTGATATTACAAGCGATTACTTTAAAGAATTAATTGCTCGTTGGTTTCAGTTTGGACTTTTTAGCCCTGTTATGCGACTTCACGGCTCAAGAATTAGACATTTTGAGCCAACCCCAGGACTTAAAGAGCCAAGTGGAGACCCTAACGAAATTTGGAGTTTTGGCGAAGAAAATTTCCATATTCTTAAAGACCTTATCTTTATTCGTGAAAAGCTAAGACCATATATTCAAAGTCAAATGGATATTGCAAGTGAAAAGGGATACCCTGTTATGCGACCAATGTTCTTTGAATACCCTGATGATGAGGTTTGCTACACATTAAATGCTCAGTATATGTTTGGTAGTGATATTATTTTTGCGCCAATTACAAAACAAGGTCAAACCGTGAAAACCGTGTATATTCCTGATGGTGAATGGATTCTTACAAAAGATAAAAAAGTTTATACAAAAGGTACTTATGAAATCACAGCAAACATTAATGAGTTTATTGCTTTCGTTAAAGCAGGCTCTAATGTAATTGACTGTTTTTAAGTTGAATAGATAGGTGAATTTTATGCCATATTATTTCCCATTTGGTCAAGAATTGCGACCATTAGTACAAGAAGATAAATCAGCTAAAAAAGTTTTTGTGCTTGGCGTTTATGCCAGTGCAGTACACGCTCGTTGGAAAAAGGATGGTAAAATCATTTGCCAAGCCCTCGCAGTTGCAAGCGAGCCAAGAATCTTTTGGGATGGTAACATTAACGAAGCAAAAAGTATAATTGCTAACATAAATATTCCAAAAGAGCTTGGAGTTTTAGAGCCTGCAGGCAAAAATCTTAATGGGCCTTCGGCAAAAGTGCTTGATGACAACATTCTTGCACCACTTGGCTTTACACGAAAAGATGCTTGGTTGTGTGACTGTCTTCCTGAAACACGCATTAACCCAAGTCAAGCAAAGGCTATTGAGCAAAAATACAATCCGCTTATTGACAAATATTGCTTAAATCCAGTTACTATTCCAAACCGCCCATCTTATTTTTGTGACAAAGCGCGAAGCGTTGAAATAAGCGACGAGCTTATGCAGTCTAATGCCGATTTGTTAATTTTGCTTGGCGACATTCCAATTGCACAATATCTTAAAAAGGTGGCAGATGTCCCCTATTCTACACTTGGGGAATATGTGGATTTGTTCGGCTATGGTAACCCTAGCGAAGTCGTTATAAACGGAAAAACCATCCGCGTTTTGCCACTTGCCCACCCAAGACAAATTGGAGCTTTAGGTGCACATAGTGAAAAATGGTGCTTAATGCATCAAAACTGGGAAAGAAATATACAACGATAAAAAACAAAAACGATATGGAGATTTTATATGAGACACGCTTTAAACTATATCACTTCAATAATTTCAGACGGTGTTCAAAAGGGCACCCCTCATTTATTATCTAAGAATTACCATCATTCTTCTACTGAAGCACAATTTGGTATATTTGAAAGACTTTGTAGAAATTTGCTTAAGGCAAATCACTATGATGTTATTATTCGTTTTATGTATCACGTCTTCTCAACATCAAAAGAATACGACCTTCCGCTTTTTGAAGAATGCTTAAACAAGTTTACATTGTATGAAAACTATACGCTTGCAGACTTGTGTCAGGATTTTTATAAACAAACAATAATTTCAACCGAGTCTCTCTTTTTAAGAAACAACTTAGATGAATTATCCACAAAAGCAAATACTTTACAATCAATTAATTTATATGCTGAAAACAATGACGGCTCTTTTGAAAATCTTAATGTATATAATATGCCCCTTATTGCAAAAACGCTTCCACCATTTATATTCAAAAAGCTTTTGAATATTGATATCAATATGGATACCATAAGCAAAGCTGATGTTGACGCGCTTGTGGAACGCACTCGCAAACAAGCTCAAGAACGTATTGAGAGTAATAATCGCTATTCTTTTTCCGAAAAATCCACTGAAGAAACTCTTAACCGCGGTGTACCTGGCTTGCTTTTGCCTATTCTCACTTATGCTGAACAATTCAACGGAGAAGCAGGAAAAGAATTGAGCTTTTATATTTTAGAAGAATATGTTTTCCCTGCAATGTCACAAGTAACATGGAGTGAAAACAATCAAGATACCTCTATTAGTGGTATAATTTTAAATAAATATATAGATTACTTCATTTTTCTAATCTCGCAAATTTTCCCTAATTTTATAAAAGACTCTCTTGATTTCACATATAACAATAGTATTTTATATAACGAAATTTGTAACATTGAACCTGCTGAAAGAAAAATTTTTACTGATGATTTTGTTCAGTTTTCTAAAAATCACCAAAAGCTCGGCAAAACTCTTTGCAACTTATTAGAATGCACGAAGGGCTCAATAAAAGACCATTTGTCCTCAGAGAATTTTTCTTTCTTAAATGCTATTGCTCCTTGTATAATGTATTGTTCTGGACAAAAACAAGATGCTACACACTTTTTGCTTAATCATTATGAAAAACTTGATTCTTTCTACCGTCGCAGACTATTCGTTTTTATATTGCTTTCAAAATGCATTTTGGAATCCAATAATTTGCGTGCAGCATATACTTTATACGGTTCCTTTAACCACGATAATTCTATTTATATTTTTGAAGAGGATAAAATTTTCACTCTTTTAAAAAATGCAATAAATTTGTTGAAAGATACTAAAGAATATCTTTATGACTCAAAGCAGCATGTTTTTTCAACGAAGATGTCATATGCTGAACTTATTTACACAAACGGTGGTGTTGACGAGCTTATTTCATCTTTAGAGAAGAAGATTCAAGAAAATAGCGTTCCTTCTCAAGAACTTGCTAGAAAACTATCTATTACAATTAGCGCCTTTTTCCAACATCCTGATGGGGTTACACTTAATCTTCTTAACTTACCACCACAAGATAACGATGATAAACTGTTTGTTGTATGGCGCCCAGATATATTTAAAAATGGTAAAGCTCTTTTAGACCTTTATAACAATCATTTCGCACTTTTTTATGCATCGTTGTCGCAGGTTGAAGTGCGAACACAAATTGATATTGCAATTCAAACACATTTAATTCAACTTCAACGCAATACAATCGTTGACTATCTTAAGGATATTCACACATTAAAAGATGCTGATGGCACTGATTACGAAACTACAGTAAAAGATATTGAAGAAAAAACCTCTGCCCTTTTATCTCTTCTTAAACCAAACGGTCACGTGCGTTTTGTCGCTGACCAAAAACTATACTCATCACAAAGGGATTTTATTAATAAGTTTTTGGATGCCAATGTAATAGCCTCGCTTATGGATAAGCTTCCGCATGAAGTTCAAACAGACTTCCATAAATATTGGGCTTCTGCCGAAATGGTTTGTCAGTTTTTAATTGAAAACGATTCAAACGACCTTGACTTTTCTCCTGCAATTATCTCTTTAACAAAGGCAATTGAGTTAGTGCTTAACTGCGCCTATTCAAAAATGAATGTTCATAAATTTAGAGGTATGAGCAGCGAAGTTGAATCGTTTTTCTTCCACAAATCTAAACGACAGGAATTAATAAAAAAAGACCAGCTTGAATTTGGCGCATGTCTTTTGTTGCTTAAAGATGGTCGCTACATTTCTTACCAAAATGGTTCGTTAAGCTACACAGGCGAAGAGCGTATGTATCATTTTACCGAATGGAATGGTGAATCAGTTTTTGATTTCTCTTTACTTAAAAAGTTTGCTGGACTTCCTGTTCTAATAAACGGCTACAACCGAAATACAGGCAATCCAACAGAAGAAACTCTTACATTCTCAAATAGCGACGATGAATTTAATCGTTTGTTGTTCATTAAAGCATTAGAATATGTGAAAGATAATTTCCGCAACAAAGTAGCACACAAGGACATTATTTCAAGGACAACTATGGAAATGTGTCGTGATATACTCCTCTCTACCGAATATCTTTTATGGATTTTGCTTACAATCATCAAATAACCTTCAAAACAAACTAAAAAAGTAGGACAAATTAAGTCCTGCTTTTTTATTGAATTTCAGCATAAAATATGATACTATTTATTCATACAAATCTTGTAAAGGGGATTTTATTTATGGGAAAGAAAATTATTGTTGCAGGTGGCGGACACGGCGGTATTGCTGCTGCTATGCTTTTAGCACAACGCGGCTATGATGTTACTGTTTATGAGCGTAACGCTAAAACAAAAATGGGCTATGACTGGACCGATATTTTTGATAGAAAAGGCCTTTTAGCAATCGGCTTGCCTATTCCTGACCACAGTTTATATAATCTTAAAAACGATGTTACTTTCTATGGTCCCGCTATGGAAACTGCACTTACACAAAATACTGACGACGACAAAAAAGAAATCCAAATGGAGCGTCGCGAAATCTATAAATATCTCATTTCTTACGCAGTTAAAGCTGGCGTAAAGTTTGAATATAAACACAATGTAGAAGAGCCACTTTTCTTTGGCAATAGAGTTGTAGGTATTAAGACCGACAAAGGCGAGTACTACGCCGACCTTGTAATTGACGCTTGCGGACTTAACTCCCCACTCCGTCAAAAAATGCCCGCATCAACAGGTATTCAAAACAACCCTATTGAATACGAGCAGTTTTATGTGTATCGCGCATTCTTCAACAAGACTGCTGAGGTAAGCGACGACGAAAAGTTCAAGATTATTATGCTTCCTAACAACGAGTTAGGCATTTCTTGGGTGGCTACTGAAGAAGATCATACCGATGTGCTTATTGGTCGTTTCCATAAGTTTGACTACGAATATGCAACCCAGCAAATTGACTTAATGCGACCAACAAATCCAAGTATTGGTACTGAAATTATTCGTGCAGGTAATTTTGCAAATATTCCTGTACGTCAACCACTTGGCGTTATGGTTGCTGATGGTTATGCAGCAATCGGCGACTCCGCATTTATGACCGTGCCAATTATCGGCTCAGGTATTGCAAACGCACTTAAAGCTGCAAAAATTCTTGCGGATGCAGTTTCAAACGATTACAGCAACTCGTTTAGTGCTGAAACTCTTTGGGAATATCAAAAGAATTACTATAAAGCAATCGGCTCAGCGATGGCACCTATGGCTTGTGTTAAATTGTTGCTTACTCGCCTCAAAGGACATGAACTTGACTACATTTTCGCAAAGGGCATCCTTAATGCAGAAGATATGACAATTGATGCTGATTCTTCAAGCCTTGGTGCAATGCTTAGCGGTATGAGTCCTGCTGATATTAAAATTAAAGTGCAAGGACTTGTCAATAACAAAGAAATTCTTAAAAAAGTTATTAATATGGGATTACAGCTGGGCAAAGCAACTGCAGTTACAGCCGCTATGCCACAAAAATACAACCGCAAAGCAATTCTTAAATGGGTTGAACAGTATAACAACTGCTTTAAGCATTGATAAAATTTTAATTATTTCCTAAAAACCACTTGACTGTAAACCTTGTTTATACTTTATACTGAAAGCGAAAGGAGAGATTTTATGAAAATTCAGGAATTAGAAAAAGAACTGAACATAACTCGCTCAAACATTCGCTTTTATGAAAAAGAGGGTTTAATCAGCCCCCCACGAAAAGAAAATGGTTATCGTGAATATAGCGAAGACGATATTACAAAACTTAAAAAGATTATTATTTTTCGTAAATTGGGAATTACCGTTGCCGATATAAAAAGCATTTTTGATGGCACTTTGTCTTTGCAAACTGCAATAGACAACAACATTAACAGATTACATAAAGAGATTGAAGAATTAAACGGTGCAATTGAAGTCTGTGAACAAATCAAAGAAGAAACTTGTGAAGAAAAAGATTTCCCCCAAGACCACTTTTGGAATGTAATCAATAATCGTGAAAAGCAAGGCGAGTTATTCAATGATATTCTTAAAGATTATCTTCAAATCGAATTAGATATGTTCAAACGAGTATTTGGATTAAAAAACACAAAAAAGAAACTTTCTTTTAAGCAAATAATATTGATTGCATTAACACTGTGCACTGTTCGTGGTTTAATGTGTCAGTTCGTTTGGAAATCTGCGACCTTTTTTGAGGCGTTTTCTTATCCGCTTTTAACATTTACGCTCGCATCAATAGTTATTGCACCTATTTGCTATTTCGCACACAAAAACCCAAAAATCGCAACCATATTGATTTATGTAATTTTCATTTTTGCTGGGCTTCTTTTTGGAGGAATTGCTTTAATATTTATAATCGCATTATTCAATATGATATTTGGATAAACAAAAAAGACGGAGTGTAAAAACTCCGCCTTTTTTATTCTATTATTTATTTAACTGTTTTTGAAACTGTTACAGGGTCCATTTCTCCATCATAAAAGCAATCAAGCACTTGATGAAAGACGG
>JAZLET010000083.1:0-15656 GCA_045615405.1 Candidatus Fimenecus sp.
GGATTCGAACCCACGGTACGTTGCCGTACGACGGTTTTCAAGACCGTTCCGTTATAACCACTTCGGTATCTCTCCGTATTGGGCTTGTATATATTATCACAAAAGAAAAGTGTTGTCAAGCAGTTTTTTGAAAAACATTTAGTTTTTTGTCCACTTTTTTACACGCTATTTAGTTTACATTTTTTATATAAAATGTTAAAATATTTATAATATAGTTTTTTGCGAGAAGGGGAATTTTTATGAATAAGAATAAACTTGCAAAAACTCCACCTATGGGGTGGAATAGTTGGGACTGCTACGGTGCTGCAGTTAATGAAGAACAGTTACTTGGCAACGCAGAATATATGGCAAAACATCTTAAAGATTATGGTTGGCAATATGTAGTTTGCGATATTCAATGGTACGAGCCAAAAGCAAGAAACAACGATTATAATAATTTTACTGAACTTTGTATGGATGAATATTCTCGTCTTATTCCTGCCGAGAATCGTTTTCCATCATCAGCAAATGGAATGGGTTTTAAACCTATTGCCGATAAAATTCATGCTATGGGACTTAAATTCGGTATTCATATTATGCGCGGAATTCCTCGTCAAGCGGTACATAGAAATACCCCTATTTTAGGTAGTGATAAAACTGCTCGTCAGGTTGTGCATCATTTCTCAGTTTGTCCTTGGAATACTGATATGTACGGTATGTATACATGTGAGGGTGCACAGGCATATTATGATTCTATTTTTGATATGTACGCAAAATGGGGCATTGATTTTGTTAAAGTAGATGACATCTGCGTTACGGAATTTCGTAAATGGGACAATCCATATTCAGCTCGTGAAGAAGTTGAAATGATTAGAAAAGCCATTGACAAAACAGGTCGTGAAATTGTACTTAGTCTTTCGCCAGGACCTGCTGAATTGTCAGTAGCCGACCATTTATGCGAATACGCTAATATGTGGCGTCTTACAGGTGACTTTTGGGACTGGTGGGACAAACTCTATGAGATGTTTGATAAATGCGAAAAATGGGCTCCATATGTAAGTGAAGGTTGTTGGCCTGACTGTGATATGCTCCCACTTGGTAATCTTTCTAGAAATGGCACTTGCCACGGCCCACAAGATAGATATACTCAGTTTACAAAAGATGAGCAAATTACTCTTATGACATTGTGGTCAATTTTCCGTTCTCCACTTATGTTTGGTGGTGAAATGAGAAATAACGACGAGTGGACTCTTTCACTTATGACTAATGAAGAGGTGCTTGATGTTAATCAAAATTCACACAATGGTAAACAAGTATATCGTGATGATAATATGGTTATATGGATGGCAACTTCATCTGATAACAAACCACTTGTTGCAGTATTTAATGTTTCAAATGAAAAAGCAAAAATTACTGTTGACTTAAATGAATTAAATTTAGTAGGGGAATATACTCTCCGTGATTTGTGGCAAAAAGCCGATATACAAAAAGTAAAAGATAAATTCAGTTGTGAAATCAATACTCATGGTGCAAAATTATTTAAATTAAAATAAAGGAAGCAAAAAATATGCTTAACATTATCACAGGTCGTACTGGTAGCGGAAAAACTCGTTACATTCGCAATCTTGCAACTCAAATAGCAAAAAATGAAAGCGGAAAAGCCGTAATCATTGTGCCAGAGCAATTCTCTTTTGAAACTGAAAGGGGGATGCTTGAACTTTTGGGTAACGAAAAAATTAATAATGTAGAAATTTTAAGTTTTTCTCGTATTGCTGAACGACTTTTAAGAGATAATGGAAAGTTTACTAAACGACTTGCCGATGATGCTACAAGAGCCGTGCTTATGAGTATGGCGATTGAGTCGTTGCAGGATGAACTTGTTTATTATAAAAAATATCAAAAAAATCCGTTGCTAATAAGTCAGCTTTTAAAATTTAACCGTGAGCTTAAAACTTGTTGTGTTTCACTTAATACTATTGCTGAAATGTCAACAAAGGTTTCAAAATCAACTTTCTCTAAAAAGCTTGATGAGTTGTCAAAGATTTTTAAGTGCTATGATAGTTTGTTGAATCATAGTTTCCAAGATGATTCACTTAATCTTGATTTACTTGCTGATTTACTTTATGATGTGCCTTATTTTAAAGGCAAAACAGTGTTTGTAGATGCTTTTGCAGGTTTTTCTGCACAAGAGTATAAAGTTCTTGAGCGTATTATTGCTACCGCCGAAGATGTTCATATTACCTTTTGCTGTGATACAACAAAAAATAATGGGCAATATGAGCTTTTCTATAATGCAATGGGTGAAATTAGAAAACTTCACACTATTGCAAATCGTGTGAATGTGAAAATTGCACCTGCGAAGGTTTTGTATTCTGCAAAAGAGTATAAGGCTGATGCACTTAATTTCCTTGAAGAAAATATTTTTGATGTTACTCAAAAAGTATATAAAGAAGATTGTGACTCAATTGCATTAGTGCCTTGTCGCAGTAAAAGCGATGAATGTGATTTTGTTGCGTCTGAAATCAAACGTCTTGTTCGTGAAGAGGGGTATAGATACCGCGATATTGCGGTTATTGAGCGTAGCACTGATTATAAAAATCAGTTGTTGTCATCTTTCCGTAAATATAATATTGATTGTTTTCCTGATAACCGTCAACCAATTTTAACACAACCACTTATGGTGTTTATGTTATCACTTTTTGATATCTTAACTGAGGGATTTAATACTGAGTATGTATTAAGATTGTTAAAGTCAGGGCTTTATGGTTTTACTGTTGAAGAAATTTCTTTAATTGAAGATTATGCACTTATGTGGAGAATAAAACCATCCGAATGGAAAAAAGAATGGACAGGTAATCCTGATGGCTATGGTACTGAGGTTAATGAATTTTCTCAAGAAAAACTTAAATTAATTAATGACTTACGAGCAAAAATTGTAGGTCCAATTTTTGCGTTAAAAGATAAAGTTATTGATGCAGATGGAGAAACAATTTCAAGAGAATTATTTTTGTTTTTGCGTAATGCTTCAGTTGATAAAAATCTTAAAGCTTTCACATCATTGCTTTTGAAAAATGGCGAAGATGAGTTAGCACTTGAGCAGGGCAAAATTTGGCAAATTCTTACTGAAATTCTTGATAATTTATGTTCAGCAACGGGTGAAATAAAGGTAACTCTTAAGCGCTATCGTGAACTGTTTGAAATTATTGTATCAACAAAAGATATTGGCCAAATTCCAAACGGTGTTGATGAAGTTATCATAGGTAGTGCCGATAGAATTAAAGCAACTGCACCAAAAGCCGTGTTTGTTGTGGGCGCTAATGTAGGTGTATTTCCTGCTATTTCGTCAAGTGGAGCTATTCTTAGTGATTCAGAGCGTTGTGAACTTCAAAAAATGGGCGTTGAAATTGTTTCAACCCTTGAATATAACAGTGTGTCTGAAAGATTTATTGCTTATCACGCAATGACACTTGCAACACATAAACTTTATGTGTCATATAGTAGCATTGATGCTCAAGGTGAAACACTTACCCCATCGGAATTAGTGTTTGAAATTCAAAGATTATATACCGTAAAAGATGAAGATGGTAAAAACGAAGAAATTAAAGTTAAACTAATTTCACCTAATGCTTTAGATGCTATTGAAAGTCGCAAAACTGCTTTTTCGGCACTTGCAAGTGAGTCAAATAAAAACTCTACATTGGGTTCAACATTGTATGAATTTTTTAAAACTGATGGTTCACAAGATGAACTTAATATGCTTGAAAAAATAAGCAAAAGAGATTTTAAAATTAAAGATGAAAAACTTGCAACTAAGCTTTTTGGCGAAAGTATGTACATTTCAGCGTCAAAAACTGAAAGATTCTATAAATGTCCATTTAGCTATTTTTGTCAGTATGGACTTAGAGCAAAAGCGAGAAAAGAAGCGGAAATGGATAATGCTCAAACTGGTACGCTTATTCATGAAGTGCTTGAAATATTCTTAAAGAAAAACCCAAAAGAAGAGTTTTTGAAATATTCAACTGACGAAGTTAAGGCAAAGGTCAATGGTATAATTGATAACTATGTTGCCGAAAAGCTCAGTGGATATGAAAATCAACCTAAATCATTTGCTCGTACAATAACTTTGCTAAAAGAAAGTGCATATAAAATCATAATGCAAATTATTGACGAGTTTTTACACTGTGATTTTGTGCCTGTTGATTTTGAATTAAGCATAAATAATGATGGTAAGATTAAGCCTTATCTCATTAATTTAGAGAATGGTGGCACGATAAAGCTTATAGGTGATGTAGACCGTGTTGACGCTTACGAAACTGAACATAATACTTTTATTCGTATTGTTGACTATAAAACAGGTGGTAAGCAGTTTTCTTTAGGTGAAGTGTTTGCAGGACTTAATATGCAAATGCTTATATATCTTTTTGCAATATGGCAAAATGGAGGAAACTTATATAAAAACGTGACACCTGCAGGTATATTGTATTATCAAGCAAAATCACCAAGAGTAAGTGAGTCTAAAAAGCTTTCAAGACATGCAGATGCAGCTACAGTAAGCAAGTCTATTAAAGAACGCTTACGTATGAGTGGTATGGTGCTTGATAATATTACTGTTATTAGTGCGATGGAGCATAATATTGAAGGTGTGTACATTCCTGTTACAAAGAATGAAGATGGTACACTTTCAGGTAATATTATTTCCATTGACTCTTTACAACTTTTACAAAAGAGAGTAGACCGTATAATTAGAGAAATGGCAAGTCAATTACAGGGTGGTATAATACCTGCATTTCCTACAGAAAATGGTTGCAAGTATTGCGATTTTCATGATGTTTGTAGGCGTGATACTGCGGACCCTGTAAGAGTAATTGAATCTATAGGTTTCCAAGATGCAGTATCAATGCTGGGAGGTGAAGATAATGAGTAGAGAATGGACTGATGCTCAGCGCTGTGCTATTAATTCAAGAAATGGCAGTGTGCTTGTGTCTGCTGCAGCAGGTTCAGGCAAAACTGCAGTGCTTGTTGAGCGTATAATTCAACGCATTATTGATAAAAATAGTCCGGCTAACATTGAAGATATTCTTGTCGTTACCTACACGAAAGCGGCAGCAGGGGAAATGAGTGAGCGAATTTCAAAGGCTCTTGATGAACTTATTAAAGAAAACCCTAACAACGCAATCCTTAAAAGACAAAAAATGTTTTTGTCAAGTGCAAGTATTTGTACAATTGATAGCTTTTGCAATAAAATTGTAAAGGATAATTGTCAGGTTTTAGATATCTCTCCTGATTTTACAATGCTTGAATCAAACGAACTTAAACTACTTGAAAAAGAAATCTTAAATGAAATTTTAGAAGAGATTTATAGTGAGAATACCGTTGAATCAAATGCATTGCTTGACCTGTTTACTGATGGTAGGAACGATATAAATCTTATCAATTCCGTTCTTAATATTTATCATTTTTCAACATCATCAGCTAACCCTGAAAAGTGGATAAAAGACCACTTTGCATATTACTTTGAAGATGTTTCGGTTGAAGAAACAATTTGGGGCAAATATTGTCTTGAAAGAATTAAAACAATAATTGAGTATGTGTTAAATAAGTGCGACAAAATTCTTGCTGATGCTGGCAATGGTGATTTGGGCGATGTTATTAACGATAAAATCAAAGATGCAGTTGAAGGTATGAAGTACATACTTGACTTGATTGAAAAAGATGGTAATTGGGATAACATTAAAAATATCATTGATACTTTGTCAGTAGGAAGTTTTAATAAGGGTATTAAATGCACTAAAGATGATAACTACTATAATGTTTATAATAGAGCGGTTGCACTTAAAGACGATTTTAAAGATTTGCGTTCAATTATGACATGTTATGCTGAAGAGTTTAAAAACGATATTGAGAACTTACGACCAGCAATGACCGCTTTTGAAAAATGTGTTTTAGAGTTTTATTCAAGACTTTTTAAAGCAAAAAAAGAAAAGAATGCATATGATTTTCCTGACATTGTCCATATGTCACTTGATTTACTTGTAAAAGAAAATCAAGACGGAAGCATTGAAAGAACTGCTCTTGCTGCTGAAATGTCAGAGATGTATGCTGAAATTTTAATAGATGAATTTCAAGATACAAATGAGGCGCAAGATACTCTTTTTAATGCTATTTCTAAAAACTCATCTAACATATTTATGGTAGGTGATGTTAAGCAAAGCATTTATCGTTTCCGACAAGCAATGCCTGAAATTTTTATGGGATATAAGGAAAAGTATGAAGTTTATGACGAAAAGTTAGATAACTATCCTTCAAAAATTCTTCTTGATAAGAATTTCCGTAGTCGTAAGGGTATTGTAGATGGCGTAAACTTCTTCTTTGATTTCCTTATGACTCGTAAAATGGGCGATATTGATTACAAAAACGGTGATGGATTAGTATCCGGCGCAGATTTTTCTGAAACCGATAACAAAGATGTTTATTTTCATATCGTTGATGCTCGTAAAGCACGTGGCGATTTAGAAAGTGAAATTGCATATGTAGGCAAAACAATAAAAGACCTTGTTGCAAGTGGTATGATGGTAGGCAATAAGGGTAAAGAACGCCCAATAAGATATAGTGATATTTGTGTACTTGCTCGTAGGTTATCAAATCAGGCGGATACAATCGTGCGCGGTCTTACTGGAATGGGCGTCCCTGTTCATTATGAAAAGAAAAAAGGATTTTTTGACAATGCTGAAATAATTACTATGATTTCATTGCTTAGTGTCATAGATAATCCTGTGCAAGATGTGCCGCTACTTTCAGTAATGCTTTCGCCAATGTTTCCATTTACTGAAGATGATTTAGCACGTATGCGTTGCGAAAATAAATATGGCTCAATTTACGATTTACTAAAGAATAATTATGAAACTGATAATAAAGCAAAATATTTTCTTGATACAATAAATCAGTTAAGAATGTTATCAGTAACAGTAGGTGTTGGTGAGCTTATTAGAAGAGCACTTGAAATAACATTGTATGATAGTGTTGTAGGTGCAATGGAAAATGGTGAAAAGCACGTGCTTAATCTACAACAATTAATTGATTATGCCGAAAGCTTTGAAACAAATGGTGGCCACGGATTGTCAGGGTTTATGAGATATATTGAAAAGCTTCGTAAGAATGCTTTTGACTTAAAAGAAATGAGTCTTGTAAACGAAAATGATGATGTTGTTAAGCTTACTACAATTCACTCAAGTAAAGGATTGGAATATCCTGTTGTGTTTATAGTTGATTGCTCAGCTTCGTTTGGTATAAAAAACCGTCCAAAAATTATTGTTGATAGAACAATGGGTATAGGTACATATTGTTACGATAAAGAGAAAAATCTTGAGTATAAAACTCATCCGTTTAGTACAGTTGAAATGAAAAAAGAATACGAAGAGTTAAGCGAAGAAATTCGTATTTATTATGTCGCAACAACTCGCGCAAGAGAAAAACTGTACATTGTAGGTAATCTTTATCAGCCTGAAAAGAAAATCAAAGAGATTTACAGTAGATTTTATGTGGGTAATGAAGATAATTCGGTTCCACTGTCTCTTATGGGGAATTTCTTAAGTTGGGGAATCCTTGCAATGCTTCAACATTCAAGTACATATGAACTTCGTAAAGAACTTGATTTATTTAATTGTGAGTCAAGAATAACTGATAGTAAAATTGATTTTCAAATAGTTCAACCGCCTGAATTAGAAGAAAAGTTGGCTGACTCACAAACGAAAGCACCAGTTGATGATGCACTTCTTAGTGAAATATGTGAAAAGGTTAACTACAAGTATCCTTACGCCTCAATTACTAATATGCCAATTAAATATTCGGCATCAAGAATTAGTGAAAAATCACAAACTCTTTATATTGCAAGTGAAAATCCTGCTTTTATGGGTAAGGATGAATTAACACCAGCACAGCGTGGTACACTTATACATAGATTTATGGAAAAGTGCGATTTTACCCTTGCTAAGCAAAGTATAGAAAATGAAGTGGCAAGGTTGCAAAGCGAAGGTGTATTTACTGATTTAGAAGTAAAAGCGATTGATACGAAACTGATAGTTAAATTCTTTGAAAGTAATTTGTATAATCGTATTGAAAATGCTGAATCTTATGCACGTGAAAAAGAATTTACAATGAATGTGCCATTATCATTTATTAAAAGTGATTTGCCAACAAGTTCAGGCGAAGAGCACGTTGTAATCCAAGGTATTATGGATTGTCTTATAATCAATGGTAAAAATGGTGAAATCGTTGACTATAAAACCGATAAAGTTACGACTGAAGAAGAGCTTTGCAATCGTTATCGTGAACAAATGCGAGTATATAAAGCAGCTGCAGAGCAGTGCTTTGGTCTACAAGATGTAACTGTAACATTATACTCGTTTTCTCTTTCAAAAGAAATTTCTTTAAATCTTGAAAAAAATACTTGATTTTTGTATTTTCTTGTGCTAAAATCATTAGGCTAATGAAAACAAGTACTGAAAGAGGTGACAATTGTCATGAAACAAGGAATCCATCCAAACTATAAAACAGTTACAGTTAAGTGCGCTTGCGGTGCAACATTTGAAACTTGTTCAACTAAAGAAGAATTAAAGGTTGATATCTGCTCAAATTGCCACCCATTCTTCACAGGTAAACAAAAGCTTGTTGATACAGGCGGACGTGTTGACAGATTTAACAAACGTTACAATCTTTCAAAATAAGTTAAATGACATTATGGTGGTGCATTTTTGTACCACCTTTTGTTTTATAATTTATATTACATAAAGCGTGGTGAGAATTTTGCCAACTGAATATAGAACAATAAAAGAATTTAGTAATGACGAGTATATTGTTAAACGCTCTCGTTTTATTGCTTATGCAAAGCCAGTAACAACTGTTGACGAGGCTAATAGTTTTATTGCTGAAATCAAATCTAAGCATTGGGACGCTACTCATAATGTCTATGCCTATATTCTTCGTGAAGGCGGTATAAAACGCTATTCTGATGATGGTGAGCCACAAGGTACTGCAGGTGTGCCTGTTTTAGATGTTTTGGAGAAAGAAAACCTTGTAGATGTGTGTGTTGTTGTAACACGTTATTTTGGCGGAATTCTTTTAGGTGGTGGCGGACTTGTCCGTGCATATTCTCACAGTGCTAAAATTGGTGTAGATAGTGCAAAAATTATTACAATGGCACATTGTCTTGATTTAGCGGTAGAGTGTGACTATACATTTTACGGTAAACTTAACTCATTTCTTGCAAATGAAGAAACAGTAATACTTGATACACAGTTTACCGATAACGTAAAAGTTGTTTTTAGAATTAAAGGTGAAAATAAAGAAAATATAGATGCAAAAATTACCGATTTAAGTAATGGTAGGGTAGAAACTACAATTATTTCGGAAGATTTTTGCGAATTCTAAAATTTTTTGAAAAAAATACAAGGATTTTTAATTTCTTTTAAGTATATATAATTGAAAGGATGTTTAGGAGGTGCCAAAATGACTGTTAGAGAAAAAATGGAACAAAACGAAAAAGTAATTTTGTCCGATAAAGCTTGTTGCTCTTGCGATACTAAAGGTAGGGTAATACCTGAAGAAAAATGTTCTTTAAGAACTGATTTCCAGCGTGACCGTGATAGAATTATTCATTCAAACTCATTCCGTCGTTTAAAGCATAAAACTCAGGTCTTTTTGTCACCAGAAGGCGACCACTATAGAACGCGCCTTACTCATACTTTGGAAGTTGCGCAAATTGCAAGAACTATTGCAAACGGACTTTCTCTTAATGGTGATTTAACTGAAGCGGTGGCACTTGGCCATGATTTAGGGCATACACCATTTGGTCATGCAGGTGAACGTGCATTGAATTCGGTTGTACCTGGCGGTTTTCGTCACTATGACCAAAGTTTAAGAGTTGTTGAACGTCTTGAAAAAAGCGGAAAAGGTCTTAATCTTACATATGAAGTGCGTGACGGTATTGTATGTCATACACGTGGTAAAGAGGCAGATACATTAGAGGGTAGAATTGTAAAACTTGCCGATAAAATCGCATATATTAATCACGATATTGATGATGCAGTTCGTGCGGGCGTTATGTGTGAAGAAGATATACCGTTGGAAATTCGTAATGCATTAGGCTTTAAAAAATCAGCACGAATTAATACTATGGTGCTAAATGTTGTTGAAAATAGTACCGATGACATTGTTTTCTCAGCTGATGTGCAACAACCATTTGACGAATTACATGCGTTTATGTTTGATAAGGTTTATACAAATCCTGTTTGTAAGGGCGAAGAAACAAAGGCGATTGATATAATAGTTCGTCTTTATGAGTATTTCTTAAATAATCCTAATAAAATACCTAATGCATATCGTTACATAATTGATAGTGAAGGTGTTCACCGTGCTGTTTGCGATTATATTGCAGGTATGAGTGACCGTTATTTGTTAGCAGTTTATAAAAATATATTCATTCCAGATTCGTGGGTGGATATTGGAATAGAGGAGGGGTAGTGTTGGCATTATCTGATGCTTTTTTAACTGAGCTTCGTCTGCGCGCCGATATTGAAACTACAATTTCCTCTTATGTGAATATAAAACGTGCTGGTCGTATCAGTAAAGGTCTTTGCCCATTTCATGGCGAAAAAACACCATCATTTACTGTTTATCCCGATACACAGTCATATTATTGCTTTGGCTGTGGTAATGGTGGCGATGTAATCACTTTTATCAAGAATATAGAAAATCTTGATTATATTGATGCGGTACGTTTCCTTGCTGAGAAACATGGTATGAATATGCCTGACGAGAATACATATGATGATGCAATGAATAAACGTCGCCTTCGTATGTTAGAGGCAAATCGTGAGGCTGCAAAATTTTTCCATAATTGTCTTGGTACAAAAGATGGTGAAATTGGTTATAAATATTTCAAAAATAGAGGACTTACCGATGATACGATTCGTAAATTCGGCTTAGGCTTTGCACCTGATAATTTTTACGCTCTTTCCAATTATATGTTGAACAAGGGCTTTACAAAAGATGAGCTTGTGTTTGCAAACCTTGCAAGACGGTCTACGAAAAATCCTAATAACATTTATGATAATTTCCGTAATCGCATAATGTTTCCTATTATTGATGTTAAGGGTAACGTAATCGCATTTGGCGGTCGTGTTATGGATGACTCAAAACCAAAGTATCTTAATACTTCTGATACAATGGTTTATAAAAAGAGTCAAGGCGTATTTGCGCTTAATCTTGCGAAAAAAAGCGGAAAAGACAGTTTAATATTGTGTGAAGGCTATATGGATGTTATTGCGCTACATCAAGCAGGATTTACAAATGCTGTTGCTGGACTTGGTACAGCACTTACTGGTGAGCAAGCACGACTTTTATCAAGATATGCTTCTGAAGTGCTTATCGCATATGATGCTGATGAGGCAGGTCAAAAAGCCGCAAATAGAGCACTGAGTATTTTTAAAGGTGAAACAACAGCAAAAACAAAGGTGCTTCGTTTAGAGGGTGGTAAAGACCCTGACGAAATCCTTAAAAATTTTGGTGTAGAAAAAATGAAATCCATAATTAATGGCGCTGCTAATGAAGTTGAATTTGCATTACTTCGTGAGCGTGACAATTACGACTTAACAAGTGATGATGGTAAGCGTCAATACTTGCACGTTGCAATTAAAATTCTTTCAACAGTAGGTGCAATAGAGTTAGATATTTATGCATCTCGCCTTGCTGATGAGCTTTCCGTTTCTAAAGATGTTATTGTTAATGAAGCAAAGCGTCAGGCGAAAAGAAACGAAACAATTCAAAAAAAGAAAGAGTTTACACAAATTCAAAATCAAGGCGACATTCTTGATAAGCTTAATCCTCAGCGAAAAAACTTTCATGCTGCTGCAAAAGCGGAGGAAATGCTTATTGCATTGTTAATGGCAAATCCAGAGTTTTTAAAGAGCGTTGAAAGTAAACTTTCAGCAGAAGATTATGTTACTGATTTTAATCGTAGAATTTACAAAGCGGTAATCAGTAGACTTCGTGAGGGTAAATCGGCTGAGATTTCATTTTTGGCAGGGGACTTAACTGATGATGAAATCAGTGCAGTTGCAAAAATTCAAACAATTTCCCATACTCTTAGGAATACATTAGAAGAGTGTGAGGATTGCATAAAGGTTATTATTAACGAAAAAAATAAGAAAGATATTAAAGAGATGGCTGTGGATGAAATCAGTGACGAAAAGTTTCTTAATTTTTTCAAGAATGATGACAATTAAAACAAAAGATGTGAAGGAGAAATAACAATGGAAAATATTGATAAGAAGAGCGCCGTAAAAGCGTTAGTTGAAAAAGGTAAAGCGGTCGGTAAACTTACAACTCAAGAAATTGATAATGCAATGCTTGAACTTGATATGGAGATTGACGAGCTTGAGAAACTTTACGAGCTTATAGAAGCAAATAACATTGAACTTATTGATGACCTTGAAGATATGGCTCAAGACGCTATTACTGATGAAACAGATATGGCGAAAAGTGATGATGGCGGATTAGGCGACAATAAAGCAGTAGCAATGGATGACCCTGTTCGTGTTTATCTTAAAGAAATCGGTCGTGTTCCACTTCTTACATCTGAAGAAGAAATTGAGCTTTCAATTCGTATTGCTGATGGTGATGAAAAAGCAAAGCAACGTCTTGCTGAAGCAAACCTTCGTCTTGTTGTAAGTATAGCAAAGCGTTATGTTGGTCGTGGTATGCAATTTCTTGACCTTATTCAAGAAGGTAACTTAGGTCTTATTAAAGCTGTTGATAAGTTTGACTATACAAAGGGCTTTAAATTCTCTACTTATGCAACTTGGTGGATTAGACAAGCTATAACTCGTGCTATTGCTGACCAAGCAAGAACAATCCGTATTCCTGTTCATATGGTTGAAACAATCAATAAAGTTAAAAAGACAAGCAGTCAGTTGCTTCATAAAAATGGTCGCGACCCATCAGCTGAAGAGATTGCTGAAGAACTTGATATGACTCCTGATAAGGTTCGTGAAATTCTTCGTCTTGCACAAGAGCCAGTTTCTCTTGAAACACCAATCGGTGAAGAGGAAGATAGCCATTTAGGTGACTTTATTCCTGATGATGAAGCACTTTCACCAGCTGATGCAGCATCAATCTCACTTCTTAAAGAACAACTTGCTGAAGTACTTAAAACACTTACACCTCGTGAAGAAAAAGTTCTTTCACTTCGTTATGGTTTAGAAGATGGTCACCCAAGAACACTCGAAGAAGTTGGTAAAGAGTTTAACGTTACTCGTGAGCGTATTCGTCAAATTGAAGCAAAAGCGCTTCGTAAGCTTCGTCACCCAAGTCGTAGTAAAAAGCTCCGCGACTTCCTTGATTAATAAAATGAAAGGACTGCATTTGCAGTCCTTTTTTAATGTTGATTATTCAAAATGCATAGTATATAATAAAATCATAAACTATTTGTTATAGGAGTAAAAATGAAAACAGAGAAAAACATTTTAATTGCATTTATACTTAACTTGTCATTTTCAATATTTGAAATAATCGGCGGATTCTTCACAGGTAGCGTTGCTATTATTTCGGATGCTGTTCACGATTTAGGTGATGCGGCAAGTATAGGAATTTCGTATTTCCTTGAAAAGAAAAGCAAAAAGCAACCTGATGAAACTTATACTTACGGTTATGCAAGGTTTTCAGTAATTGGTAGTGTAATCACAACTATGATATTATTGTTCGGCTCAGTAATGGTTATTTATAATGCTATTTTACGAATTATCAATCCAGTAGAAATCAACTATAATGGTATGATTGTATTTGCAATTGTTGGTGCACTCGTAAATTTCCTTGCTGCATATTTCACTAAAGATGGTGACTCACTTAACCAAAAAGCCGTAAATCTTCATATGCTTGAAGACGTTTTAGGTTGGCTTGTTGTCCTTGTGGGAGCAATTATAATGAGATTTACTGACGTTTCAATAATTGACCCTATTATGTCAATGGGCGTTGCGATTTTCATATTCATAAATGCAATCAAAAATTTAAGAGAAGTCCTTGACTTATTCCTTGAGAAAATCCCTAGTAATATTAGTATAAATGAAATCAAAGAACATATCTGCAAAATTGATGGCGTAATTGATGTTCACCATATTCATATATGGAGTATGGATGGTCACCTAAACTTTGCAACAATGCATATTGTAGCAGAAGAAAACTCACATAAAATTAAAGATAAAATCCGTGAAGAACTTAAAGAACACGGAATAGGCCACGCAACTCTTGAAATTGAAAGTGAAGATGACCATTGCCACGAAGAGCATTGTCATATTGAAGAAACACATTATTCACATTCGCACCACCATCACCATCATCACTAAATTGAACATCTATCTTCTTGCAAAAAGACTTGAATAATCCGTATTTTTACCTTTGAATTGACCTCTAATTTTGATTATGTTATATTAATCTTGCAAAGGGGGAGTACCTATGATAAAAACTCGCAAAATTATATTGGCTATATTAATTGTAGTTTTAGTTGTTTTAATCGCTATATGCGGCTATAGAAGCAATATAATTTCTAAAGCAAAAACAGGATGTTTAATTTATGCTGACGAATCTATAGTTGTTATTAATTTAAATGAAACAACTAAAAAAGAATATAATATTAACGGTTACAGCAATCTTAATGAAATTGGACAATATTATGGTGGAGATTTTTGTTGTGTTGCGGTTAATAATGAAACCAATGAACAAGAAATCCTTCTTTTCAAAAATGGTGTTGTTGAAAAATCTTATCCTGTTATAGAAAAGATTATATCTATATCAGTTTATAATGATAAAGTATATTATCTTACTGAAGATGGTTGTTTCAATTGTGTTCACGAGAATGAAACTGAATTAATTGAAAGTAATATTGAAGAGTTTGCTTTAAATAATCTTGGTGAAATTGCTTATATTAAAGAAATACCTGATGATAATTATTCGGCAGAAGATAGCATTAATGGTGAATTGTATTATTATGTGAATGGAACAAACAAAAAACTCGGTGAGGCATATAGGGTTCAATGGCTTACCGATAGAAAACTATTGGTCGGTTCTGAAAATGTATTTAAAGAATATGGTGCCGATGGAGAGTTAATAAGTGTTGGACATTCACCTGAAGATTATATAGTTACTATCGGTAATAACGAGTGGACATATTCAAAGGGATTTAATAAAGTACCTCCAGTTGCTTGTCTTTCTCCTAATGGTAAAAAATCCGTAGTTTATTATTCGGATGAAGGCTTTACAACATTGTTTTTTGGAATATATGATATTGAAAGAGATATATGTGATAAAAATGCAATCTATGATGGAATAAATAATAAAGATGTATTTGACGATATGGGAGCAAATATACTTTGGCTTGAAGAAAACCCAATGGAATAATAGTAGGGGATGATATTTAATCGTCACTTTTTATTGCTACCTTTGACTATGGAGATAGAATGTAGGGGCGGGTCTTTGTGTCCGCCCGTAAAAAAAGAGCAAGTTCATAACGAACTTGCTCTTTAATATTATTTACATTGCGGGATAAAGTGTTTGTGATGCTAATATTGCCCAAATCACTAAACCTATAAATAATAAGATACATATTATAAATATAATCAACGAAATCA
>JAZLET010000084.1:0-7403 GCA_045615405.1 Candidatus Fimenecus sp.
AAGATTTGGTGAACAATATGAAATTTATTAATGGTGGTGTTACTGCACCAAAGGGATTTAAAGCAAGTGGTATTCATTGTGGAATCCGTAAAAATAAAACTAAAAAGGATTTAGCACTTATTCTTTGTGAAACTGAATGTGATGCGGCTGCGGTTTATACACAAAACTTAGTTTATGGCGCACCAATTACAGTTACAAGAAATAATATAAAAGACGGTAAAGCATACGGTGTAATTTGCAATAGCGGTATTGCAAACACCTGTAATGCTGATGGTATAGAAAAAGCCGAAGCAATGTGTGAAATCGTAGCAAAGGCAACAGGGCTTAAAGCAACTGACTTTGTTGTTGCATCAACAGGCGTTATTGGTCAACCAATTAATATCGCACCTATTGAAAAGGGTATGGCTCAACTTGTTAGTGAATTAAGTGAAAATGGCTCTGACGACGCTGCACAAGCAATTATGACAACTGATACAGTTAAAAAAGAGTTTGCAGTTTCGTTTACACTTAATGGCAAGGAATGTAAAATTGGCGCTATTTCAAAGGGTAGCGGTATGATTCATCCTAATATGGCTACAATGCTCGGCTTTATCACTACTGACGCTAATATCTCGGCTGAAATGCTCAAAAAAGCACTTCTTGCAGTTGTAAAAGATAGCTTTAATATGCTTTCAGTTGACGGTGACACATCAACAAACGATACTGTTGCTCTTCTTGCATCAGGTCTTTGCGGAAACGATAGAATCCAAACTGAAAATGATGATTATTTTGTATTCGTAAACGCTTTAGCATCAATTTGCGAAAAACTTGTAAAGCTTATGGCAAAAGATGGTGAAGGCGCAACAAAGCTTGTTGAATGTCAGGTTAGCGGTGCAAAAACAAAGGAAATTGCAAAGGTTTGTGCAAAGAGCGTTATTTGCTCATCACTCGTTAAGGCGGCAATGTTTGGCGCGGATGCTAACTGGGGTCGTATTCTTTGCGCACTCGGTTATGCCGGAGTAGATATTGATGTAAATAAGATAAATGTTTCATTTAAGTCAAGGGGCGGAGAAATCGCAGTTTGTAAAAATGGCGCAGGAATAGAATTTTCGGAAGAAATCGCAAAGCAAGTACTCATTGAAGATGAGGTTTACATTATTGTTGAGCTTAACGATGGTGAATTTGGCGCAACAGCATACGGCTGCGACCTTACTTATGAATATGTTAAAATCAATGGTGATTATCGCACCTAAAATGTGTTGTTTTCCTCCCTTGTCAGAGGGAGCAAAGGATTAAACCCTTGGAGGTATAAGGTAATGGACATTTCAAAACTTACCCACGCTGACCGTAGCGAGGTGCTTGTTCAAGCGCTTCCTTACATTCAGCAATATCATGGAAAAACAGTAGTTATTAAATACGGCGGTAACGCTATGATTAACGAGGATTTACAAGATGCAGTTATGACTGATATCGTGCTTCTTCGTTCAGTTGGCATTAATGTTGTTCTTGTTCACGGTGGTGGACCTGAAATTAATGAAATGCTTAATAAAATCGGCAAAGAGTCAAAATTTGTTGACGGACTTCGCTATACTGATGAAGAAACTATTGACGTTGTTCAAATGGTTCTTGCAGGTAAGGTTAACAAACGCCTTGTGCATCTTCTTCACCATCACGGTGGTCACGCAATCGGTATTTGCGGACTTGACGACGGTATGATTAAAGCCAAGAAAGTAGAAAAAGATATTGGCTTTGTTGGTGATATTGTTGATGTTGATACAACTCTTCTTCACGGTATTTTAGACCAACATTATATTCCAGTAATCTCAACTGTTGGTGGCGGAGAAAACGGTGAAGTTTTCAATATTAATGCTGATATTGCTGCTTCAAAAATCGCAGCGGCGTTGGGTGCTGAAAAACTACTTTTAATGACTGATGTTCGTGGTCTTTTAAAGGATAAGGATGACGAAAACACTCTTATTCATGTTGTAAATGTTAGTGAAGTGCCACAACTTAAATCTCAGGGCATTATTAAGGGCGGTATGATTCCCAAAATTGATTGTTGTGTTGAGGCAGTCCGTCGTGGCGTTAAGCGTACGCATATTATTGATGGTAGAATCCCACATTCAATTCTCATAGAAATGCTTACTGATAGTGGTATCGGTACAATGTTCCTTTAATGGTGATAAATATGAATGTAAATGTTATTAAAAATCAGGCGGACAACTCTTTAATGCCTACATACGCACATTTTCCTATTTCTATTGAAAGCGGTAATGGTGCAACTTTTATTGATAGCGAGGGTAACGAGGTTATAGATTTCGGCTCAGGCATCGGCGTAAACTCACTCGGCTATAATAACCAGGGTTGGATTAATGCGGTAACTGAACAATTAGGCAAAGTACAACATACATCAAACCTTTATTATAATTCTACTGTGGCTGAATATGCTGAAGCCCTTTGCAAAAAAACAGGCTTTAATCGTGTTTTTCTTTGCAATTCAGGTGCCGAGTCTAACGAGTGCGCAATTAAGTTAGCAAGAAAATATAGCTACGACAAATACGGCGAAAATCGTTACAATATAATCACCCTTGTGAATTCATTTCACGGTCGTACAATGGCTACAATTACTGCAACAGGGCAAGAGCATTACCACAAATTCTTTAACCCATTTGTGCAGGGCTTTAAATATTGCGAATCAGGTAATACAAAGCAGTTTTTAGAGTTAGCTGATGACACAGTTTGCGCAATAATTGTTGAAATTGTGCAAGGTGAGGGTGGCGTAGTTCCTACTGATTACGATTTTCTTAAAACTATTGAAAGTGTTTGCAAAGAGAAAGACATTCTTCTTATAGTTGACGAAGTACAAACCGGTATGGGTAGAACAGGTAAGCTTTTCGCATACCAAC
Source organism: Candidatus Fimenecus sp. (assembly GCA_045615405.1). Taxonomy (GTDB): domain Bacteria; phylum Bacillota; class Clostridia; order Oscillospirales; family Acutalibacteraceae; genus Fimenecus. The sequence continues at coordinate 2,886 of JAZLET010000084.1, forward strand.
ACGCAGGAATTACACCTGATGTTGTAACAAGTGCAAAGGGGATTGGTAACGGTCTTCCAATGGGTGCTTGTCTTTGTAATGAGAAATGTGCTAATATATTAACTGCAGGTACACACGGAACTACCTTTGGCGGAAATCCTGTTGCTTGTGCAGGTGCAAAATATATTCTTGATACTCTCACACCTGATTTCTTAAATGAAGTTGCACAAAAAGGGGAGTATATAAGAGAACAACTTGCAGGTATAACTGAAATTGCTTCAGTCAGCGGTCTTGGAATGATGCTTGGCATTGAATTAAAGACTAAAAACGCAGGTGAAATCGCAAAAAAATGCAGTGAGAACGGACTTTTAATTCTCACCGCTAAAAATAAACTTCGTATGTTACCACCGCTTGTTATTACAAAGGAAGAAATTGACAAGGGTATAGCAATTCTCAAAACTTTCTTGGAGGACTAAACAATGAAACATCTTTTAAGTATGCTCTCTCTTTCAACTGAAGAGATTACTGATATTTTAAATCTTGCTGACCAGCTTAAATACGAAACAAAAAACAACATTAAGCATCATCGTCTCGCAGGACAAACTCTCGGTATGATTTTCCAAAAATCATCAACTCGTACTCGTGTTTCTTTTGAAACTGGTATGTATCAGTTAGGCGGTCAAGCATTGTTCTTGTCAAACCGTGACCTTCAAATTGGTCGTGGTGAGCCAATTCAAGATACTGCTCGCGTGCTTTCACGCTATTTAGACGGTATTATGATTAGAACCTTTGAGCAAAGTGAAGTTGAAAACCTTGCAAAATTTGGCTCTATTCCAATCATTAATGGTCTTACTGACTTTTGTCATCCTTGTCAGGTACTTGCTGACCTTATGACAGTCCGTGAGCATAAAGGCCATTTAGACGGACTAAAAATGACATATATCGGTGACGGTAACAATATGGCAAACTCACTTATCGTGGGCGGTCTTAAAATGGGTATGGATGTTACAGTTGCTTGTCCTGAAAACTTTGACCCTGACCCAAGAGTACTCACATTTGCAAAAGATTATAGCGGATTTGGTCTTTACCGTGACCCTATTGAAGCTTGTGCAGGTGCTGATGTAATCTTTACTGATGTGTGGGCATCAATGGGACAAGAGCAAGAGGCGTATGAAAGAAGACAAGTTTTTCAGGGCATTTACCAAATTAATGATAAAACACTCGCAGCAGCAAACCCAGGTTGTATGGTGCAACACTGTCTTCCTGCTCACCGTGGTGAAGAAATTACTGAAAAGGTATTTGAAGCACACGCTGACGAAATCTTTGACGAGGCAGAAAACAGACTTCACGCACAAAAGGCAGTTATGGTTGCATTAATGGAAAGAAAATAATTTGTTCTATTAAGCTGTTGTTTAATTTAGAATCTCAAAATGAAATGTAGGGGACGCTGACCACAGCGTCCCGTTTTTTGTTGACAATTTGATTTTTAAGTGCTATATTTGACTTAAGGTCAGTGTAAAAAGATTAGACTAACAAAAATATAGTGGGGCTAATAAGATGAAAAAGAGAAAAGTTATTTTTATATTTGTACTTGTAGTTGCTTTGGCCTTAGGTTTTTGTGTTGTAAGATATCATAATATTAATGCGATAAAAACTTCTTTTGAAAAGGAAGCAATGCAGTACGAAGAAAAGTATTTATCAACAAAATCTGATATTGATTTAATAAATCTTGTTTACTTTTTAGAAAATGCTCAAGTTTTAGATGAAAGAAGATTAGAATATGCGCCTATTTTGATTGATATAATATCAGAGGATAGTATAGCTAAAAGCGAACTGAATGATTTTTATAGTCAGCTTACTGTAGATGACCCTAAAAGTGTCATAATATCATTTTATATATACGATTTGCTTTGCTTTAAGAAATATGATTTGTTTGTTGATGAATTTGTAAAGTATTATTCAAACCTATCATATGGGGACCAAGAATTTGTTTCAATTGTTGTAACAGAAACATATAAAAAGCTGAAAACTATAACGATAATTGATGCGCTGGTGGAGGCTTATAGTAATGTTGCAAAGCAAACAGAGGATGAAATACTAGTTGCTAAATGTCTTATAAAAATTTCTATATTAAAAGATGTAGTTGAAGATACCGCTAATAAAGAAATTTCAATAGATAATGAAATTTTGCGCTCAATGACGGTCGATGGAGAACATATTCCTATAACTGTGAACGGTAAGGTTGTTAAATACTATTCAGTTTCAATTGGTGATTATATTGATGATGTAGAAAAAGTAACACAAGGGGATAGCTCTTCTGGGCTCAATGATTAACGATTAAGTACGGTGGGGGCTTGCTCCCGCCGTCTTGTTTTAATTTATAAATATTTTTTAGAAAAAAGTTAAAAATATTTGTAAAAAGTTGTTGACAAAACAAAACTCTTATATTATAATAATCAAGCCGTCAAAACGGCGGCTAATATGGCGGCATAGCTTAGTTGGCTAGAGCGTCCGGTTCATACCCGGAAGGTCACAGGTTCAAGTCCCGTTGCCGCTACCAAATATGGCCCGGTGGTCAAGCGGTTAAGACACCGCCCTTTCACGGCGGTAACACGGGTTCGATTCCCGTCCGGGTCACCATAAAGAAACAGCTACACAAAGTGTGGCTGTTTTCTTTTTATATTTGCTTTTTATTACTTTTTGTGATATATTTAATTCATTAATTATCAAAGGATTATCACTATGGACATCAATGAAAAATCTTTACAAAAGCATTATGAATGGGGCGGTAAAATTGAGGTTGTTTCTCGTGCTCCAATAAATACAAAAGAGGATTTGTCACTTGCATATACCCCAGGTGTTGCAACGCCTTGCCTTGAAATCCAAAAAGATTACAACAAAAGCTACGAGCTTACTCGTCGTAGTAATCTTGTTGCGGTTGTTACTGATGGTACAGCAGTTTTAGGGCTTGGTGATATCGGTCCTGAGGCAGGTATGCCTGTTATGGAGGGTAAATGTGCACTGTTTAAAACATTTGCTGATGTTGATGCATTCCCAATTTGTATTCGTTCAAAGGATACTGAGGAAATCGTAAGAACAATTTACTTGATTTCAGGCTCTTTTGGTGGCATAAATCTTGAAGATATTGCGGCTCCTCGTTGCTTTGAAATTGAAAAAAGATTAAAAGAGATTTGCGATATTCCAGTATTCCACGACGACCAGCACGGTACTGCAATTGTTGTTGCAGCCGCTCTTATAAATGCTCTTAAACTTGTTAAAAAAGATATAGGCAAGGTTCGTGTGGTTATTAACGGAGTAGGTAGCGCAGGTATCGCAATAGGTAAACATCTTATGAATATGGGCGTTAAAAATCTCGTATTTGTTGACCGCTATGGTATTATTAGTGATGGTGATGAGCGTCTTAACTCCGCACAACAAGAAGTGGCTAAAATCACTAATCCTGAGCACAAAACAGGCACTCTTTTAGATGCTATGAGGGGCGCTGATGTGTTTATTGGAGTTTCTGCACCGAATGTTGTTACTGAAGAAATGGTTGCATCAATGAATAGTGATGCTATTGTATTCCCAATGGCTAATCCGGTTCCTGAAATTATGCCTGATTTAGCTTTAAAGGCAGGGGCAAGGGTAGTGGGTACTGGCCGTTCTGATTTCCCTAACCAAATTAATAATGTACTTGCATTCCCTGGTATTTTCCGTGGCGCGTTAGATTGCCGTGCATCCTGTATTAATGAAGAAATGAAGGTTGCAACATCTTATGCCCTTGCATCACTTATTCCTGATGACGAAATTACTGAAGAAAATATTATTCCACCTGCTTTAGATAAACGAGTTGCTGAGGTTGTTGCAAAGGCAGTTATTAAAACCGCAAAAGAGACAGGCGTAGCAAGAATTTAAGTTAATACATAATAACCTGAGAAAAAGAGGTGACAAAATCTTGTTGCCTTTTTCTTTTTATCCCTAAATGTATAATAAATAACACATAAGACTGAAATAAATAACAAAAAGTGTTGACAAAACAACTATTATGTGTTAAAATTAGGACATTCTAAAAAAGGGAGAAATCAAAATGGAATATAAAGTATATGAACATTTATTAAAAATTGAAAACGAAAGTATAAAATCATATGGAATAGTGCTTTTTGTAAACGGAAGTGAAGTTTTGCGAGTAAGGGATGTTTCAACCGATTATGAGGAAATTTTGGATTTTGTTAGGGAGTTAAACGAAATGCATCTTGACCCGTTTTGCTTAGGAAATTATATTGAAAATTTCATAAACAGTAAATAAAAAAGGGGAGGGGGACTCGCCAAAAAAATGCAATACAAAAGCAAATAAAAATAAATATAGTTGTAAAGTGTAAATTTATAAAAATAAATTAAAAAATATGTTGACAAATAAGATATTTTATTATACAATACTAGGGCTGACGAAAATTGCATACTTCGGGGTGTAGCGCAGCTGGTAGCGCGCCACATTTGGGATGTGGATGCCGCAGGTTCGACTCCTGTCACTCCGACCAC
>JAZLET010000085.1:0-5167 GCA_045615405.1 Candidatus Fimenecus sp.
ATCTTTAATTTCAACCATTAAATTTTCCGATAAATCGTAATATAATACATCTTCACCGTTATATTTTCCGTACTTTTCATAGTGCATTATACTGTCGTAAATGTTGTGCATTGGTCGCCAGGTCAAGCCCTCAAAAAGTGAGTCTTTCATTTCGACCCAATTTACACTTTCTGTAAATGCACCTGAGCCGAAGCCAAAGATTAAACACGCACCCGATAGAAGTGCAGTTGTGAGCATTACTGCAAACAGTACAACCGCTATAGACTTTACTACAAAATTACTTTTCATTACTTAACACCTCTCCATCTTATAACCTTGTCCCCACACAACTTTCAAGTAGCGTGGTTCGGCAGGGTTTATTTCAATTTTTTCACGAAGGTGTCTTATATGTACTGCAACTGTACTTTCCGCACCATAGGGGTTATCTTTCCACACTTTAAGATAAATTTCTTTTGGGGAAAAGACTTTACCTGCATTTTGCATTAAAAAATACAGTATTTCATATTCTTTTGGTGTAAGTGATACTTTTTCGCCATCAACAGTTACTTTTTTAGCAGTATCATCAAGCTCTAAAGTGCCGATTACAATTGACTGTTCATTGGTTTTGCCGCCACCAAGCATCATATATCGGCGAAGTTGTGACTTGACCCTTGCCAATACTTCAACAGGATTAAAAGGCTTTGTAATATAGTCATCTGCACCAACATTAAGGCCTAAAATCTTATCGGTGTCTTCGCTTTTTGCCGTCAATAGAATAACTGGAATGTTGGTAATTTCACGAATTTTCACCATAGCAGTAATGCCATCTAAAACAGGCATCATAATATCAAGAAGTGCCAAATGAATATCTTCCGTTTTTACCTTTTCGATTGCTTCGTTACCGTTGTAGGCAAGAATTGTGTTGTACCCCTCGGATTTAAGATAAATATCAAGTGCATTGACAATATCTTTTTCATCATCACAAACAAGAATATTATACATACTTTCAACCTCCAACGGTATTGTAATAAAAATAGTTTTAAGATTAAAGAAGTTAATTTATTAAGAATTGTTTAAGGCGAGGTTTTTACCCTCGCCTTTTGATTTTAATATCTGTTATGTACTTTTTCAGCAAACATAAGCATATCTTTGATTTCAAGCACAGTGCCATCATCAAGTATTGCTTTACCGCTCATTCTACCAAACACTTGGTGCTGGTCGGAAATAATCGCTTTGAAATCAATGAAAGCACTACGGTCAATAATTGGAATAAAGTCCATTTCAAATCTACCATCGGATGAAGAGAATGTCCAAGGGTCTGTATAACTTCCATTCTCAGGCATATTGAAATAGATGTCATCAAGCTTATGTGCTACGCCATCATAGAAAAGAACATTTTCAGTTGCTGCAGAATTATCACCAAATCCATAGCCTATATTAAAACCGAATGCATGACCATCTAAATCGCAGTTACCTGAGCCCCAAAACCATGTATTGTCATAAGTCCACACACCACGACCCCAGTCAAGAGTACCAAAGTCAGTTGCAGGATTAAACTCATACTTTTCATCACCAACAGTTACCCAACCTGATGCTCTCATACAATTGATTTTTTGATTGTAATAGAAGCATCTCTTATTTTTCTTCCAAGGTATTGTGATAACCATTGAATCCATATCTGGTTGGTCAAGTGAAATGTTACATTTAAAGTCTTTACCATCTTTAAAGTTCTTATATGTGCAAACAATTCTTCGTTGACCCTCAGTTTTTATATATTCAAGCTTAAGGTTTTTATTTTCAAAACGAACATCGCCCTCACTACTTGTTGGTGGCATATTTGTTTTGCCCATTGTGAAAAATGGCATTTCGCTTTTTGTTGTTTCACAAGGTGTTTTGAAATCAAGGAAAGACACAGAATGAAGACCTGCAAAGCCCAAATCTGAAACTGTAAATGCAACGCCAAAATCCTGTGCTAAAACAAGATAATAGTCCCATTCTTTAATTCTAAAAACATTTGACTTAATAGCATTTTTGTCATATTTCCATACTTGCTTTGTTGACCAGCCCGGCTCAACAAGACTACCGTCGCACTTTAAAAGGTCAACAGGTTTGCCTACAAAATGATTTCTCATAACTTTAATCCCCTTTTTTTATTTTCCCTATTTATTACAAAATGTCAACTTTTAGCGTTGCATCATTGTATTTATAAAATTTTCTATCTTCAAGCGCCCAAAGACGATTTGTAAACTCGCCTTTCTGGACACCACTTACTGCGTCCATAATTTCATAAACGCGAGCATCCATCAAGTCAAGTTGTGAAAGCAACTCTGCTTCAAGGAATAAAGGTCTTACTGCCGCACCAAACTCAGGTTCACCATGATGTGATAAAATCATATGTTGTAAAAGCATTGACTTTTCACCATCTATACCTAACTTTTGACCTGCTTCTTTAACCATCATAGCCCCCATTACAAGATGGCCTAAAAGATTACCCTCAACAGTATAGCCTGATGCGAGTCCTGTTTCGCGAACATCAAACTCAGTAGTTTTCGCAATATCGTGAAGAATTGCACCTGAAATGAGCAACTCACGATTAACGAATGGATAAACTTTACAAATTGATTCGCAAAGTTTAACTATAGACGCAGTATGCATTAAAAGACCACAACGAATTGCGTGGTGCAACCTAAACGCTGCTGGGAAATATAAAACTCTTTCTTTATTTTCATTAAGCAAATATGTAACAATCTTTTTTAAATCTTCATCATTAAAATCATTTACCAATGACAAAAGGTAATTAAGCATTTCTTCACCTGAAAAATCAGCTGATTTAACATAATCGCCTACATTTACGCCATCACTTTCAACTACTGGACGAATTCGTTCAATTCTAAACTGGTCGTTACCATTATATTTTGAAATTGTTCCTCTAACCTTAACGAACATATCATTTTCATACTTACCATGAGAATATTCATTATAATCCCAAAGTTTTGCAAAGATTTCGCCATCCTTATCCGAAAGCACTAAATCAAGATATGAGTTACCATTCTTGGCAGTTTTAACTTCACATTGCTTGATAATCGCATAGCCCTCAACAAGTCCATTGTTTCCTATATCAGTAAAATTCATAAGTTTCAAATCCACATAAAATGCGGGTACAACCTTTCATATATTATATGAAATATTATACACCGCAAATATTTTTTATGCAACAGTTTTCAGCCAAAAAGCATTTTGTCAGTATTAGTTTGTACTATAAATAACCCACAAAAAACAATGGTTGTTAATATTGTTATTATTACGGATAATAAATAACTTTTTATTATCTTTGAAACTTCATTCATTTATATTTTATACTCCTCTAAAAAGTTAGATAAAGAATTTGCAAAAAGCTGTGCTGAATATACGGCTTCACTCAATGTATTTGCATCAGTACCAATTTCAATTGACAAAGCACACGGAACTAAATCCATATTATATTTACGACTACTAAACATTAATGGTCGCATTAAGGTTTTGTTTTCGTTTATTAGTATCTTTTGCAAATTTATTGCAAATGTTAAATTTTTCTGCCAATTAGGAAAGTTAGTAACATTACCATCTTCACAACCACTAATCAGCATTATTTGAGCCGCTTTTTTACCTTTTATTTCAGTTACAGTTTTAATTCTTGCACCGTCTTTTTGATAAATTGAATCACGATGAACATCTAATACAATTTGAATTGATGGGTTATCTTTAAGTATTTTGCTAACCCTTGCTCTTGACCGGTCATAAGCACCATTTACGCTTTCATCATATACAGTTTTATCGTGAATAGTTTTATATCCATTTTCTTCTAAAATTTTACAAATTTCTTCACCAACTCTCACCATATTTTCTTTTTCATTATCACTTCTTGTACTTCGCTCATTTGTATAATATTTTCTATCTAAAATTTCATAAGTTTCAGTAGTGTGAGTATGATAAATCAAAACACTTGGCTTGTCTTTATCAATATAGGCATAAACTTGTTTATTAAGATATTCTTCAATGTTTACAGTATGATTTAGTGTGGTGTTTCGCAAATAAATTTCATTATATTCAGCCGTTGCGTTTTGTTTACTATAGTCACATTCAATGATTTCACCATCATTTGAAGAATTCGCATATTTTTCTTTTGCCTCATTTATAAGCTTTTGAATATCGTTTGGATTTTCAAAAACAATATCTCCTGATGTAACAATTGAATCGTCATTATCAGTAATAATATTTTCATTATTTACTGACTCTTGCACACTTTCATTATTTGAGTCTTGGATTTCCATTGATTGGAATATTTTGTCAGGATTTGTTATATATATTGTTGTTTTTAAAACTTGTTTAAGTGATGTTTCCACTCCACTGAATAGTAAGCTTACCGCAAGTGATATTGGAATAATTGATTTTATTACATATTCAAAGAACATCTCCCTTAAGTTTGTCCCCTTATTCAAATAAATCAATCCTTTACAATATTCTTGTAAAAAATATGCAAAAGATATTTTATTTATGATAATGCAAGAAACATTTCAGGATTCATATTAGGTTGCAAAGCACAATTTATACTTAATGCTAATAATCGCGATGCACGAGTTATAATTGTATCAATTTCTCGCGGTGTTACCATCATATTACTTGCGTCAATTTTACCATTTTGCTCACTGCCCGTTAAATCATAAACTATGGTATTAGCATCAACTACAGTTGGTACGCCTATTGATATGACAGGGACTCCAAGAGTTTTACTGTCAATAGTCTTTCTAAAGTTGCCTACGCCTGAGCCAGGGGTTATACCAGTATTGGTAAGTTGTACTGTTTTGCCAAGACTTGAAATCCTACGAGACGCTAATGCATCAACAACAATTACCACATTGGGGTTAACAAGATTTACTATACCTGAAATATATTCCGCGGTTTCAATACCTGTTTCACCTAATACGCCTGTTGATATTGATGATACGGATTTTAGGTTTTTAATGCCCAAATCTTTAATTATTTCTCCTTTAATGTGACGAGTTGAAAAAATACCATTTGCGCACAGTGGTCCTAATGCATCAGGCGTTATATTCTCATTTCCTAATCCTGCAACAAGAATTTTCTCACATTCTTTCGGCAAGAGATTCTTTATTGATTCTGTTAATGCTACAAGTCTTCCATCAAGCAA
>JAZLET010000086.1:0-6354 GCA_045615405.1 Candidatus Fimenecus sp.
ACTTGTAAAACCCTTTAATAAATGTTAATATAATATTCAGGTGATATTATGAAAATCTATAATTGTGTAGCCGAGTTAATCGGCAATACTCCATTATTGAAACTCAATACAAATACAAAAGCAAATGTTTTTGCAAAACTAGAAGGTTTTAATCCTGCAGGTAGTGCGAAAGACCGTGTTGCATATGCGATTATTAAAGATGCCGAAGAAAAAGGTTTATTAAAAAAAGGGTCAGTAATTATTGAGCCAACAAGTGGTAATACAGGTATTGGAATTGCGTCTATTGGTGTTTCTCGCGGTTATCGTGTAATTATTGTAATGCCTGACACAATGTCTATGGAACGTAGAAAGCTTATGACCGCCTACGGTGCCGAGTTAGTGCTTACTGACGGTGCACTTGGTATGAATGGTGCAATAAAGAAAGCGGAAGAATTGCAAAAAGAAATTCCTAATAGCATTGTTGCAGGTCAGTTTACAAATCCTGCAAATGCTCAGGCTCATTATAAAACAACTGGTCCTGAAATTTGGAATGACACTGACGGTAAGGTTGATGTTTTCGTGGCAGGTGTTGGCACAGGCGGTACAATTACAGGGGTAGGGGAATACCTTAAAGAGAAAAATCCAAGCGTCACAATAGTAGCCGTTGAGCCAGATACCTCTGCAGTGCTTTCAGGGGAAAGTGCAGGTGCTCACAAATTACAAGGTATTGGCGCAGGATTTATTCCTGAAGTCCTTAATACAAAAATCATAGATAAAATTATTAAAGTCAGCGGTGATGACGCCTACGCAACAGCACGAAATCTTGCTAAAAGTGAGGGAATACTTGTTGGAATTTCATCAGGTGCAGCCCTTTATGGCGCATTAACCCTTGCACAAATGGACGAATACAAAGACAAAAACATTGTAGTGCTTCTTCCTGATACAGGAGATAGATACTTAACGACTGATTTATACTAAAATAAAAAAATGGGGTGCCGAAAAGCATCCCATTCTTTTTTGTTAAACTGTTTCAATTACTTTTACGATTTCACCAACATAAACTCTATGAAAATCGTTGTTAGCGTAGTTGTTCATTATTGTTTCGTCAATAAATCCATCAGGCTTCATATCTTGGTAAGCAAGTTTTTTAAGTACAATATTTACCTTCGCTTGACTAAAGCCCACCGCATCACCTAAATCAATAGGGGTAAATCCTGTTGCCTGAACTTTATCAATATCGCGACCTGATTTGCTACCACAAATGCCTAACTCTTTTTTGTATTCACCGCCAAAGAATGAAAGTGAAAAGTAATCATTCTTTTCCATAAATTCATAGGTGTAGCGTTGTGGTCGCACAAATACAAAGCAAACATCCTTGTTCCAAAGCTCACCAATTCCGCCCCAGCTTACTGTCATAGTGTTAAAATCATCATTTTTACCAGCGGTAAGTAATGCCCAGTCGTTGCTAATCATTTTAACAAAATTATCTTTTAATTCTTTAATATTAATTTCTTTTTGCATACCAAAAACTCCTTTTTAAGTTGTATTTATTATATACTTTTAATGTGTGAAAAACAAGGCAATGACAATAGATATTTTTAAACTTTGTTCAAATGTTGAAAAAGTTTGTAAAACTTACCAAAAATATGCAGGAATTTTTGTATAGTTATTTTTAAACTACATCTTTTATTACGAATAATTTTGTGATATTATATTCCCACGCCTTTCGGGGCGATTATTTTTGAGGGTGTAAAAGAATGGAATTTAATGATAGATTAAAGTATTTAAGACATGCAAAAATACCAACAATAACTCAAAAGGATTTGGCAAATGCACTTGGTATTACTCAGCGCAAGGTTTCTTTTTTAGAAACAGGCACAACTGAGCCAAGCCTTAAAGATATTGTTGCTCTTTGCAACTATTTCAATGTGTCAGCAGACTTTTTGTTAGGACTTCCTAATAATATGAATTATCCGGAGTAATTTATGACAAAAAAAGAACGTGCAAAACTTCTTGTAGAGGGGCTAAAAAAGGAATATCCAGATGCTATTTGCTCATTAGTGGCAGGTAACCCTTTTGAACTTCTTGTTGCAACTCGTCTTTCAGCACAGTGTACAGATGCGAGGGTTAATTTAGTAACCCCCGCACTTTTTAATAAGTACAAAACATTAAATGATTATGTGAATGCCGATGTTAAAGACATTGAAAACATAATTCATTCTTGCGGATTTTATCACGGTAAGGCTCGTGATATTATTGAAATGGCAAGGGGAGTGCGAGATAGATTTAACGGAGTAGTCCCTGATAATATAGACGATTTAACATCTTTACAGGGTGTGGGTAGAAAAACCGCAAACTTAATTGTAGGTGATGTTTACGGCAAACCTGCAGTTGTGGCGGATACTCATTTAATCCGCCTTACAAATAGAATGGGTTTAGTTAGCACAAAAGACCCAAAGAAGGTTGAAATGGAGTTAAAGAAAATTCTGCCACCTGAAGAAAGTAACGATTTTTGCCACCGTGCAGTATTACACGGCAGGGCAGTTTGTACCGCCCGTAAAGCAAATTGCGAAAACTGCTGTTTAAAAGATGTTTGTAAAAAGATAATATAGTTTCTTTGCACTTTGCACTTTGCGTTTTGCGCTTATTATATTGTATTATACAATATTTTTGTGCTATACTATTAACATATTATGGAAACGAGGTAAAAACTATGGACCCAATCAATGTTGATTTTGGTGGTAAAACAGTTGTCCCTGAAACACCAAAGGGTAGTAATCTTAAAAGAGTAATTATAAGCATTTTACTCACTTTAGTTATAGGTGCGGTTGTATATTATATAATGCTTCCTGCTCTTAACTTTAAGGCTATTGACCTTTATCTTTATATCGGTATGCTTATTTTTGCGTACATCGGTATTTATGGAATTGCGTCAAAGGCGTATTTCCGTCCTGAGTATATGGAATATGCAAAAAATCAAGCAAAGATTCCAGTAATACTCATTCTTGCACTTGCATTAATTGTTGGTGCTGGTTATCTTGTAGGTGCTGAGATTTTCCGTGCAAAAGAATACGCTGCAATTATTGATGTTAAAGAGGGCGACTTTCAGCAAGATATTGCTGAAATTGATTTTAGTAGTGTTCCTCGTCTTGATAAGGACTCATCAAAAATGATTGCAACTCGTGCATTAGGTGAACTTTCCGATTATGTTTCACAGTTTGTAGTTAATGAGTATTACTCAACACAAATTAACTATAAGGGCACACCTGTTCGCGTTCAGTCATTAGACTATGGTGATGTTTTTAAGTGGCTTAAGAATACAAAAGAGGGTATTCCTGCATATATTATTGTAGACATGACCACTCAAAAGGCTGAAGCTATACGTTTAGAAGAGGGTATGAAGTATTCACCTGCCGAGCATTTTAACGAATATCTTATTCGTCATGTCCGCTTTAAATATCCAACACTTATGTTTGGTGAGCCATCTTTTGAAATTGACGAAACAGGCAGACCATACTGGATTGTTCCTGTTTTAGATAAAACAATAGGACTTTTCGGCGGTACTGATGTTCAAGGCGCTATTATTGTTGACTCAATTAATGGTGATACAACTCTTGTTTCAACAAGTCACGACGGCACAACAAAACTTGCTACTGATAAGTTTGTGACTGATAAAGAATTCCAGTGGCTTGACCAAGTTTATTCCGCAAGTATTGTAAATCAACAGTATAATTACTATGGTAAATACAATAACGGATTTTGGAACTCACTTATCGGTCAAGAAAATGTTAAAATCACATCAACAGGCTATAATTATTTAGCACTTAATGATGATGTTTATATGTATACAGGCGTTACTTCAATTAGCTCCGACCAATCAATTATCGGCTTTATTCTTATTAACCAAAGAACAAAAGAGGCTGTTTATTATCAGCAACCAGGTGCTTTAGAAGAAACTGCAAGAACATCAGCACAAGGTAAAGTGCAACAGTATGGTTATCGTGCAACATTCCCAATTCTTCTTAATGTAAGCGGTGAACCAACATACTTTATGGCACTTAAAGATAGTAGTGAGCTTGTAAAGATGTATGCAATGGTTAATGTTGAGCAGTCAACATTAGTTGGCGTTGGAACAAGTCTTGCTGAGTGTACTGAAAACTATGCAAACGAGCTTAAAAAGAATGGCGTTAATGTAAATGTTGATGTTGACTCAATGGGCGGTGAAGATACACCTGTGACTGATACAATAGAGGTTATGGGTACAATAGAAGAAATCCGTAGCGTGATTACTGGTGGTGAAACCTATTTCTATATTAAATTAAATGGTAACACCTATTACAAGGTTGCAGTTAAGGATGCTGAAAAAATTGTAATCCTTAATGTTGGTGATGAAATCTCATTTGTTGTAAATGAATCCGCAACAGGTGATATTGTTCCAGTAATAGCAGTTAGATAATCTTATGTGGTGGAGAAAGTTTCTCCACCATTTTTTATGTAATGAATGATGAATGATGAAGAATTAAGTACCTGCGACGCGATTATAGAAATATCATTTTGCACTTTAAAATTATCAGTTTTTTGTATGCAAAAACTAATTTTTATACACTATATAATGTATAAATGTATAAAATATTCAAAATATGTAATAAAAATGCATAAAAACAGTATAAATATTCGTTAAATATGTAAAAATGTGCATAAAAATACAAAAATCCATTAAAAAATATGTAAAAAGACTTGATTTATTAAATAATGGGTGTATAATATTACCCATACTACAAATTGCACAAGAAAAACGCAATTTTTTCGGAGGAATACACAATGGAAAAGAAAGATATCAAAAAGGTAGTTTTAGCTTATTCAGGTGGTCTTGATACATCAATTATCATCCCTTGGTTAAAAGAAAATTATAACAACTGTGAGGTTATTGCAGTATCAGGTGACGTTGGTCAGGGTACTGAGCTTGACGGTCTTGAAGAAAAGGCAATCGCAACAGGCGCTTCAAAACTTTATGTTCTTGACCTTAAAGAAGAATATGTTGAAGAATACATTTGGCCTTGCCTTAAAGCAGGTGCTGAATACGAGCAATATCTTCTTGGCACATCTCACGCTCGTCCTTGTATTGCAAAGGGACTTGCTGAAATCGCAATTAAAGAGGGTGCTGACGCTATTTGCCACGGTTGTACAGGTAAAGGTAACGACCAAGTTCGTTTTGAATTAACTCTTAAGGCTTTTGCTCCTGAAATGGCAATTATTGCTCCTTGGCGTGAGTGGGATATTAAATCTCGTGAAGAAGAAATCGCTTATGCTGAGGCACACAACATTCCTCTTAAAATTAACCGTGAAACAAACTATTCAAAAGATAAGAACGTATGGCACTTATCTCACGAAGGTCTTGATTTGGAAGACCCAGCAAATGAGCCATTATACAACAAGGAAGGCTTCCTTGAAATGAGCGTTTCTCCAGAACAGGCTCCTGATGTACCAACCTATGTTACAATTCACTTTGAGCAAGGTGTTCCAACTGCTATTGACGGTGTAGAGATGAAAGGTCTTGCAATCGTTGAAAAACTTAACGAGCTTGGCGGCGCTAACGGAATAGGACTTCTTGATATCGTTGAAAATCGTCTTGTTGGTATGAAATCTCGTGGCGTTTATGAAACTCCAGGTGGTGCAATTCTTTACAAGGCACACGAATTACTTGAAATGATTTGCCTTGACCGTGATACACAACACTACAAGAAACTTGTAGCACAAAAATTTGGTGAGGTTGTATATAATGGTCTTTGGTTTACACCTCTTCGTGAAGCACTTTCAGCTTTTGTTGATGAAACACAAAAGACAGTAACAGGTGATGTTAAGGTTAAGCTTTACAAGGGTAATATCATTAACGCAGGTATTACATCTCCATACTCACTTTATGATGAAAATGTTGCATCATTCGGTGACGACGGTGGCGCTTACAACCAAAAGGATTCAGCAGGATTTATTAATCTCTTTGGTCTTTCAATTAAGGTTAAGGCACTTCTTGACAAACAACGCGGAGAAAAATAATTTTGTCCTGTTTTCCGTTATGCGTCGTTGCTCTCAACTCGTGGTATACCCGATACAACTTCGTTTCGGCAACATTGCCTAACGAAAAACATTTACAAAATTTACGTAGGGGTCGGCGTCACGACGACCCCAAAATTGATTATAAGGGAATTTATAATTATGACAAAAATATTTATTGATGGTAGTCAAGGTACAACAGGGCTTAAAATCTTTGACCGCCTTGCAAAAAGAGAAGATATTGAATTAATCACTCTTCCTGAAAATTTAAGAAAAGACACAAATGCTCGTAAAGAAGCGCTAAATAGTGCCGATATTGCATTT
>JAZLET010000087.1:0-3527 GCA_045615405.1 Candidatus Fimenecus sp.
AATGTACTTTTACCTGCACCTGATGAACCAACAATGAAAACAAATTCGCCATCATTGATTGTAATGGACACATCACGAAGTGCTACAGTACCATTATCATATGTTTTTGAAACATTTTTGAATTCAATCACAATATGCACCTTATCCTTCATATATTTTATATCTTTAAAAACGATTTTTAACCATAATTACACATAATAACTAATAGTCATACACATTATACCACAAAATATTGTGTTTGTGGTACTTTTTATAAAAATTTAACATTTATCGTTGATTTGCATAAAAAATGTATTTTTAAATATGCAAGATTAACAAATGAAACATAAAAAGGCGGGAGCTAGCCCCCGCCCTATATTATTTAATTAATACTTAATTGGATTAGCATCAAGATACTTCTTAACCATTAATGCTACTTTAAACACGATTGCATCATCAAATTCTCTTAAATCAAGACCTGTAAGCTTCTTAATTTTTTCAAGACGATAAACAAGTGTATTTCTATGAACAAAAAGTTTTCTTGATGTTTCAGAAACATTCAAGTTATTCTCAAAGAATTTTTGAATTGTGAAAAGTGTTTCTTGGTCAAGACTATCAATTGAACCACGCTTAAAGATTTCACGAAGGAACATTTCGCAAAGTGTTGTTGGCAATTGATAAATAAGTCTTGCAATACCAAGATTATCATAAGTTACTATTGTTTTTTCAGTATCAAAAACCTTACCAACCTCAAGTGAAACCTGGGCTTCACGGAATGAACGTGCTAAGTCTTTAATATTATCAACTGCAGTACCAATACCAACTAAAACATGAGTATAATACTCAGTGCCAAGTGAATCAGCTATTGAACGGGCAAGTTTTTCAAGGTCTTTAGTATCAACTTTATTCTTAACTTCTTTAACAAGAACAATATCTGACTCATTAATATTTACAACGAAATCTTTTGTTTTGTCAGGGAACAAATCTTGAATAACATCAAACATTGAAACGTCATTCTTCTCAGTAATTCTAATAAGAAGAACCGCTCTTGTAACATCATTATTAAAATGAAGTTCACGCGCCTTAATATAAATATCACCAGGTAAAATATTATCAAGGATTACATTTTTAATAAAGTTACCTCTGTCATATTTTTCATCATAATATTGTTTAATTGTTGAAAGAGAAACTGCAATAACTGAAACATATCTTCTTGCAACCTCATCATCACCCTCAACAAAAACTGCATATTCAGGATGCATATGTGCGCCAAAAACTTTATAAGTACAGCTATTAACAGTAACAACATCACCAGCAGCAAAAACCTCAGAAACAGCATGAGTTTGAATTTCACCTATTCTACCAAGCTCACTACAAGAAATAACAGTACCTGTTTCGTCAATAACGCCAAAGGTTCTATCAATAACATCATCCATTTGATGAACTATTCCTTGAAATAATCTATTGGACATATTTTATACCCCCAAAAATACATAGCGCAAAAAGCACTTATGCAATTTCACAATTAGAACACTATGTATTTTACACAATAAAACGCGTTTTTGCAAGTAAATTTTTTATATTTTTTGATTTTTTCAAACATTTTGCCCAAAAAAAGATGAAATTTTTGGTTAATACTCGCATTATCGCGTTTTTTTTGCTTAATTTTTTATTGTTCAAAATGACCAAACGATTTAAGATTTTTGTATTGCTAAGAGCTCTTCAGCGGTGATTTCGCGACATTCACCAGGTTTTAATGTACTGTCAAGTTCTAAATCGCCCATTTTTGAACGATGCAAAGAAATCACTTTATTACCTGCCGCTGCAAACATTCTTTTAACTTGATGATATTTGCCTTCACATATCATAATTTTAACAAGTGGATTTTCACCCTGCTCTACAACTTTAATCTTCGCTTCTTTAAGGGTTGTCCCATCTTGAAGGGTTATTCCACCTTCAAGCATTTTTATATCACCTTCAGTAAGCGAATGGTCTAACTTTGCAAGATAAGTTTTAAAAATATGATTTTTAGGTGAAAGTATTTTATGCGCGAAGTCACCGTCGTCAGTTATAAGCACAAAGCCTGTTGTGTCTTTATCAAGACGACCTGCCGGGAAAAGTCCTTTGCGAAAAAGTTCAGCAGGGACTAAATCTACAACTGTTTTATCTTCATCACTATCACTAGCGGAAATTACGCCCTGTGGTTTATTCATCATAATATAAATATGTTTTTTAAGCGTTACTATTTCACCATCTATTGTAACAACATCACTTGTCAAATCAACTTTAACGGCACTGTCTTTTACGACCTTGCCGTTAAGTGTTACTCTGCCTTTTTTAACAATCTCTTTAACATCACGACGTGAAAGAGTGCCTTGTGATGCTAATATTTTATCAAGTCTTTCCATTATTTTTTTCCTATTGAGGCTGTGAAAATCCGTGCATAAAGCCATCTAATTCTACTGAGCAAACATCTCCGCCCACTACAAGTCCATCATACACCAATATATTTGCATGAATGCAATCTTTATCTTCATAGCCCTTATAATTTTTTATCATATATGTCCAACGCTTTACGCGCACACCTGCATACACAGTTAAATCAAAGCCCTGCGCTTTTTGAATTTCATTATAGGCGTTATACACATCATCAAATTCAGAGGGTATAATTACCTCTTGCACTTCAACTGGCTCGGCATCAATTTCCCAGCCATATTGAGAAAGAAAAGCCACTCGCTCTTCATGTGAAGATGCTTTAATACTCATACCACTTTTACCAGTTTGTTGACTTTCTTTAGACAAAATAAAAAGTGATATTGCAGTTACTATAACAAAAATTACAAGTAACGCTACTTTTATGTGCTTGGACTTTATTGAATATACAAACATAGATAAACACCTCGTACACAATTTATATAAATAAATATGCGGCGAGGTGTTAAATTATCATAATTTTATATTATATTATTCGTTACCTTTTTTTGACTGTGTTGCAGCCGCTCTAAGGTGCTGACGAGCACGACGAATTTCATTAACTGAATTTGTAAGAGTTTCGTCAGCAACTGCTACGATATTCTCAACATATTCGCTTGCACTTGTACGCATTTCCATAGCCCAGCTTCTTGCTTGTTCAGTAAGCTCAGCTGCTTGTGCTCTAGCTTGTTCAACGATTTCGTTAGCATTTTGCTTTGCTTGTTGAATAATTTCAGCCGCTTGTGCTTCAGCGCCACGAGTAATTTCGTCTACAGAGATAATCTCTTTTGCACGAAGATGTGCTTTTTCAATGATTTTGTCAGCATTTTCTTGTGCACTTGCAAGAATTTCTTTTCTTTCAGATGCAATTTTTCTTGCTTGCATAAGCTCATCTGGCATATTAAGACGAATGTCTTCAATAGCTGTTTTGATTGCTTGTGCATCTACGAGAAGATTTGATGTAAATGGAACTGATTTACCCTCTTCAAGTATGGTTTCAATTTCTTCAAGTAAGTTTTCTATTGTCATTTACTTACACCTCTTTTAATTCTTTTAACTATATCATCACGAATTTC
>JAZLET010000088.1:0-15863 GCA_045615405.1 Candidatus Fimenecus sp.
CTATATGTGTGCCGATATGCTGGGCAGAGATGATGATAAAGCAACCTATCTTCAGGATATCGAAAGAATTTCATCAGCACTTCAAAAGCATTCATGGGACGAAGAATGTGGATATTTTTCATATGTAATTCACGATGAAAATGGTGATGCTAAGGAGCAATATCGTAACGCTGAGGGTGAAAACCTTAATAAAACAATGGATGGTATTTATCCAATAATTGCAGGTGCGGTAACTGATAGTCAAAAGGCAAGAATTCTTGGCCATCTTCAAAGTGATGATGAAATGTTTAGCCCAGTCGGTATTAGTGCTGTTGATAAAACCGCATCTTACTATATAACAAACGGCTATTGGAATGGTAACGTGTGGCTTTCTCATCAGTGGTTTGTATGGAAAACTATGCTTGACCTTGGTGAAACTGACTTTGCATTTAAGATTGCAAAAACTGCCCTTGATGCTTGGAAACGAGAGGTTGAGTATTCATACTATACCTTTGAAATGTTCAATATAACATCGGGTAGAGGCGGTTGGTTCCATAACTTTGGCGGACTTTCAACTCCAATCAATATTTGGACTAACGCATATTTCAAGCCAGGTACATTTACAACCGGTCTTGATACTATGGTTATAGAAAATAACTTTAATGAAGATAAAACTGAATTTAATGGTACTGTAAAATACTATGGTAACAACGATAAATATGCGGTAATCGTAGTTTTGCGTGATGAATTTGATTATACTGTTACTGTGAACGACAAAAATGCCGATTTTTCGCCTCGTGACAAGGGAATTATTGAAATAACCCTTAACGGAAATGAAAAATCAGCAAAAATTGAAATCAATAAAATTTAACTTGTGTAATCTTCAATTATACTTTGTAACTCTTCAGGTGTTTCTATTTTAATTCCTTTTTCTAATAAAATCCTATCGTGTTGAGGTAGGGTAGAAACATACACATCATAAATATCAATTGGAACATTTTCGTTGTTTTTAAAAACTGCGATTTTGCCCTTGTATTCAGCCATTGTGTAGTAATCATTCATAAGATAAGGATTTTCAATAACTTTTTCTTGCACATCTTTATTGAGAGTTACAAAAAGCACACCTAAAACTGTAATAGTAAGCACTGTGAAAACTACAATCCAAAAGGTTTTACTTCGCATTTAAGTCACTTCCTTTTATTGTATTTTGAGCAAAATATTACAAATTATTAAATTTTATTAAAAAATAAAAAAATACTAAACATTTTTGTAGTTTTGTGCTATACTTATATCGTATATAGAAAAACGGCTTAATTAGGCAACTTCGGAGGAAAGATATGAGAAAAAAGACTCCTGCATCCAAAGCTAAAAAACCAATGTCCCCGAAAAAAAGAAAAATAATGAGAGCATTGCTGGCGATTGCATTCACCGGCTTTATGACCTGTGTGATAATCGGCGTTTATATTCTTAGTAATATGATAAGCATTGCCAATGGTGATAAAATTATTGACCTTGATTTCTATAAAGAAAACCAAGACCAAACAACTATCATTTATGCAAAAAATGAAGAAGACAAGTTTGTAGAGCTTACAAAACTTCACGGCGAAGAAAATCGTGTGTGGGTTGATATAGAAAATATGTCTGAGTGGATGGGCAAGGCATTCGTAGCACTTGAAGACAAGCGTGTTTATGACCACAAGGGTGTTGACTGGTATAGTTCAACCTTTGGTGTTATTAAAACTATGGTTACAACAGGTGATGTTCGTGGTGGCTCCACAATTACCATGCAGTTAATTAGAAACCTTACAGATGAAAAAGGTCTTACTCTTAATAGAAAATTCAATGAAATTTTATACGCTTTAAATATGGAAAAATATTATGAGAAAGAAGACCTTTTAGAGGCGTACCTTAATACAATTTATTTAAGCCATAACTGTTATGGTGTTCAAACTGCGGCTGAAACATATTTTGGTAAAGATATTTCCGAACTTAACCTTGCTGAGTGTGCTTCTATTGCTGCTATTACACAATGGCCTGCAAACTATGACCCATTGTGGAAACCTGAAAATAATAAAAAGCGACAAGAGCTTTGTCTTGGTATGATGCTTGAGCAAAAAATAATAACTCAAGAACAGTATGACGAAGCAGTGGCTTATGAACTTATCTTCACAAATGACGAAAGATATATTGCTGAGCACGAAGAAAGTGTTGAAAAAGCAACTGATAATGAAATTCAAAGCTATTATGTTGACTATGTAATTACAAGTGTTATTCGTGACTTAAAAGAACAAGGCTATTCAAATTACGAAGCAAACAAAATGATTTATTCAGGTGGTTTGCGTATTTACTCAGCGGTTGACACAAAGGTTCAAAAAGTTCTTGAAGATGTTTATGTTCATAGAACAAACTTCCCTACACAGCGTGTAAGCAATGTTAAAGATATGTATCAGTCAGCAATGACTATTATGGATTATAGCGGTCGTATTGTAGCGTTAGTTGGCGGTGCAGGTGAAAAAACTGAAAACCGTTCAAACAATCGTGCAGTATCTGCTGTTCGTCAACCAGGTTCATCTATTAAACCATTGACAATCTATGCACCTGCTATGGATAAAAACATTATTAACTGGTCATCAAAAATCAAAAACTATGGTATCAGTTGGAAGGGTAAGCGTTGGCCAACTAACTATGGTGGCGACCCAGGAGACCCAGATAGCTATATCACAGCACAGTATGCTGTTGCAATTTCCTATAATACAGTACCTGCACAGCTTCTTATGATGATGGGATTTGATTTAAGCTACGATTATCTTACTGAAAAATTCCACATTACAACATATAGTGACTCTATTGATAGTAAGTCACCATCAGCACTTGCAACAGGTGGTTCAAGCGGTGGTGTAACAACTCTTCAAATGGCTGCCGCTTTCGCGACATTTGGTAATGGTGGTAAATATTATGAGCCATATTGTTACTATGAGGTTAAGAATAGTGCCGGTGAAACAATTCTTCAAAACAAGCCTGAAGGTGAGCAGGTAATTTCTCCTGAAACATCTTTTGTTATGAATCAAATGCTTCAAACAGTATTTTATGGCTCAATGGGTACAGCTCGTGGCTATTCTGTAAAAGGATTTACAACATTTGGTAAAACAGGTACAACAAGTAATAACTATGACCGTTGGTGCGTAGGTGGTACACCATATTACGTTAGTGCGGTTTGGTTTGGTTATGATTATAATAAAGAGATTACCGCAAGTGGCAACCCTGCTGGTTTACTTTTCCAAACAGTTATGAATAGGGTTCATAAAAACCTTGCTGATAAATCATTTGAGAAATATACAAACAAGGTTGCAAAGAAAACTTATTGTATGGAAACAGGACTTTTGGCAGGTGATAAGTGTCCAAAGGTGGCTTCAGGTTGGTATAAAACATCTAACATTCCAGGTACTTGCGTAACCTGTACAGGTGAAGTGGTTGAAAGTACAACAGGTGCAGCAAATGGTGAAAGCACAACAACACCAGCAACACCAACACCAACACCTAATGAGACAACAACCTTACCGCCGGAAACAACAACACAGGCACCTTTGCCAGAGGTAACTGAAACTCCTACTCCAGCAGCATAAAATATGCCCATCTTTATGGTGGGCTTTTATGGTTTTTTATTAAACCTTATAAAATTGGGTGATGTATTATGAAAAATAGAACAAAAGCATATCTTGTACTTCAAGATGGCACAATCTTTGAAGGTTATTCAATGGGTAAACAAGGCAGTACAATAGGTGAGGTAGTATTCAATACTTGCTCATCAGCCTATACCGACATTTTGTCAGACCCAACATATTATGGACAAATTGTAGCACAAACATATCCACTTGCTGCTAATCGTGGCATTAATCCAGAAAATAATTATGGTGAAATTATGTCAAACGGGTATATTGTTCGTGAGTGGTGTGATGTATATTCCGACGGTAATGAAATTAACCTTGACGAATATTTAAAAAGCAAAAACATAGTAGGTATTTGCGGTATTGATACTCGTCGTCTTACAAGATATCTTCGTGATAAAGGTTATGTAAAGGGTGCAATAACTGAGTCAATAGACAATCTTCAGGCACTTCTTAAGGAAATTAACGAATACACAGTTTCAGGTGCAGTCCGTGAAATAACAATAAAAGAACCAATCGTAATGAAAGGTGAAAATGCTAAATATAACGTTGTTGCGGTAGACTACGGTTCACCAAGAAAACAACTTAATGCATTTTTACTTAATGGCTGTAATGTAACATTCGTTCCTGCATTTACAACTGCGGATGAGATTATGGCGTATAACCCTGATGGTGTTGTGCTTTGTGATGGTCCTGCTGACCCTGATGATGAGCCACAATTTATTGCAAATATTGCAAAGCTTATAGAAAAAGATGTTCCTGTTTTTGCAATTGGTTTAGGTCATCAAATGTTGGCTCTTGCTAATGATTTTAAGATTATAAAAATGGAAAAAGGTCACCGTGGCTCAAATCAACCTGTAAGAATTGTGGGCACTAAAAAGATTATGGTAACCGACCAAAATCATGGCTATGCAGTTGATAAAAATACTGTTACAAATGTTGCTGAAGTTATAATGACTAATGTTAATGATGGCACAGTTGAAGGTCTTAAATATAAAAGCTTTAATGGACTTTCAGTACAGTTTACACCTAAAGGTGATATTGATAGTAGTACAGGATTTATTATTCGCGATTTCTTTAAGATGATGGATGGTGAAAACAATGACTAATAATTATAAAAAAATACTTGTCCTTGGTGCAGGTCCTGTTAAAATCGGTCAGTCATTGGAATTTGACTACTCTGCATTACAAGTTTGTCGTGCTTTAAAAGAAGAGGGTATTGAGGTGGTTTTTGCAAACTCAACCCCATCAGCACTTGCTACTGATAAAGTATTTGCTGATAAGGTTTATATTGAGCCACTTAACATTGAAAGTGTAAAAAGAATTCTTGAAAAAGAGCGTCCTGATGCACTTCTTGCTACTGCAAGTGGTGATGATGGTCTTGAATTAAGCCTTGAACTTGCTCAAAATGGTTATCTTGAAGAAACAAATACTAAACTTATTGGTATAAATCAAGATGTTATTCGTAGCGTTAAAAATAGACATTCATTTACTGAAGCACTTATGGAAATGAACGAGCCAACTGTACCTGCACTTGTTGTTAATGGTGTAGAAGAGGCTTGTGATTTCGCTGATAGTGTGGGTTATCCAGTAATTGTCCGCCCAGCATATACACCTGACCGTGAAAGTGCTGAGTATTGCTATTCTCGTGAAACTCTCGCAGTAAAGGCAAAAAAGAGCCTTGAAACCTCAATCGTTAGCCAAATTTTGATTGAAAAGAGTATTGCTGGTTGGAAAGAATTAGAATTTGAAGTAATGCGCGACAGTGAAAACAACTGTATCAGTGTAGGTAGTGTTGAAGATATTGACCCAGTTGGTATTCATACTGGTGACAGTATTGTTGTAATCCCTGCACAAACACTTACAGATTCTGAGTTCACAAAACTTCGTCGTGCTGCAAGAAAAGTAGTTTCTCGTTTAGAAATTGAAGGTAGCTGTAATGTTCAGTTTGCTTTAAGTCCTGATGGTAAAACATACTTTGTAACTGGTATTGACCCTCGTGTTAGCCGTACATCAGCCCTTGTTTCAAAGGCGACTGGTTATAGAATTGCTTATGTTTCAGCAAAAATTGCACTTGGCAAAACTCTTTATGAAATAGAAAATGATGTTACTGGTTGCACAACTGCGTGTAGTGAACCTGCAATGGATTATTGTGCGGTTAAATTCCCTAAATGGTCTTTTGAAAACTTTGGTGAGGCAAACCGTACTCTCGGTACAATGATGAAAGCAACAGGTGAGTGTCTTACAATCGGTACAGGTTTTGAACTTGCATTTATGAAGGGTGTTAGAAGTGTAAACAAAACTCATTTGCCACGCTTAGACCAGTTTGAAAACTTAACTGATGATGAACTTAAAAACGAAATTAAAATGTCTGATGATAGTCGTATTTTTGCGGTTTATGAGGCACTTTATAGAGGCTTCACTATTGATGAATTAAACTTGCTTACAAGCATTGATAAGTGGTTCTTAAATAAACTTAAGAATATTGCCGATACTGAAAAACTCATTAAAAATAACAATAGTAAAGAAGCTTATGAATACGCAAAAACTATTGGATTTACTGATTTTGCAATAAAGCAAATAAAAGGTGAAAGTGTTGCGAATTCTCTTAATGCAGTGTTCAATAGTATTGACACCTGTTCAGCGGAATTTGATGCTCAAAAGCCATATTTCTATTCAGTTTATGGCACTGATAATGAGGCGGAAATCTTTATAAACAACAAGAAATCTAATAAGAAAAAAGTCCTTGTTATTGGTAGCGGTCCATCAGTTACTGGTAGAAGTGGTGATAGTGATTATTGCACAGTTCATTGTATAAATTCTCTTAAAAGTCAGGGCTTTGAGGTGGTTGTGCTTAATAACAACCCTGCATCAGTTACTACTGATTATAATGTTGCTGATAGAATTTATCTTGACCCACTAAGCGAAGAAGATATTTTGAATGTGGCTAGAACTGAAAAGCCACAATTTGCAGTTGTTCTTTTTGGTGGTGAAGATGCAATCAAGAATTGTGAAATCCTTAAAAATGAGGGTGTTCAAATTCTTGGACCTGATAACGAATTCTTTAGAAAAATAACAAATAAAATTGAATTTTTTGATATTCTTGATGATGCAAATGTTAAACACACAAGTAGTAAAAAGGTGTGTGTTGGCACTTGTATTGAGGCACATGTTATTTCGGATGGTGAAAACTATTTTGTACCAGCACTTTGTGAGCATATTGAAAAAGCACACATTAATTCAGGTGACTCAATTTCAGTATTCCCAACAGTAAGTGTTAGTGATTCGTTGCTTAAAACTGTTCAGGAGTATATTGAGGCAATCGTTAAAGAATTAAACTATAAGGGTGCTCTTGATATTCAATTTGTTGTGTTTGACAATGATTTGTATGTAACAAAAGCATCAGTTACTAATACAACTCTTGTGCCATTCGTAACAAAAGCATCTGGTTATGATGCGGTTGACCTTGCTGTGCGTTGTATGGCAGGTGAAAAGCTTACTGTTACTGGAATTAACAAATCAAACGGCAACTACTATGTGCGTGTGCCAGTATTCAGCTTTGAAACACTTAAGGGTGCCGATATGCTTCTTGGTGAAAAGACAAAATCAACAGGTGATGTTATGGGTATTGGCGACACCTTTGACAATGCACTTTTAAAGGGTATGATTGCGTCTGGTATGCGTATTAAGCGTACTGGTTCAATTCTTGTTTCAGTTTGTGAAAGCGATAAGAGCGCAGCTGCTTCAATGGCTGAAGAATTCTTGTCACAAGGCTTTAAGATTTATGCTACAAGTGATACTGCAAAAATCCTTAACTCAAACCATATTGCAACAAATACCGCTAGTGGTGAGTTGGCAGTTCAAATGATAAATGCTAATAAATTCTCTTATGTTGTTTCAACATTACAAAACAATAAAAAAGATGATGAAGAGGCAATTATTAGACGTGCAGCACTTATGAAAAAAACACCTGTGTTTACATCAATTCACAGTGCTTATACATTCTCTAAATCTCTTGCTAATAACAATGTTATGGAAGAGCTGGAGGTAACAGATATATGATTATTATGTCTGTGGATTACGGTGATGTAAGAACGGGAATTGCTGTTTGTGATAAGCTACAAATTTTAGCATCTCCCGTGTGTGTAATTACTGAAAAAGACCGTGAAAAACTTGCTGAAAAAATTAAAGAAATTGCCATACAAAGAAAAGTTGAACGAATTTGTGTGGGGCTTCCTCAAAATATGGATGGAAGCTACGGCTTTCGTAGTGACGCTTGTCGTGAGTTAGGAGAATTACTTAAAGAAAAAACTGGTTTACAGGTCGTCTTTCAAAACGAGCGTCTTACAACAGTTTCTGCACACAATTTGCTAAATTCGGCTGATGTTCGTGGCAAAAAGCGTAAAGCGGTAATTGATGCGGTTTCAGCGGTACTTATTCTTGAAGATTATATGAAAACAATAAAATTATAGACACATAGTGACAAAATAAAGCTTGGTATCTTGGTATAATGATACCGAGCTTTTTTTGTGTGGTGATGTAATGACAATTTATGTTGATATTCTCATAATTCTAAATACTTTAGTTAATTATTTCATATTACTTTCGGTGCAAAAAATCACACGTTCTCACCAAAAACGATGGCGGATTTTACTTGGAGCAACCGTAGGGGGAGTATCATCATTATTACTGTTTCTTGAAAATTTAGGCGTAATAATGACAGTACTTAAAATCCTTACAGCAATAATTATGACCGCAATAACTTTTGGCATAAAGCCCTTAAAACAACTACTTAAAAAGATTTTTTTACTGTTTGCAATAACTTTTTTGTTTGGCGGATTAACCTTTGCGGTTTACATATTTTTTGATAAAGATATTCTTATTTACTCAAACGGTATAATTTATTTTGATATTGATTTAACATTTTTGATTATATGCACAGTGATTTCATACATAGTAATCACTTTAATTTCAAAAATTACCGATAAAAAAGCACCAAAATCTAAGGAGTATTATGTAACTATTGCAAATGCAGGTAAAGTTATATCTTGTACTGCACTTATGGATACAGGCAATAATTTACGAGAACCATTTTCAAACTACCCTGTGATAATGCTTAATGGTGATTTGTTTAAAAAACTTTTTACTGAAGATAAAATGCGACTTATTCCAGTAACAACTGTGAGCGGTGAGTCACTTATAAAAGCGTTTAGACCTGAAAAAATCACCATAAATAATTTCGTAACCGATAAAGTGTATATAGGAGAAAGCATAACAAGTTTAAACGAATACAAAATGATATTAAATATAAATTTAGAAGGGGAGTTACACAATGCTTAAATTAAAATTGTTTTTACAAAAATTGTATCTTAAATTATTCAAAAGAGATGTTCACTATATAAATGGTCCTATTTCTTTGCCAGAGCCGTTAAGTGCAAAAGAAGAGCAAGAATTAAGTGAAAAACTAGCAAATGGTGATGAAAAAGCAAGAGAAAAATTAATAGTACATAATTTGAGATTAGTAGTTTATATTGCTAAAAAATTTGAAAGCTCAGGTGTATACATTGAAGATTTAATATCAATAGGTACAATAGGTCTTATAAAAGCGGTTAACACATTTTCGCCTGAAAAAAATATTAAACTTGCAACCTATGCTTCTCGTTGCATTGAAAATGAAATTCTTATGCATCTTCGTAAAATTGCATCACAAAAGGTTGAAATCTCACTTGATGAGCCACTTAATACCGATTGGGATGGTAATGAATTAATGCTTGCGGATGTATTGGGTAGTGATGGTGATGAAATTAATCGTGAAATTGAAGAGGATGACGAAAAAAGACTTCTTTTGCAAGTTATAGATACTCTTCCTCAGCGTGAAAGAGAAATAATTGAAATGCGTTTTGGACTGAATGGTAAAGAAGAATTAACACAAAAACAGGTAGCCGACAAATTAGGAATTTCTCAAAGTTATATTTCCCGTTTAGAAAAAAGAATTATTAAGAAAATTGGCAATAAAATGAAAGCACAAATAAAATAAAAAAATTACAAAAAAAGCGAAAAAAACTATACAAAAAATAAAACGAGTGTGCTATAATATAAAAGATAATGAATAGGTGTGTCTTAGCACCTAAAAACTTGAAAAGAAGGGTTAAATTATGACTTACGATGTAGCAATTGTAGGCGCCGGTGTTGTTGGCGGACTCATAGCGCGTGAGCTTAGCCGTTTTAACATTAAAGTTGCTTTGCTTGAAAAGTACAATGATGTTGCAATGGGAACAACAAAGGCTAATAGTGCTATTGTGCATGGCGGTTTTGATGCTGTAAATGGCACACTTAAAGCAAAACTTAATGTTCAGGGTACAAAGATGATGCCTGAGGTTTGTGAAAAGCTTTCAGTTCCATTTAAGAAAAACGGCTCAGTAGTAGTTGCTTTTTCTGAAAAAGAAATGGAACATGTAAAGGTTCTTTATGAGCGCGGTATTAAAAATGGCGTTCCTGAACTTTCAATAATTGACCAAGCAGAGCTTCGTAGAAGAGAACCAAATATTAGTGATGAAGCAGTAGGTGCATTGCTTTCACAAAGTGCAGGTATTGTATGTCCTTATGAGCTTACAATCGCAGCAGTTGAAAACGCTGTAACAAATGGTGTTGACCTTGTTCGCAACTGTGAAGTTAAAGCGATTACTGAAAATGCTGACGGTTATGTTCTTAACACAACTGCAGGTGATTTTACTGCAAAATATGTTATTAATGCTGCAGGTAACTTCTCAGATGAATTAGCAAAAATGGTTGGTGATGATTCAATTGAACTTGTACCAAGAAAAGGTGAGTACTATGTTCTTGACAAGTCAGTAGGTAATCTTGCAACTCATACAATTTTCCAATGTCCTAATGAGATGGGTAAAGGTATTCTTGTAACACCAACTGTTGATGGTAACTTGCTTATTGGACCAACAGCTTTAAATATTGAAGATAAAGACGACACAACAACTACTCCTGAGGGACTTCGTGATGCATTACAAAAAGCACTTAAATCAGTGCCAATTGTATCTATTAGAAATGCTATTACATCTTTTGCAGGTGTTCGTGCTCATCCAGTTAATGATGATTTCATTATTGGTTGGTGTCCTACAAGTGAAAACTTCATAAATGTTGCAGGTGTTGAATCACCAGGTCTTTCATCTGCTCCTGCAATAGCAATTTATGTTCGTGAAATTCTTAGTGAAAAATTAGCACTTACTGAAAAAGAAAATTATACTGATACAAGAGAAACTCCTGTTCGTTTCCGTCATATGACTGACGAAGAAAGAGAAGAACTTATCAAGAAAAATCCTGCTTATGGTAGAATTGTTTGCCGTTGTGAAACAATTACTGAAGGTGAAATTATTGACGCAATCCGTGCTCCAGGCGGTGCTCGTGATGTTGACGGTGTTAAGCGTCGTACAAGAGCAGGTATGGGACGTTGCCAAGGTGGCTTCTGCGGAAGTAAGGTTGTTGAAATTCTTGCTCGTGAGTTAGGCGTTTCAATGAGCGATATCACCAAATTCGGTAATGACTCAAAAATTATTTACGAAAGAACAAAGTGAGGTGAATCGGTATGTTAAACTATGAACTTGTTGTAGTAGGCGGTGGCCCTGCTGGTATGGCAGCAGCCCTTGAAGCAAGAAAAAATGGCGTTAATAAAATTATGGTTTTAGAACGCGCTGAAACACTTGGTGGTATTCTTGAACAATGCATACATACCGGTTTTGGTCTTCACTATTTTGGTGAAGAGCTTTCAGGCCCTGAATATGCAGGTAGATTTATTAAAATGCTTGAAGATACCGATATAGATGTTAAAACTGATACAATGGTACTTGACATAGCAAGTGACAACACAGTTACTGCAGTCAATAAAAAGGACGGTCTTCTTAAAATTCAAGCAAAAGCAGTTGTTCTTGCTATGGGTTGTCGTGAAAGACCTCGTGGTGCGTTAAGCATTGCAGGTAGCCGTTGCTCAGGTATTATGACAGCAGGTACTGCACAAAAATACGTTAATATTGATGGCTATATGCCAGGTCATGAAGTTGTAATTCTTGGTTCAGGTGATATCGGTCTTATTATGGCTCGTCGTATGACTTTAGAAGGTGCAAAGGTTAAAATGGTTTGCGAACTTATGCCTTACTCAGGTGGTCTTACACGAAACATTGTTCAATGTCTTGATGACTTTGGTATTCCACTTAAGCTTAGCTGTACTGTTGTTGCAACTCACGGTAAAGATAGATTAACGGGTGTTACAATTGCTAAGGTTGACGAAAAACTTCAACCAATTCCTGGTACTGAAGAATATGTTTCTTGTGATACTTTAATGCTTTCAGTTGGTCTTATTCCTGAAAATGAACTTTCAAAAAATTCAGGACTTCAGCTTGATAACATTACAAGTGGACCAAGAGTTGACGAATATCGTGAAACTGAACACGCAGGTGTATTTGCTTGTGGTAATGTTCTTCAAGTACACGACCTTGTTGACTATGTAACACAAGAAAGCCAAATTGCAGGTATTGGTGCTGCTAAATTCATAAAGGGCGAAAAAGTAACAGGTGACTGTGTTTATACTAAAGGTATTAACGGCGTCCGTTACATAGTACCACAGCGTATTAATTGCAAAACTGATGGTGATGTTAAACTCTATTTCCGTGTAGGCGCAGTTTATAACAATGCAAAAATTGTTGTAGAATGTGATGGTAAAGAAATCCTCTCAAAGAAAAAGGTTAAGCTTTGCCCAGGCGAAATGGAATACGTTATTATTAAACAATCCGTTATTGCAGAACTTCCTGTTAATGCGGAAATTACAGTAAGAGTGGAGGCATAATAAAATGGAAAAAAGAGAACTTATTTGTGTTGCTTGTCCTTTAGGATGCCCCATAACAGTAGATTTTGATGCTGATGGTAATGTAAGTAGCGTTACAGGTAACACTTGTAAACGCGGTGATGCTTATGCCCGAACTGAAGTTACAAACCCAACAAGAATGCTCACAACAACAGTTAGAGTTACAGGTGGTAAATCTTATGTTGTGCCTGTAAAATCAGCAAACCCAATTCCAAAGGGTATGATGTTTGAGTGTATGGAAGTTATTAATAAAGCATCAATTAAAGCACCAGTAAACATTGGTGATGTTGTTATTGAAAATATTCTTGGAACAGGTGTTGATATTGTTGCAACAAACTATGCAGAATAAAAAAAGTTACGAAATAGCGGCGGAAGTAATTCCGTCGCTTCGTCAGTTAGAATGGCAAAAACTAGAAATGTATGCTTTTTGTCATTTTGGTACAAATACATTTACAGGTCGTGAGTGGGGAGATGGCACTGCACCTGCATCCGTTTTTAATCCAAAAAAGTTAAATGCTCGTCAATGGGCGTGTGAGATTAAAAATGCAGGTATGAGGGCAATTATTCTTACTTGTAAGCATCACGATGGTTTTTGCTTGTGGCCAAGTGAATATACTGATTATTGTGTTAAAAATAGTCCTTATAAAAACGGCAAAGGTGACGTTGTAAAAGAAGTCAGCGACGCTTGTCGTGAATATGGGCTTAAATTTGGTGTGTATCTTTCACCGTGGGATAGGCACGAACAAACCTATGGTATGGGCGAAGAGTATAATACATACTTTAAAAATCAACTTACGGAACTTGCTACTAAATATGGCGATATCTTTTGCTTTTGGTTTGATGGTGCTTGTGGTGAAGGTAAAAACGGTAAAAAGCAGGTTTATGACTGGGCGTCATATTTCAGTTTAATCCGCGAATTGCAACCAAATGCTGTAATCAATATTTGCGGTCCTGATGTCCGTTGGTGCGGTAATGAGGCAGGTAAGTCAAGAGAATCTGAGTGGAGTGTTGTCCCTGCATTTGTAGGTAATCAAGATTATACTGCCGAGCATTCACAGCAAGAAGACAATAGCGAATTTGCCAAGAAGCTTAATGCTAAAACTCAAGATTTAGGCAGTCGTGATTTTATTGATGGTATTAAGGATTTTATATGGTATCCTGCCGAGGTTGATGTGTCTATCCGCCCAGGCTGGTTTTATCATAAGCGAGAAGATTTTAAAGTTAAATCTTTAAAGAAACTTATGCAAATTTATTGGGGTAGCGTTGGCGGAAATTCATCATTACTTCTAAATATTCCACCTAATAAGAATGGATTACTTGCTAAAGCTGATGTCCGTGCACTTCGTAAATTTGGTGATGAGCTTCGTCGTGAATTTCCTGAAAATCTTGCGGTAAATTGCGTTGCTACTGCATCTTCTCAACTTAATGAAGAATGTAATGTAAATAATATTTTAAGTGAAAATGGTTATTGGCAATGCGGAATAGGTGATGAAAATCCACGAGTTGAAATCACTTTCAATACACCAATAGTTGCTGATAAAATCGTGCTTAAAGAGAACATTGCAACAGGTCAACAAATTGAAAGCTTTGACGTTTATGCCGATAATGGAGATGGCTATAAAAAAATACACTCTTCAACAATAATTGGTGCAAAGCGTATTTGTCGTTTTGAAAAGCAAAAAATTAATCGCATAAAAATAGTTATTACATCATATCGCGTAAAAGCAACACTTAATAGACTTGAGATTTATTGTAAAAAATAATTGATTAAGATAAATTAAATTTCATTATGAAATAGTTTAATAACTATATTATTTATATATTCTTTTTATATTATTTTTACATCCTAAAATAAGGTACACTCGCTCCTAAAATAAGGTATGGTCGTTCCTAAAATAAGGTGCGGTCGGTCCTAAAATAAGTATGGTCAATCCTAACAAAATAACCCCCAGCTCATATGAGTCGGGGGTTGTTTTATTATTTATCGTGATTGATTTTTATTCAGTATCAACAGGTGAATCATCATTATTTGTTGTTTCAACTGCTTCGTTTTCGCCTTCAGCATTCATTTTCTCAAGTCTTTCACGACGAGAAACTTCAAGGTCAGCAAGCATTTGCTTTTTAACGTCACCGTCAACATTGAAGAACATAAGAGTTACACCGTAAAGGAAACGAGCAATTGCAGGGAGTAAGCAGAAGATTGCCCAGAAGCCCATAAGTGTTTTATAGTTTGATTCAGGAACAATGTTACCGAATTCGTCTTTTCTTGCAACGTAACCAACAGCTGAAATAACAACACCTGAAAGAAGGTTTGTAATTGAGTTAGCAGCTTTACCAAAGTAGTTTTGAACGGTTTGAACAAGTGCTTCGTTACGCATACCTGTTTTCCATTCACTATAGTCGTAAACGTCACCTTGAAGAACAGCACCAGCAACGTTTAAAAGCTGGTTTGGAAGACCGCAAACTGTAAGGCAGAAGGTAAGCACTGCAAGATTAACTACTGCGTTGTGACCCTCCCAGTTAACAAGGAAGCCTTTGCCATCGTTACCTACAATACCGATGAGGAAGGTAGTTGCATAAGCGATACCTGCAAAGATACCTGAAGCAACCGCAACCTTTTTAGCACCAAATCTACGAATAAGCTTAGGTGCAAGAGGAACCATAATATAGTTAGGAATACCTGTGAAAAGACCTGCGATTGAACCGTGAGCAACGTTCTTTGAGTTGTGCATCCAGTAGAAGCTTTCACTTGAAACACCAACTGATTTAAAGCTTGCAAAGAAGCCTGAAAGAACAAGAATAAACATTGGTCTGTTTTTGAAAACATTCTTAAATGATTCAACAACGCCAACTTCCTTCATTTGTTCACGAGATGCAAGAGGAACTCTTTCACGCATAGTACTGAAACCAAAGAAAGCTGTAAATGCAGCAATTACTGTAATGATAACTGCAAAGCCTGTGTAAATATCTTGCATACCAACCGCATTGTTTGTAGCCTTTGGCAAGAAACCAACAAACATTGAAGCAATAGATGGAAGGAATACACCGAAAAGGTCAGCAAACTTTGATGTAGCAATAAGGTTGTCACGTTCACTACTGTTTGGAGTAATGTTATAAAGCATAATTGTCCAAGCACCGAAATATGACATACCAAGGTTATAAACAAAAATTGCAATAATTGTCCAAATAACTTTTTGCCATTCATGTACAAGGAAGGATGGAGTGGTGAAAAGCATAACCATTGCTATTGCCCAAAATGGTGTAGGAATGATAAGCCAAGGACGAAGTCTACCCCAACGTGTACGAGTACGGTCAATAATAAGACCTGAAATTGAGTCATCAACTGCGTC
>JAZLET010000089.1:0-27500 GCA_045615405.1 Candidatus Fimenecus sp.
TTATTAGCCTCTTGTAATAAGTTTTCAAAATAGATTAAATGTTTTAAATCTTTCATTTATATAACCCCAATCTCACTAAGAGCCTTTCTAACACCATTTACAACATTTGATTCCGCAGGAAGATTAAATATGTTTTCTCCTTTAATATCAAATACAGATAGGTTTTTATCATCTTCAATATAACTGAGAACTTGAATTCCGTTTGTATCAATGTAATCCTTAAGACTTGCATCAGCCATACGATTAACAATTACACCAATTTTTTCATACATAACAAGCTCGTCAGCAACAGTTTTTATTGTATTTATAACCTGACACCCCTTTTTACTTGGGTCGGTTATTAAGAGTAGGTGAGTAACTTTTTCCATAACTCTGCGGTTAATTTGTTCAATACCTGCTTCACCATCAATAACAACATAATCAAATTCATTTGAAAGAATTGAAATAACTTCTTTTAAATAAGAGTTGATTTTACAATAACAACCTGCAGTTTCAGGACGACCAACAGCAATAAATGAATAGCCATCAGTTTCAACAAGTGTATCAAAAATTCGGTATTTTACTTCACCTAAAAGTTCAATAGCGGTTCTTGTGTCACCTTCGTCAACTGATGCAATTATTTCTTTTCTTATATCGTCAATAGTAAATTTTACATCAATTCCTAATGCAGTTGAAAGACCGACAGCAGGGTCAGCACCAATTGCAAGAATTTTCTTGTTAGGATATTTTTCAACAAGACATCTAACAATAGTTGCAGAAAGAGAGGTTTTACCAACTCCACCTTTACCTGCAACTGCAATAATGGTTGCTTTTTTCATATTATCACCTTATTTAATTGCTTTTGGCATATTCCATTTAAAAGCCATAGCAAGTATTCTTAAAACAAATGTAATTATTACGCCAATAATCACAGCAAGACTATCTTCAACACCCAAATTTTCACTGTAAATATGTAATAGATAGAAAATAGATGCGCCAGTGATAGCCGCAATGGCATAAATATGTTTTACCAATACAAATGGGGTAGAATTAGTAAGTACGTCACGAAGCATACCACCACAAATACAAGTAACAACACCACAAGTAATACTAATTAAGGCGTTATTTTCATATCCTTGCTCAAATGCGACTTTAACACCCATAACAGCGAAAATGCCAAGTCCTAATGCGTCAAAAATGTCATTTATATGTTCAATTCGTGTTTCGTTTTCTAAATATGTATGGCTAAATTTTCTTGCAAAAAGGAAAACGATTATTGCAACAATTGCCGATAATAAAAGATATTCTTTTGAGTTGAAAAAAGCAGGGGGAGTGAAGCTAAAAATTACATCTCGTGTAAGCCCACCACCAAGAGTTGTTATTATAGCAAGAAGAATGACGCCAAATAGGTCGGCTTTTCTTCTTATAGCAACCATAGCACCTGAAATTGAAAAAGCAATAACACCTATTGACTCAATAACTGTATAAAATTTCTCCATTATGTATCTCCAAAAATGCTTTTTAATTTGTATAATTACATATGAATTGATTTTAACACGAAAGAAATAAATAGTAAAGCGAAAAAATAAAAAAATAAGCCACAATTTGTAATAAATTGTAGCTTGAGAATGGGAAAATTATATTAAAAAAATATCACATAATAAAAGCATTATTACACCTGAAACTCCGCCAATTGACGAAATTCCTAAAGTCCAGACATTTATTGGAATATGCACTGCCATGTATTTTCCTATTAGGTTTACTGCAAACAGCGCACAAATTCCTTGTAATGTGGTAAATAGCAAGGCGGTAAAAAACTTTTTTGATTTTAAATAAATAATAAAAATAATTATCGTGTATACAATGAGTAATGCACCAAGAAACAATTTCCCCGAATTCATTTTATTCCTCCTAAAAAAAATTGGACAATAATTTTTATTAATTTAATGCTTAAATTATACCGCTTAACATACAATATATTAGTGATTTGATAGGAGTGAATAAGATGACCGAAACAAAAACCACCTATGAGCAATTTTGCACACATCATAGCAAAAACATAGTAATTGAAGTAACTATGTGCTCAGACGGAACAAGAAAAGTGAGATGTACTAATGTTGATTGTCAATTTAACAAGAAAAATTGTCAAAATAAGTTAATTAAAAATAATTGAAAAATTATTGACCGATTGAGAAAAAAACAGTATAATATTACAAAATACGATTATTTTTTATTATATATATAGCGGTGATTAAAAATGCAAAAAATTGTTGATTCGGTTTACGATATCATCGCATTCTCAAACGGTATCATTTATACAAAGAAAAAACTGCTTGAAAACGGCTCAGTTAAAGTTAATTTTTACGGATATGATATAAAAAGAATGCAAAAAACTCCGGTAACAAAAAGTGTTTATTTGTTGAATAAATATGGTCCGGAATATAAAAAAATAGCTGAGCAACTTGGTGACTACGTTTCATGTGATGCTGATATTTTCCCATCAAAGCAAGTTGTAATTGTTTACCCAAGTGGTGAGACCGGTCTTTTTTCAGCTGAGGGAGATATGATATGGTCAAGCGACTTGGCATATCAGGGTGGCGAAATTTCAGGCGTTGTTTGTGACGGTAGGCAGTTTTGGAGTGTAGTGCCTGAAAATAATTGTATTGTAAGTTATTCAGTTTCACACAAAAAGTTTAGTATGCGAATTGGGGCGAAGGATTCACCATCTTTCAATAAACCTGTGTCAATTTCAAAGTATAATAATGAACTTTTTATATGTAACAGCGGTTCACATAAGGTAAGAACAATAAATCTTAACGACTATTCAGTAAGCGATTTTAGAATTTTTGATGAGCCAGTATATAAATACTTGCGTTCATGCGGTAAAGAAATCGTAGTGCTTGAATCGGGCGTTTATGTATTATAAAGGAGAATTAAAATGAGTGAAGAATTTAATCCAGATTTAGTATCAGTTATTGACGAAAATGGTAACGAACACGTTTTTGAAGAACTTGATAGAATTGAAACTGATACTGCAAAATATGTTGCTCTTCTTCCTGTGTATGATGATGCAGAAGAAATTTTAGACGATGATGGAGAACTTATCATTCTCAAGGTATGCGAAGAAGATGGAGAAACATATTTAGAGCCAATTGAAGATGATAACGAGTTTAACGAAGTTGGCAAAATTTTTGAAGAGCGTCTTTCTGAATTATTTGAGTTTAACGAGGAAGAATAATTAAAATTAAATTTATCACCCTGCGAAGCCCGATAACTACGGCTAATATTAACCCAACAAACAATAAAAGGGAGCATTTCTCGTTGCGCTGGGAGCAGACCTCCCACTAATTAGTGGACGAAGGGAGCACAGAGGCGTTAACGGTAAGCACCCACCTGCTAACACGCAGGTTATTATTCGCCGAGACCGACTTTGCGGGGCATTTGACTGATATTCACAAACTATGTGGTATCAGTTATTTTTTTTGTATAAAATTAGAAAACATTTCCAACAATTCACTTGTAAGGAGTGAATTTATGAAAAAAATAATATTAAAAATTGAAATATCTTTGCTAATTGCAGTGGTAATTTGTGGATTTCTTAA
This sequence comes from Candidatus Fimenecus sp., assembly GCA_045615405.1. Classification (GTDB taxonomy): domain Bacteria; phylum Bacillota; class Clostridia; order Oscillospirales; family Acutalibacteraceae; genus Fimenecus. The sequence continues at coordinate 3,582 of JAZLET010000089.1, forward strand.
TGTAAATGCTTTTTCACAAAAATGTGATAATATAAGAGATAAAATGTTAAGGATGCACGTGATTGCGAATTCGGATAGTAAAGAAGACCAAGAATTAAAATTGAAGGTAAGAGATGCAGTTTTGTGCGCAGGTAAAGAAATTTTTGATGGAAGCATCACATCGGCACAAGCGCAAGAAAAAATTATACCTCATATTCCATATCTTGAAAAAGTTGCTCTTGAAATAATTGAAAATGAAGGATTTGACTATAAAGTAAATATCACTGTTAAAAAAGAATACTTTAATACGCGAACTTATGATAATTCTATAACATTACCTGCTGGTTATTACACTGCTGTAAAAGTCGTAATAGGTGAGGGCGGCGGTCAAAATTGGTGGTGTGTTATGTTTCCGCCAATGTGTTTGCCGTCTGCTACTAGTGAATGTGAGATATCAAACTTTTTGACTGATGAAGAAACTGAAATTGTAACTAAAAGTGATAAATATAAATTTAGCTTTAAACTTGTAGAAATTTTTGAGGGTATATTTAGTGATAATTAACACTTTACAAAATGTAACTATTTTTGGTAAAATGTGTTTGTAGATAAAAGTCTGCAAAGTGTATCCAAGGAGTTGTGAATATGCCACTTGTACTAGCTCATAGAGGTGCCAATAAGGTAGCACCACAAAATACTATTCCTGCTTTTCAAAAAGCGTTGGAGTTTAATGCTGACGGAATTGAAACGGATGTTCATTTATCAAAAGATGGTGAGGTTGTAATTTGCCACAACTATACTGTTGATGAAACATCAAACGGTAGTGGTTTGGTTAGTGAGTTAACTCTTGCTGAACTTAAAGCCATGGATTTTGGCTCTTATTTTAGTGAGAATTTCAAAGGGGTAACCTTGCCTACATTACCTGAGCTTTTAGATATTGTTAAAGGAATGAGCTTAATTAATATTGAAATTAAACCACCTAAAAAGGACAATGACCTTGTCAAAAGGGTAGTTGAAGAAATTCACAAGTATGGAATTTTAGAAAATTCAATAGTGTCTTGCTTTAATCCTGAATGTATTAAACAAGTTAAGGATATTGACCCTAATGTAAAAACTGCGCTTTTGTATGAAGATGATGAGTTGGGTCGTGAAATTATGATATTTGGCGTGGCAAAATATTGTAAACAATTAAACGCTGATGCTGCACACCCCCATAGAAAACTTATAACACTTAAGGATGTTGTTGAACTTCATAATCTTGGAATGGCGGTTAATCCTTGGACAGTTAATCTTGAAGAAGACATTATTAGACTTACTGAGTGGGGCTGTGACGCTCTTATTTCAGATGTTCCTGATTTTTGTAGAAAGGTATTGGAGAATATTAAATGAGTAAACCTAAATATAGTATCATCCCTAAACCACAAAAATATGACGTACAAGAGGGTACATATACAGTTACGCCTGATACTGCAGTGCTTTGTGTCCCTGAATTTATTAAGGCAGGTAAATATCTTTCAAACTTTCTTAAAACTAAGACGGACGCTAGCAACGGTGCTATAAAATTTAATAAAGATAACACATTGAAAAACGAAGCGTATAAATTGAAAATTTCTCCTGATGGGATTACTGTGTCAGCATCAGATGAAAACGGCGCGTTTTATGGTGCTGTTACTCTTAAAATTATGATTATGCAAGCTAAAAGTGCCGATGGTGTTGCTGTCCTTAATTGTGCTTACATATATGACTATCCAAAGTTTGCTTATCGTGGCGGAATGATGGATGAAGCCCGTCATTTCTTCGGTATAGATGCAGTTAAACAAACTCTTGATAATATGGCGCTCTTAAAGCTTAATAAGTTTCATTGGCATTTAAGTGATGACCAAGGTTATAGAATTGAAAGTGAAGTGTTTCCTCTTCTTAACGAAATCAGTGGCAAAAGAAAATATGAACTTTTAGGCGGTTGCAATAATCTTGCATTCCCTGAACTTCAAAAGGGTGGCGATGAGTATTGCCACTACTATAAAAAAGATGAAATCCGTGAGATTGTTGAATATGCAAATAGCTTGTGTATTGATGTGATTCCTGAAATTGATTTGCCAGGTCATACTGTAGCAATTCTCGCTGCATATCCCGAACTTTCTTGCCTTAAAGGAGAATACGAAGTATTTTGTGAAAACGGTATTACAAAAGATGTGCTTTGTGCAGGGCAGGAAGAAACTTATGATTTTGTAGAAAAGCTACTCATAGAAGTTTGTGAATTGTTCCCATACAATTATTTCCATATGGGTGGTGATGAAGCTTCAAAAGGTCATAAGATTTGGGAAAAAGAATGTGTTGTATGTCAAGCAAAAATGAAAGAGTTAGGTCTTGAAAAGGGTAAAGACTTACAAGCATATTTTAACAATAGAGTTAACGAAATTCTTAAAAAACTCGGTAAAACAAATATTGAGTGGAATGACGGCATATATGAAAATACAGCTAATGATATTGTTGGTCATTATTGGATTTATCGTAATCCTGCTTGGGTGAAAAGAGAAAATAAAAAGAGAAAATATATTGTTTCACCTTGTCCAACACTATACTTTGATTTTTCCTACTCAACTGTTCCACTTAAAAAGGTTTATAACTATAATATTGCTAAATCAGGTTTTGTTAACGAGAAAAATGTGCTTGGTATAGAGTTTGAATCTTGGGCAGAGTGGATTGATACTTATGATGCTTGGGAGTTCTCGGTTTATCCAAGAATTCTTGCTTTTGCTGAGGGAGCTTGGACTGAGGATAAATTCAAGAATTACAAAGATTTCTATAAACGACTTAACTTCTTTAAAGCGTATATGAAAACTAAAAATATTAACTATTCAAGAATTGAAAAGAAAATTTGGTTCAAGGTGAAAAATAAATCCGTTTATCATCTTGGCAATCGTGGTGCAGAATTTTCATATAATGAAAGATTGAAGCAATGTGAGTAGTTAAAAGTATTTGCAAATGACAACAAATTATATAAAAAAGCCGTGCTTTTCAGCACGGCTTAATTTTTGTTTACTTTAAATTAAAGAGCGTTTACGATATCTCTTGTATCTCTTGCAATAGCAAGCTCTTCGTTTGTAGGAAGTACATAAACTTTAACCTTTGAATTTGCTGTTGAAAGTTCACCTTCAGCACCCTTAACAAGAGTTTTACCGATTTCGTTGTCAATCTCAATGCCGAGATATGAAAGCTCATTACAAACCTTATCACGAATATCATCAGCATTTTCGCCGATACCACCTGTAAATACAATAGCGTCAACACCGTTCATAGCCGCTGAGAATGCGCCAATGTATTTTTTGATTTCGTAAGCAAGAATATTTCTTGCAAGGTTACAACGGTCAGCAAATCCGTTTTCGTTTGATGCAGCTTCAGTCTTAACATCGCGGTCGTCAGAACCAACGCCTGAGATACCTGCAACACCTGATTGTTTATTAAGAAGTGTATCCATTTCTTTGATTGAAAGGTCTTCTTTTTCCATAAGGAAAAGAACTACTGATGGGTCAATATTACCACAGCGAGTACCCATGATAACACCATCAAGTGGAGTAAGACCCATTGTTGTATCAATTACTTTACCACCTTTAACAGCTGTAATTGATGAGCCATTACCAAGGTGACAAGTAACAATTTTAAGGTCTTCAATGTTTTTGCCCATAACTTCAGCACATCTTGCACTTACAAACTTGTGTGATGTACCATGAAAACCGTAACGACGGATTGAGTGCTTTTGTGCAAGCTCATAAGGAATAGGGAATGTATATGCTTCAGCAGGCATTGTGCTGTGGAATGCATTATCAAAAACAGCAACTTGAGGAACATTTTTACCAAAAAGTTCAATACTTGCATTAATACCCATAATATTTGCAGGGTTGTGAAGAGGTGCAAGGTCGTTAAGACTTTCAATACCTGCAATTACTTCATCGTTAATAAGAACACTCTTATTGAAAAGTGAGCCACCTTGAACAACACGGTGACCAACTGCTGTAATTTCACTAATGTCGTCAATTACTTTGTATTCACCTTCAGTAAGTGCTTGTTTAACCACAGTAAATGCTTCAGTATGATTGTTCATAGGAGCATTATACTTGATTTTTTCTCCATCAGGAGCCTTAAAGCTAATACAAGCTTCAGGAGTTCCAACTCTTTCGCAAATACCCTTTGCAATTACACTTTCATCATACATATCAATAAGCTGATATTTGAGTGATGAACTACCTGCGTTAATAACAAGAATTTTCATTATTTACATCTCCATTCAAAAATTTTTCTTGAAGTAAATTTAAACCTGTATTATTATATACTCATATTAAATTAATTTCAAGGTTTCTTTTACTAATATTTTGAAAAAGAGGTAACTTTATGTCCGTAATTGGAATCGTATGCGAATTTAACCCTTTTCATAATGGCCATAAGTATTTAATTGACTCTGTCAAAAAAGACGGAGATATTGTTGTATGTGTTATGAGTGGTAATTTTGTACAAAGGGGAGAGCCTGCAATTTTTCCAAAAGAATTAAGGGTAAAATCAGCACTTATGAATGGTGCTGATTTTGTACTTGAATTGCCTTTTGTATATGCAACAGCATCTGCGGAAATTTTTGCATCAAGCGCGGTTAAAATTTTATACTCCTTTGGTTGTGATAAAATTGCATTCGGTAGTGAAAATGCATCTATTGCTCAACTTCAAAGTGCTGTTGATGTAATTCTTTCAAATGATTTTGATATTAAAATAAAAAAACATCTTAAAAGTGGTGTTAATTACCCAACTGCTCGCCAGTTAGCATTTAATGAATATGATTGTGATTGTGATATTTCAACTCCTAACAATATTCTTGCTATAGAATATCTAACTGCGATTAGGAAGAATAATTACAATATCAATCCAATAATCGTAAATAGAAAAGGTGCAAATTATAATGATGACTATGCGGTAGATTCATTTGCATCAGCAACACATATTCGTAATCTTATAAAAGATGGTAAAGATTTTAATGAATTTGTGCCTCAAAATACATTTGAGTTATATAAGAGTGCTTTAGCGGAAGAAAATTATCTTAATTATGATAAGTTTGACTTTGTTGGACTTGCACTTTTGCGTATGAATGAAAATAAACCTAATATTGCAAATATGGCAGAAGGTCTTGAAAATAGAATTTTTTCAGCAGTTAAAACTTGCTCACATCTTAACGAAATTTATGATAAAGTTAAAACTAAACGATTTACTCATTCAAGAATAAGACGAGCGGTGCTTTCAAGTATAATGAGCGTAACTGCGGATGAGTTAAAATTCACAGTGCCGTATTGTCGGTTATTAGGATTTAACATTAACGTTAGTAACATTCTCGGTAATCTTGCGAAAAACTGTAAATTACCTTATGTTGTGAACTACTCAGATATAGTGAATCTTAATTTATATGAAGCTACGAGAATATTTGAACTTGAAGATAAATCTACGAGTTTATATAACCTTTCTTTACAAAAGAATGGAATTTCTTCTACTGAAAAGACATACTCACTTGTTAAAATGAAATAATTTGCAGGAATTCTTGCATTTTGCTTGATTTTTAATGCAAAAAAATGTATCATTTACTTTAACTTGATATTATTTTTACGGAGATGTTTTGGTGAAAAATTTTATTTTTTCAAGAATTGATATAAAAACTAAAAAGCTATCAAAGGGCCATAAAAAACTTGTTGCCTATATTACTGGTAACTATGATAAGGCAGCTTTTATGACGGCATCAAAGTTAGGCGAAAAGGTAGGGGTAAGTGAATCTACAGTTGTTCGTTTTGCAACAGAAATGGGATTCAAAGGATATCCTGAACTTCAAAAAGAACTTCAGCAAATGATTAAGTCTAAACTTACTGCAGTTCAAAGAATGGAAGTTTCAAGTACGCTTATCGGTGAACAAGATGCTATTAAAAAAGTACTAAATGGTGATATTGAACTTATTCGTAGCACTTTAGAACAGGTTTCAACTGAAGAATTTTCAAGAGCGGTTGATACAATTAATAATGCACGAAAAATATACATACTTGGTGCTCGTAGCTCGGCATCACTTGCAAGTTTTTTGCATTTTTATTTGAATCCAGTTTTTGAAAATGTTGTTTTGATTGACGCTTCAAATGGTAGTGAAATTTTTGAGCAAATGTTTAGAATAAGTGATGAGGATGTTTGCGTTGCAATTAGTTTTCCACGTTATTCTAAGCAAACTATCAATGCACTTCGCTTTATTAATGACCGTGGCTCAAAGATTATTGCGATTACCGATTCCGCCGATTCTCCAATTGCAGAATTTGCTGATAATATTCTTGTTGCAAAAAGTGACATGGTTTCAGTAGTTGATTCTCTTGTTGCTCCGCTAAGTCTTATTAATGCTTTAATTGTTGCTGTTACTTTTAGTCGTCGTGATGAGGTTTACAACAATTTCAATAAACTTGAAAGAATATGGGATGAATATCAGGTTTATGATAAATCGGTTGGTGACGAAAATGAGTAAAAAAGTAATTGTAATTGGTGCAGGTGCTGCGGGTACAATGGCAGCCGGTTTTGCAGCTGAAAATGGTGCTGATGTATTGCTTCTTGAAAAAAATGAAAAAATAGCTCGTAAAGTTATGATTACTGGTAAAGGCAGATGTAATGTTACAAATAATGTTGATGATGTTCAGTCGTTCATTCAAAATATTCCAGGTAACGGAAGATTTCTTTACAGCGCATATTCATTATTTGATAATCGTGATGTTATGGATTTCTTTGAAGATTATGGTGTTCAGTTAAAGGTTGAGCGTGGTAATCGTGTCTTTCCGGTGAGCGATAAAGCAGTTGACATTGTTGATGCTCTAAATAGATTTATAATTGATACTGGTGTCAAGCGTAAAACGGAACGAGTTAAAGCTTTAATTAGCGAAAACAACGAAATAAAAGGCGTTGAAACTGAATCGGGAAACACCTATTATGCAGACTCAGTTATTATTGCAACAGGTGGTCTTTCATATCCTCGCACTGGTTCTACTGGTGATGGTTATGAACTTGCAAAAAGTGTAGGTCATACAGTAACTGAATTAAAGCCATCACTTTCGGCACTTGTTTGTCGTGAAGGGTTGTGCAGTGAATGTATGGGGCTTTCGCTTAAAAATGTTGCAATTAAAGTTTTTGATACTAAAAAGAAAAAGGAAATCTATGATGATTTTGGCGAAATGCTGTTTACACATTTTGGTGTATCAGGACCAATGATTTTATCGTCAAGTGCTCATATGAGAGATATGGAAAAGGGCAGATATGAAATATATCTTGACTTAAAACCTGCACTTTCTCATGAAAAACTTGATGCAAGAATACTTCGTGATTTTGCTGATAACAGTAACAAATCAATTTCAAATGTTTTGGCTTTATTGCTTCCAAAATCTTTGATTTCACCCGTTTTGAGATTATCTCAAATTAGACAATCTGAAAAAATTAATCAAATAACAAAAGAAATGCGAAAGGCATTGGTTGATACCATAAAATCTATTAAATTAACTGTAATGGATTTTAACGATATTTCTGAGGCAATCGTTACTGCTGGTGGTATAAAGGTAAGTGAAATTAATCCCAAAACAATGGAAAGTAAACTTTGTAAAGGATTGTATTTTGCAGGTGAAGTAATTGATTGTGATGGCTATACAGGCGGCTTTAATTTGCAAATCGCATTTTCAACAGGACATTTAGCGGGAATTTCCGCAAGTAAAATAGATGAGGTGTAAAACTATGATTAATGTTGCTATTGATGGACCTGCTGGTGCAGGTAAAAGTACAGTTGCTCGCGCAGCTGCACAAAAATTGGGATATATTTATGTTGATACAGGTGCTCTTTATAGAGCGGTTGGCGTTTACTGTCTTCGTAAAAATATTGTAACAACTGATGCTGAGGGTGTTGGTGCAATCCTTAGTGAAATCACAGTTGAATTAAAGTTTATTGATGGCGTTCAACACGTTTTCTTAAATGGCGATGATGTTTCAACTGAAATTAGACTTCCTGAAGCATCTATGGCTGCTTCTAATGTGTCCGCAATTCCTTCAGTCCGTGCATTTTTATTTGATTTGCAACGTGATATTGCAGCAAAAAATAACTGCATTATGGATGGTCGTGATATCGGCACAGTTGTTCTTCCAAACGCTCAAGTTAAAATTTTCTTGACTGCTGATGATACCGAAAGAGCAATGAGAAGATATAAAGAACTTCAAGAAAAGGGTAGTACAGTGACTTACCAAGAAGTGCTTGATGATTTGCGTGTTCGTGATTACAACGATTCTCATCGTGAAATTGCACCATTGAAGCCTGCTGAGGATTCAATTATTGTAAATACAACAAATTATACTCTTGAAGAATCTATAGATAAAATTGTTGAAACAGTTGAGGAGAAATTATAATGTCCCCAAATGTTAAAAAGCAAAGTTCAATAAAAATAACTCTTGCAAAAACTGCTGGCTTTTGCTTTGGTGTAAATAGGGCAGTTAATATGCTTTATGATTTAGTAACTGATGGTGTAAATGTTTGTACACTTGGCCCTATCATTCATAATCCACAAGTTGTTACTGATTTAGAAAACAAGGGTGTAAATATTATTGATGATATCAATGAGGCTGTTGCTAATAAAAAGGTGGTTATTCGCACTCATGGTGTGGAAAAAGATATATTAAGATTTTGCGAAGATAAGTCATTAGATTATATTGATGCAACATGTCCGTTTGTAAAAAAGATTCATAAAATTGTTGAAAAAGAGTCCGCTAAAGATATACCTGTGCTTATTGCAGGTGACAAAAATCACCCAGAGGTTATAGGCATAAAAAGCTATTGTAAAGGTAAGTGCTTTGTCTTTAATTCTATAGAAGAATTAGATATAATTTTTACTGAAAACACTTTTTCAACAGAAAAACCATTTATTGTCGTTTCTCAAACAACTTTTAGCACAAAAGAATGGAAAAAATGTGTAAAAAATATAAAATTACTATATACAAATGCAATAATTTTTGATACAATATGTAGTGCGACCGAAGAAAGACAGGCAGAAGCACTGAAATTATCAAAAGAAAATGATGCGATGATAATTATTGGTGGTCGTACAAGCTCTAATACTGCTAAACTAAAAGCGGTGTGTGAGCCAAACTGCCCGACTTATTTGATTGAAACAGCAGAAGAGCTTCAGGACATAGCTTTATGTGATGTTCAATCAATAGGCGTTACTGCTGGTGCTTCAACACCTGACAGTATAATTAAGGAGGTAATAAGAACTATGTCCGAGAAATTTGAAAACACAAACACAATTAATATGGAGGAAACAGGCTTTGAGCAAATGCTTGAGGAATCATTAAGCGCTATGAGTTCTGACCAGAATGTAGTAGGTACAGTTGTTGGCTTTACTGCTACTGAAATTCAAGTTGAAATCGCTGGTAGAAAACATACAGGATATGTTCCTTTTGATGAATATAGTGACGACCCATCAGCTGACCCAAAAGCTGAATTGAAAGTTGGCGATGAAATTAAGCTTCGCATCATGAAAACAAATGATGTTGAAGGCACAATCAAGCTTTCAAAGAAACTTTATGACCGTGGCGCTATTTGGGAAGGCTTAGAAGCTGACGATACAATTCACACAGGCGTTGTAACAGGTATTGTTGGTGATAACAAAGGTGTATTCGTTCAAAGTGGTGCGGTTAAAGTATTTGTTCCTGCATCACTTGCTAAAATGAGAAGAAATGACTCACTTGAAGACCTTCTCAAAACTACAGTTGAATATAAAATCATTGAAGTTAATAAGATGAGAAGAAAAGTTGTTGGTTCAATTCGTGAAGTAGCAGCTTCAAAACGCAAAGAAGTTGAAGATGCTTTTTGGGCAAACGTTTCAGAAGGTGCAGTTTATACAGGTACGGTTAGAAGTCTTACAAACTATGGTGCATTTGTTGACCTTGGTGGTGTTGACGGTATGGTACATATTTCAGAGCTTTCATGGCAAAGAATTAAGCATCCATCAGAAGTTGTAAGCGTTGGTGATACTGTTGAAGTATATGTGAAAGAACTTGACAGTGAAAACAAGAAGATTTCTCTTGGCTACAAAAAGGTTGAGGACAATCCTTGGGAAATTCTTAAGCGTGACTATCCAGTAGATAGTGAAGCTGACGTTAAGATTGTAAGTCTTACATCATTCGGTGCTTTTGCACAAATTATTCCTGGTGTTGATGGTCTTATTCATATTTCACAAATTGCTCATAAACACATTGGTACACCTGCTGAAGTTCTTAAAGTGGGCGATGTTGTTAGAGCAAAGATTATGGAAATTGACTTTGATAAGAAACGCGTTAGTCTTTCAATTAAAGTTCTTATTGAGCCACCTGTAGTTGAAGAAGCTGCAACTGAAGAAGTAGTTGAAGTTCCTGTAGAAGAAACTCCAGTTGAAGAATAATTAATCGGCATTAGGCCGTAAAGAAAGGTCAGATGATGCTAAAATATCATCTGACCTATTTTTTATATGAGGTATTATTATGAAAAAAGGTTTAGCTGTATTATCGGGAGTTGCAACAATTGGTGCTGCGATTGGCAGTAGCATTTTATATTTAAAGAAAAAAGATATATGTCCACGTTGTGAAGTTAAAAAAGCACTTGCAAAAACAAAAATACACTATTCAAAAGATGAAATGTATAATAACGGTGCGGCTTTAACACCGCCAATGGGTTGGTCAAGCTGGAATAATTTTAGACATAGAATTGATGAAAATGTAATTCTTCAAATTGCAAAAGCGGTTAAAGAATCAGGACTTGCTGATGCTGGTTATGTTTACATTAATCTTGATGACTGTTGGCAATCTTCAATGCGTGATGAAAATGGTAGAATGCAAGGCGATTTAACAACATTTCCACATGGTATTAAGTGGCTTGTTGAGCAAGTGAATGATATGGGATTAAAGCTTGGTATTTACTCATCAAATGGTACTCTCACTTGCGAAGATTTACCTGCATCTCTTTATAATGAGAGTATTGACGCTGAAACCTTTGCTGAGTGGGGCGTTGAGTATTTTAAATACGACTATTGCCATCATGTACTTATTCCTACAAACGCGCCATATATTGATAGTATTTCAATTGGCGGTGAAGGAATTGACGGTGAACTTATTTTCTCTGCAAAAGATGCAAAACTTAAAGGTGAAGCAAAAGTAGTTAACGAAGAAGATGGTAAATCTTATGTTAAGGGTCTTTGTAGTGGAATGGGTACAATTGAATTTAATAATATTACTGTTCCAAGTGATGGTGAATACATTTTAACTATTGTAATGCGAAAGAATACCTGCAAGGGTCAATTTTGTGTTGTTACAGTTAATAATACTGATAAATACGATTTTTATATTGCTGAACAAAAAGCATTTTCTCGTGAGGGTAGAAGACAAATCAAAATTAACCTTAAAGAGGGTAAAAACTCAATTACTATAGCTAATCCAGTTGGTTCACCAATGGATAGTGCTGCAATGCAATATGAAAATATGGGTAAAGAGTTAGTTCGTGCAACAAGAAAATATGCTCAAGAAAACAACTGTGAAGAAAAGAAAATTCTTTATTCAATTTGCGAATGGGGTTGGAATAAACCTTGGAAATGGGGCGGCAAGGCAGGTAATATTTGGAGAACAACACCTGACATTCAACCAAATTGGACATCTGTTGTTGGAATTTATGAAGTTAATGTTAGACTTGATAAATATGCACAACCAGGTGCATTTAACGACCCAGATATGCTTGAAGTTGGTAATGGAAAACTTACTTACGAGGAAAACAAATCTCACTTTACTTTGTGGGCTATGATGGCAGCGCCACTTATCCTCGGTAATGATATTCGTGATTTTATTAAGGCTGATGGTACAGTTGATACTGATAGCAAAATCCTTGAAATTTTAACGAATAAAGATGTTATTGCCATTGACCAAGATAAGCTTGGAATTCAATGTTCAAGAGTAAAAACAAATGGGTTAAATGATGTTCTTGTAAAACCACTTGAGAATAACGACGTTGCAATTTGCTTCTTTAATAAAGGCTTTTCAAAAGTAAATATGAAATATTCTATTGCGGATTTACATAATATTGTAAATGTTACTTTGCCAAAGGCTGATAAGTATTTATGTAAAGAGTTATGGGATAAAACTGAAACAGTAGTAAATGATATTATTTCCGCTGAAGTTGAATCCCACGGTGTAAAGGTATATAGAGTATCAGCTGTGCAGTAATTCTTTTAATTATTTTAAAAATTATAAATGATATATAAGAAATAACATACCAGCAAAAACTAAATGGTAACGAAATAATTCCTAAAAGGTTAAAGGGTGTGTTTGTGTAATCCCAGACGGCTAAACTAAACATTTTATTAACAACTAATCCCACAGTTAATTCTAAAATTGTTATTACAAACGCACCTAATAATGCTTTTTGATAAATTTGTGCATTTTCAAATGTTTCATTTATAATGTAAAGGCACAAAAAAGCGGAACCTCCGGTTATAATCATTGACCAGTGTGTATATCCACGAAACCCTATTTCTAAAGAACCATAACCAAAACCGCCAAGTATAAATATTATTAAATAAATAATAAATTTTTTCAAAAAAATCACCATGATACATTATATCCAAAAATGAGTAAATAATTATCAAAAAGGCGATTAATTTAAAGGTGAAATAAATGACTGATTTTGAGCAAAAAAAATTAAGAGCTGAGCAATTAAGGAAAGAATTAAATCATCATATTTATCGTTATTATGTTGAAAATGAAAACGATATCTCAGATTATGAGTATGATATGCTTATGCGTGAATTAGACTCAATTGAAAAAGAATATCCTGAACTATTAACTGCTGATTCACCGACTCATAGAGTAGGCGGTCAGGCTGACGGACTTTTTGAGACAGTTGTTCATACTGTTAAAATGGAAAGCTTACAAGATGCTTTTTCTCACGAGGAAGTTCGTGATTTTGATAGAAGAGTTAAAGAGTATTTTTCAGATGCTGAATATGTTGTAGAACCAAAAATTGATGGTCTTTCAGTTTCTCTTGAATACACAAATGGCGTCTTTACTCGTGGTTCAACTCGTGGTGATGGCGTTCAAGGTGAAGATATTACTGCAAATCTTCGTACTGTTAAAACAATACCATTGCGACTTAAAAAGGATATTCCTTTTATTGAAGTTCGCGGTGAAGTTTATATGCCGCGTGATGTTTTCTTAAAGATTGTTGAAAAGCAAGAGTTAAATGGCGAGAAACCATTTAAAAATCCAAGAAATGCGGCAGCAGGAAGCATAAGACAAAAAAATCCTAAAATTACTGCTGAGCGTAACCTTGATATTTATGTTTTCAATATTCAACAGGTTGAGGGCGCTAGTATTAAAGGTCATTATGAATCTCTTGAGTTTTTAAAAGAATTAGGATTTAAGACAGTTCCATTCTATAACAAATTTAATAATATTAATGATACTTTAAAAGAAATTGAGCGTATTGGTGATATTCGTTACACATTACCATTTGATATTGATGGTGCAGTTATTAAAACTGATGATTTTTCAATGCGTGAAACAATAGGTAGTACTGCTAAGTTCCCTAAATGGGCACTGGCGTATAAATACCCACCTGAAGAGAAACAAACTAAACTTATTGATATTGAAATCAATGTTGGAAGAACAGGTGTGCTTACACCAACTGCAGTGTTTGAGCCAGTATTAGTTGCAGGGTCAACTGTCAGTCGTGCAACACTTCACAATCAGGATTTTATAACTGAAAAAGGCATAAGAATTGGTGATACAGTTATAATTCGTAAGGCGGGAGATATTATTCCTGAAGTGCTTTCAGTAGTAAAACACGAAGATAATGCTTTACCTTATGAAATGCCAAAGTTTTGTCCATCATGTAATTCTCCTGTGCATCGTGAAGATGGTGAAGCCGCAATTCGTTGCGATAATCATGATTGTCCTGCTCAATTATTACGAGTGCTTATTCATTTCTGTTCTCGTGATGCTATGAATATAGAAGGACTCGGCGATTCTTTGCTTGAAACATTGTTAAATCAAGGCCTAATCGGTAAAATTGCCGATATTTATTGTATTGATTATGATAAGATTGCAGCACTTGAAGGTATGGGTAAAAAGAGTGCTGATAATATGCGAAATGCTATTGAAAAGTCTAAACAAAACGATTTATCAAAGTTGCTTTTTGCATTCGGCATACGTCATATAGGTCAAAAAGCGTCAAAATTACTCTCAGACCACTTTTTAACAATTGACAGTATAGTTTCAGCATCTAAAGAAGAAATACTTTCTATTGAAGGTTTTGGCGAGATTATGGCTGATTCAGTTGTTGAGTTTTTCGCGTTAGACCAAACAAAACAAATGATTGAAGACCTTAAAAACTTTGGTCTTAATATGGAAAGTCAGCGTGAAATTAAAGACAATCGCTTTGAGGGTATGACTTTCGTGCTTACAGGAACACTATCAACTTATGGTAGAAAAGAAGCACAAGAGATTATTGAGTTATATGGTGGAAAAGCATCTTCCTCAGTATCAAAGAAAACAACGTATGTTTTAGCAGGTGAGGCAGCAGGCTCTAAACTCCAAAAAGCTGTTGATTTAGGCGTAACAATAATTAATGAAGAACAATTTGCTGAAATGATTAAATAAGAAAGGGTAGGAAACGAGTATGTATTTTTTAATTGCATTTGCAGTGGCACTTGTAATGTGTGCTGTTGGCTATAAAAAATTTGTATGGTTTATTTCTATTGGCTATGGATTTGCTGTAGCAGGTATTGGTGTTGCAATGCTTGTAATGTTCTGGAAATCATTAGAAATTGTTACAGTAATTTTGGCACTTCTTTGCATAGTTTATGGTTTGCGTTTAGGTTTGTATTTGCTTAGACGTGAATTGAAAAGCAAATCATATCAAAACACAATGAAGACTGAAATTAAAGATGGCTCTAATATGAAGTTTGTTGCAAAATTCTTTATATGGGTTTCGTGTGGAATCCTTTATGTTTGCCAAACTTGTCCTATTTTATTCCGTTTACAAAATGGAGTAAAAACTGATATTGCGGCGATTATTGGTGTAGTTATTATGGCTCTTGGTATTATTCTTGAAACTGCATCAGATATTACAAAGAATAACTTTAAAAAGAAAAATCCAAACCGTTTTTGTGATGTAGGTTTATTTAAAATTGTTCGTTGCCCTAACTATTATGGTGAGATACTTATTTGGACAGGCGTTTTTTGTTCGGGTACTACAGCACTCAATGGTGCTTTGCAATGGATTTGTGCAATCTCAGGTTATGTTGCTATTGTTTACATAATGTTTGGCGGAGCAAGACGACTTGAAATACGACAAAATAAAAACTATGGCAATGACCCTGAATATCAGGAGTATGTCAAACGAGTACCAATTCTTTTACCATGGTTACCACTTTATAGTGTAGAAAAATATAAATGGCTTCTTGGCTAATACATAAAAAGGACGGTTTTAAACCGTCCTTTTTAATTTATTCTTTTTAATTTGTTTAATAAGTCGTTTTGACCTGTAATGTAAGTAGTCCATTGGACAAAATTCAAGTTTTTTATACCAATCAATTTCATTTACAAGTGCATACAACTCAATTTTTAAGTCACAATATTTACTTGTTGTTTTTCTCTTCTTGTAAGTCTTATAAAGTTTTAGATTTTTGCCATATCCAACCGTTATAGCAAAAATTTCATACTCAGGCTCAACCCACGCTACATTATTAGGGTCAAAAATTCCTGCTACTTCGCATTTGTTGGTGTCAAGAATCATGTTATTCACCCAAAAATCCCCATGTGAAATACAAGGAGTTTTGCTTACGTCATTAAAAATCTCACCAAAATTAAGTTCAATAAGTTTTAATGCATCAATTACAACTTTTTTAATATCACCATTATTGTATTTATCTAATGCAAATGAATAGGTGGATTTGAAAAAGTCCCAATAAAATTCTTGCCAACTGTCATAAATAGCATTTTCATAAAAACCAAATTTATCATTATGAACACTTTGCATATTTTCAAAACAATCAATTATATTGTTTGCAAGATGTTTCTTGTTTTTTATACGGTGTATTTTTTTATCATTTCCACAAACGCCTTCAATAAATTCCATTCCAAGAAATCCCGTTTCATCATATTCTACATAAAAATATGTTACGGGGATTTTGAAACTGACTTTTGATTCAAGATAATCAAGCATTTTCTTTTCTTCACAAAGTAATTCTGTATATTTACCTGATTTAACAACGATTTTATAAGGTTTGTCTTGAATTTCAATAGAGTATGCAGTTGCAGTTGCACCACTACCTATGTTAGTAATGCATAAAACTTTTGTGTTTAGTTTTTCTTCAACTATCTGCTTGATTTTATCGTTGATTTCCATAATTATAAACCCTTGTTATAAAACTCGTTCTTAAACCAAACATCGTCAACTTCAAATTCTTTATGGTTTAAGTATTCCAAAATTCCTGCATCTGTTGTGAAGTCAAATACAAGTTTGTATGAATATAAGAATTGCTTTTTGTAGCCATACTTTTTATTTTGAGCATTAGTGCCGTATTTTCCATCACCTAAAAGTGGATGACCTATAGATGCAAAGTGTGCTCTAATTTGATGTGTACGACCAGTAAGTAATTCAACCTCAATAAGGGATAAATCATCAATAGTATCTATTACATTATATTTTGTGCGGATTTCCTTTGAATCATCTGTTTTCTTTTTAGAAACTGTGACCTTATTTTTGGTTTCGTCTTTAATAAGATAACCTTCAAGTAGTCCACTTTTCTTTTTCAAATCGCCATGGACTATGCATAGATAAAACTTATGCAATTCGCGGTCTTTCATTTTTTGGTTAAGAATACGAAGTGTTTCAGCGTTTTTTGCTGCAATTACAATTCCGCCGGTGTTGCGGTCTATACGATTCACAAGTGATGGTACAAATGAGTTTTCATCATCAGGAGCATATTCACCCTTTTCATATAAATAACGCTTTATTCTACCTATAAGTGTATCTATATATTCGTTATCATCAGGGTGGGAGAGTATGCCAACTTTTTTATCACATAATATTATATTTTCATCTTCGTAAATTATTTTAAGATTTTTAGACGCTTTAAGAAAATCATACTTTTCAGGTGCTTTTTCAAAGAACTCGTCATTAATATACATATCAACAATGTCACCGAGATTTAGTCTTGTTGAAATCTCAGCACGCTTACCGTTAACCTTAATCCTCTTAATTCTTATATACTTATACATAAGTGTTTTTGGAAGAAGGGGAACGGATTTGCTTATAAATTTGTCAAGTCGTTGGTCAGCATCATTTTTGTTGATAGTAAAACTTTTCACATTTACACCTCAATTTTTATTCAATTAAATATACCATATCAACTTGAAACTTGCAAGAAATTATTATAGAATAAATATGGTGATAAAAATGAAAATAAATAAAATTCATTACAAACAAATAACTGAAACAAAAAAGGTTTACATTGATGGCACAACATTAGAAATTCGTGAAAAAATTAATGCAAGCTTTAAAATTCCAACTGCAGAAGATGATATGACTGGAATTTTTGGCAAGTACTATAAACTTGATAAAATGTATAAGGTAAAATATATTTATGCACGAAATAAACAACTTCAACCAATGACATTTGATAGATACCACTATCTTTTAGATATTGGTGAAGATGAAAATGGCACATATATTGAATATGCAATGGTTTACGATAAGCTTTATGACCCATTAATTAGAATAGTTTATATTTTAGCAGTTTTTGCTGTGCTTTTGTATTTATTATACTTATATAAGATGAACGCAATGAGCTTTTTTTCAGCAAGTGTTCTTGGTGTAATTGTTATGTCTTCTATTGCTTTAGTGTTGAAAAAATCAAGAGAAACTAAGGAAGAATGCATAAAAGTTGAAAAATTATTAAAAAATTTAAAAATTTTTTGAAAAAAGTGTTGACAAGGTGATTTTTGTGTGCTATTATGATACCACATTAATACTTTACTACGCTAAAGCGAAGGAGAAATCACTATGAAAATGAAAAAAATTCTTGCTGTTGTAATGGCAGCGCTCATGATGGCACTTTGTTTCGCAGGTTGTGGCGAAACAGCACAAATCGTTGTTGCTGAAGCAGGTTCAGCTGGTGAAGAGGTTATGAATGCAAACGAATACTTTGCAGCTTACACAAAAACACCTGTTGATACACAAGCTAAAGCTCTTATGGAAGTTTCTTCAGGTACAGCTGATATGGCAGTTGTTGACTATGTAATGTCAATCGGTTCAATCGGTGAAGGCACAGATTTTGCAAACCTTAAGGTAGTTGAAGATGCATCTTTCTCACCTGAAGAATATGGTATTGCATTTAGAAAAGGTTCAGATGCTGTAAACTATGTAAATAAAGCTATCAATGAACTTAAAGCTGATGGTACACTTAATACAATTGCTACAAAGTATAAGCTTCAAGACCTTCTTCTTGGTGACGGCACATACAAAGAAGTAGATGCTGAAGAATCAGACTGGGAATATATTAAGAATAAGGGTACACTTGTTGTTGGTATTACATACTTTGCACCAATGAACTATAAAGATGAGAACGGCGAGCTTATCGGTTTTGAAACTGAATTTGCAAAAGCTGTTGCTGCAAAACTTGGTCTTGAAGTTAAATTCCAAGAAATTGACTGGAATGCAAAAGAAACTGAGCTTGCAAGTAAAAATATTGACTGCATCTGGAATGGTATGACAATTACCCCTGAAAGAGAAGAAAATATGCAAATCTCAATTCCATATATGCAAAATAAACAAGTTGGCGTAGTTAAAGCTGACTAATCAAGGAGTTAATCAATGTCTTTTGTTCAGGTTACCCTTGAGTTATTTAAAGGGTTTTTTCAAAACTGTTATTTATTTGGAGCAACACTGTTGTTCTCATTGCCCTTAGGTTTAATAATTTCCATGGGGTCAATGTCAAAAATTAAAATAATTAAGTTTGTAACAAAAGCTTTTGTCTGGGTCATCAGAGGTACGCCTCTGATGCTCCAGCTTTTTGTGGTTTTTTACGTGCCAGGATTGTTGTTTAATACACCGATGAAATCACGTATGACCGCAGCACTTATTGCTTTTGTTATTAACTATGCCGCATATTTTTCGGAAATTTATAGAGGTGGAATTGAAAGTATTCCAAAAGGTCAATATGAAGCAGGTCAAGTGCTTGGTATGACTAAATCGCAAATCTTCTTTAAAGTTGTTTTAATGCAGGTTGTAAAGCGTATTATTCCACCAATGAGCAATGAAATTATCACGCTTGTTAAAGACACTTCATTAGCTCGTGTTATTGCAGTTTCTGAAATTCTTATGGAAGCAACAAACTTCTCAAGTAAGGGTATAATTTGGCCGTTGTTCTATACAGCGTTATTCTTCCTCGCGTTTTGTGGCGCTCTTACTTTGTTGTTTAACTATATTGAGAAGAAATTTGATTATTATCGGAGTTAATTAAAATGTCTATATTAAAAGTAGAAAATATTAAAAAGAGCTTCGGTGATATTGAAGTTCTTAAAGATATAAGTTTCACATTAGAAAAAGGTGAGGTTTTATCAATTATTGGTTCCTCTGGTAGTGGTAAAACAACTTTACTTAGATGCTTGAATTTTTTGGAGTCTGCTGAGTATGGTAAAATTATTGTTGATGATGATTTATTAGTTGACTTTTCAACTAATCTTAACGAAAAGGATTCTCAACTTCGTCAAAAAAGATTAAATTTTGGACTTGTATTTCAGTCATTTAATCTTTTTCCACAGTATAGTATTCTTAGAAATCTTACACTCGCAGTTCAACTTCTTGAAAATGTAAAGAATGGTGACAAGGAAAAGCTTAAGGAAATTGATGACCGTGCTATTGACCTTCTTAAAAGGGTAGGGCTTGAAGATAAAGTTAATGCTTATCCTTGTGAACTTTCAGGTGGTCAACAGCAACGTGTTGCTATTGCACGTGCTTTAATGCTTTCACCTAAAATTCTTTGCTTTGATGAGCCAACAAGTGCGCTTGACCCTGAGCTTACTGGCGAAGTTCTTAGAGTTATTCGTGAGCTTCGTGATGGTAATACTACAATGATTATTGTTACTCACGAAATGAATTTCGCAAAGAATGTTTCAGATAAAGTTATATTTATGGCTGATGGCATTATTGAAGAAACTGGCACACCGACTGATGTATTTGATAATCCTCAAAGCCCACGATTAAAGGAATTTTTAAGTTCATCTTTAAAAGATTAAGTAAATCCTCCCAATAGGGAGGATTTTTCTTGTATTATTATTTCTTTTATGTTATTATATTTGTGGTGATTTTAATGAAAAAAATATTTACAGTATTTTTAACTGTTTTAATATTGCTCACAACAATTTTTATTACTCCGGTATTTGCAAAGAATAATGTTGAATTAAAGTTGTCTGATGTAAAAGTTTATGCAGGTGATGAATTTGAAATTAAACTTTTTATTAGTGATAATTCACAGCTTGGCGGTGCAGTAATTGACCTTGCTTATGATGAAACAATGCTTGAGTATGTGTCCTCTGAAAAAGGAAAAATTATTGATGAAAATGCAATGGTAAGCATAAAACCACTTTCAAATAGTACGGTTAGATTTACTTATTTGTCACCTAATTCAGCAGTAACATCCAATGGAATTTTATTTACTGTTAAGTTTAAGGCTCTTGAAAATGCCGCAGGTGAAAGTGATATAAAAATTACAATTCCAAGCGCAGGCGATTTTGTAGATTTAAATGCCGAAAAACTCGCATATTCAATACAAAACGCAACAGTTAAAATTATTAATACAACTACCGAAAAGGTTGAACCAACTGAAAGTACAACAGTAGAAACTCTAACAAATGAGTTGGAAACTACTATTATTCCTGAAGTAAGCACAAATAATAGTAATAATATTGATAATACCAACAGTGATAATGTAAACATTAAGATAGTAACATCATTATTTGTAGCTGGTTTTGCTATCGTTTTAAGTGTAATTGTGTATTTAATTTATAACAAGAAGAACAAGAGGTAAATGGTATGAAAAATATAATTATTGAAGAATGTCCATATTGTGGTTCAAAAAACTTAACAAAAGGCTATCAAATTAATGATGGTGCTGTATATCGTGACAAAATCAAGTCTTTTGCAACTGTACTTGAGCATACAATTTGTAAAGAATGTGCAAGTGTTGTATATAGTAGAGTTGAAAAAACTGAAATCTTAAAGTAATATTTTCCTTTTTTCTGCATATTATTTAATGGTGATAAAAATGCAGAAAAAATACATAACTGAGCAAGAAAAAATTCAAATTATTAAACATTTAATATCAAAAGGTTATTTAACTGAAAATCAAATTAAAACATTAAAAAAGCGTAACAACCTTTAGTGGTTGCTACGCTTTAATTTTATTCTAATGGCTCAAAATCTTCAGCACCGTGCTTACAAAGAGGACAAATAAAATCTTCAGGCAATTCATCACCCTCGTAAATATAGCCACAAATTTTACAAACATAACCTTTTTTCTTTTTATCTTCAGGTTTTGGCTTAATATGGTCAAAATAATATTGATATGTTGCTGACGGCGCATCTGATAATGTTTCCGCTTCAGTAACATCACAAATAAATAGCATATGTGAGCCACAATCAATAGAATTAGTAACAGTACAAGAAATATATGCGTTTGTGCCTTCACAAATGAAGAAGGTACCGTTTTCAGTTCTATAATGGTCGTTATGACCAGTGAATTTGTCTGTATCACGACCACTTGCAAAGCCGAATCTTTTAACTAAGTCAAATGTAGCATCGGTTGAAAGTACGGATATTGTAAATTTCTTTGTATTTTGAACCATTTCACAAGTATAGTTGCTTTTGTTAACTGCAATAGTGAGTTTTTTTGGATTATCAGTAATTTGACACGCTGTGTTTATAATACAAGCGTTATCTTTTCCATTTTCGTGAGCGCTTAAAATAAATAATCCATAACTTAATTTAAACATTGCTTCGTTTTTTATCATAGACTCAACTCCAAAACTTTTTATATTATTATAACACAATTTTGCTATTTGTGAATGCCAATTTATTAATATTCTATTTTATTTGATTTGCATTGACAAAATGTGCTAAATATGGTATCTTTTTAGCATATTTATATGTATTGAAAAGTTATATTTCATTTCAATACAATAAAAGGAGATGTAAAAAATGAAACGCAAATTCACTACTAAAATTTTAGCGGTAATTGCAATTGTAGTTGTTTTAATTATGACAATGACAATAGTTTCTTTTGCTGAAGGCACTGCGGAAGAAGAATATGTAGCAAGATTTCATTCTACAATTTTCTCATTGCTTCCACCAGTAATTGCTATTGCACTTGCACTTATCACTAAAGAAGTTTATTCATCACTTTTCGTTGGTATTTTAGTTGGTGGTGGACTTTATGCAGTTGGTCCTAATGGATTCAGCTTAGAAACAATGTTCAACACAATTATGACTGATGGATTTATTGGTAAACTTGCTGATACTTGGAATATGGGTATTATTATATTCCTTGTTGTTCTTGGTATTATTGTTATACTTATGAACAAAGCAGGTGGTAGCCGTGCTTATGGTGAATGGGCAAAGAAAAAGATTAAATCAAGAAAAGGTGCAATGCTTGCTACTTTTGGTCTTGGTGCATTAATTTTCGTTGATGATTATTTTAACTGCCTTACAGTTGGTAGCGTTATGCGACCTGTAACTGATTCACACAAGATTTCGCGTGCAAAGCTTTCTTATATTATTGATGCTACTGCTGCACCGGTTTGTATTATTGCTCCAATTTCTTCTTGGGCAGCAGCAGTTAGTGGTGTTGTAGAGGGTACAGATGGTCTTGAGCTTTTCATTAAGACTATTCCTTTTAACCTTTATGCATTACTTACAATTCTTATGGTTGTTGTGATTTCTGCTTTTGACATTGACTTTGGTCCAATGAAAAAGCACGAAAAAAATGCGCTGAATGGTGACCTTTATACAACTGAATCAAGACCTTATGCAAACGTTGATGAAACACCTATTTCAACAAAAGGTAAGGTTATTGACCTCATTCTTCCTGTTGTAATTCTTATTGCTCTTTGCATTGTTGGTATGGTTTATACAGGCGGATTCTTTGCAGGTGAGAGCTTTATTAATGCCTTCGCAAATTGTGATGCAGCTTATGGTCTTGCTCTTGGCTCAATTATAGCTCTTATAGTTAATATTGCATACTTTATGATTAGAAGAGTTCTTTCTTTTAAAGCTTGTATGGAGGCAATTCCTGAAGGTTTCAAAGCAATGGTTCCAGCGATTCTTATTCTTACATTTGCATGGACTCTTAGTGCTATGACAAACAATCTTGGTGCAGATGTGTTCGTTGAAGGCCTTGTTGATGCAACTGCTGGTAAGCTTACATATTTCTTACCTGCAATTCTTTTCCTTGTTGGTTTATTACTTGCATTTGCAACTGGTACTTCATGGGGTACATTTGGTATTCTTATTCCAATTATTGTTCCTCTTTTCGCAACAACAGACCCATCACTTATTGTTTGTATTGCTGCTTGTCTTGCAGGCGCTGTTTGCGGTGACCACTGCTCACCAATTTCAGATACAACAATCATGGCATCTACAGGTGGACAGTGTGACCACGTTAACCATGTTTCAACACAGTTGCCTTATGCAATGACAGTTGCTGCAGTTTCATTTGTAGGTTACTTACTTGCAGGATTTGTTCCAAACGCACTTGTTGTTCTTCCAGTATCAATAGTTATTCTTGTTGCTGCTCTCTTTATTATTAAGGCTGTTACAAAGAAAAAGGCATA
>JAZLET010000090.1:0-6396 GCA_045615405.1 Candidatus Fimenecus sp.
AGAGTTAAAGCAGTTGTAAACGGCTCTCCTAAGAGAGTTTATGCTTGCACTCGTTGCCTTCGTTCAGGTAAGGTTGAAAGAGCAGTTTAATTCAAAGCAAAATATGAAAATTAACGGACATCTTACGATGTCCGTTTTTTCTTTGCATTTATATAGCACCTTTCTCTTAAGAAAAAAGCATTTACTTACACTTCATCCCAGTCGACATAGTCATCTTCGGTTGGTTGTTCATAAGAATGGTCATCATCTTCAACTACAGGGTAACGGTATGGAATACCAGCACCATTAAATGCCTTTGTTGCGAAATATTCCGAAAGAGAGAAATCAGCAGTTGCTTCATAGGTTGCTTTGTATGTATCAGTTTCGGCAGCATCATAAATAACATACTCATCACCTATATACCATTCATATAGATTATATATTCTTTCTTCAGCTTCTTTCTTGATTGTTTCATTATCACAATCAAGAAGTTTGACCATATATGGAATTGCATTGTCAGAAAGTGTGCCTAATGTATACATATCAATATTTTTATGCTTTCCGCTAAGATATGAATTAACATTGTAATCCGCTATTGTACGCTCAATGCCACACAATGAAAGCACTGTGAAAATAAGCATAGATATAAGCACGGCGTATTTGATTGTTTTGAGTTCCGGATTAAAAATTCTTATTATAAATGCAATTATTACGATTGCAGTTGCAAGCATAAATGCGGATGTGCAAAGCCGAAGTACAGTAAGTCCGTACTCATCAATATACATAAACATTTTTGAAATTGCAGTTGCTATAAAAAGAATTGTAAACACGCCTATAAAAGTAAGTATTCCTTTAATTACAGGATTAAGAGTTCCGTTTTCTCTACGGATTGTAAGCCATACTGAAAGCACCATAATTGCAAGGTTTATAAATGAAATTGCCTCAGTTTCAAAAAATCCTCGGCGAGCATACTCAGCAAAGCTGAACTCATAACCTGTGGGAAGAATACCCAAAAATCCGCTGAAAAAATATGCAGTTTGCGAGAACATATAAACGAGATACACAAATGCAATAAGCCCTAAAAACGTAATTGCAAAAGGCGCGTTTATAATTCTTGTTTTATCGAGTTGAAATGGTTTGCCTTTTGCATTATTAAGTTCAAATTTACAAGTAACTGCAAAAAGAATTACACCTACAAATACCACTACTGAAACAATGAGTTTTACAACAGTCGTTCCAAGAGTAGATGCGATTTTATCAACTAAACCCTCAAAAGCTGCATCAGCACTTACAAGTAATGAAATAACGATTGCAAGAACAGGAATAGCGGCAAGTACTGCCCCACCTACTTGCAAAACTGTTTTCTTTTTATCGTGTTTAAGCACTGACTTTGCAATTGTTGGTGCATTTTCAATTGGCGCTATAAATGTGCGGATAAGTTTAAATACGCCATTAAGATTATCGGCTACAGTTTTATCAGTTAAGGATGTTGTACAAAGCACGGTTGATACAAACATCACTACAAACGCTATAAATCTTGATATATCGTCATTACCATAAAGTGTGAAAACAATGCTTGACAGCACCATTAACACAAGGCAAGAAATTGATAAGAATGTAAATTCGCCATTTTTTATAATATATATGACTAATGCTGATACAAGTGCAATTGTTGATATTGTATAGCCAATTGCCATTTGACAAAAAAAGCCGAAAAATACAAGGCACACCGATAATACTGCAAACACGCCGAAGAATATATAATCAAAAATAGAAAAGTCAATTTTCTTTTCTTCTTTACGCTTACGGACTGCATTGTAATAATTAGGATTTCCATAAGGGACTGATACATTTTGTTGGGGAATTTGAGGATTATTGTTTTGAGTGGTAATTGGTGTGTTTTCCATAATTACGCCTCCTTGGAATTTATAAGTGTAAGGTTTGCCCTATCTGTATATTCAAGAATATCGCCCGGTTGACAGTTAAGCTCACGACAAATTGCATCCAGCGTTGAAAAGCGTACTGCTTTTGCTTTGCCTGTTTTAAGAATCGATAAATTGGCTTGGGTTATGCCTATTCTTTCTGCCAACTCACCTGATGTCATTTTTGCTCTTGCAAGAGCCATATCAAGGTTAACTTTTATTGCCATACAAACCACCTCTCATATTGTTAAATCACTATCTTCTTTAAGAGATATTGTTTCTTCAATAATATTTCGTACCACGCGTACTATAAGTCCTATAAACAATGCTGATAATGATACTAAAACAAATGCAACAAAGTTTATTGCGCCTATTAAACTGATAATTCCCACATAAAAGCACAACCAAGAAAGTATTGTGAGATATTTCACATTATCTTCTAAAAAAATTTTTTTATTACGAACATTAAACAATATTTTATATAGTAACACTATTGCTCCCCATCCCGCAGGAATTGCAAGATATGTCATAAAAATCAAAAAATTTGTTAAGTGTTCGTGTTTGAATATCTTACATATTATACTCACTGACCAGGGTGCTGAAGCTGTAAGAAATGCCAACAATATGGCAAAGAATGTTGTAAATGCAATTGATAGTTTTAATGAACGGTTTTTTCGTTGCATATTTATACCTCTATTAGAAAAAAGTGGTTTTTTCTTTAAAATATCACTATTTTTATCGTTTGTCAATAAATTTTTATTGAAAAACGAAAAATTACAAAGTTGTAATAATAGTTACAAAAGAAAAAACAAAAAAAGATTTAATTTTCCCCTTTGTCAACACCAACTCGTTGCCTTCGTTCAGGTAAGGTTGAAAGAGCAGTTTAATTCAAAACGAATAAGAAAATTAACGCACATCAGTTGATGTGCGTTTTTCCTTTGTTTATTTTATTGTAAACAAAATTATATTCCAAACAATTGAGAAAATCCTTGACCCTACTATTGCAAGTATTGGTAATACTGTGTAAATAAGCTTATCTAACCTTTCATTGTCTTGTTTTTTTACAATAATGCCAATTGCAGTTGCTATTGTAAATACTGCAGTAATTATACTTGTACTCCAATTATTTACACCACCAAATGGAATAAATGCAACTCTAATTATGTAATAAATAATATATGACACAATACTGCAAATCGCTATAACTCGCATTTTCTTATTTTGTTTAGCCGAATCTTCTTCTATAGCCAATACAAAAATGTATGACTGAATAGCAATTCCCACTAACATAAACACAAAGCTTGTAAGAGTATTTATTATAACAGAAGCCGGACTATAGCCAATCTCAAATTTAGCATTTGTTGCCAAATAAGAGGTAATTGTGTTTGGCACAAGTATTAATGCATTAGGTAGTATATACCACAAATACTTGAATTCATTTATTTTGCCAGTAAGCGTAGTTTTTTTCAAAATGTATTTGCTTACAATAATACATTCACCCAAAAATAAAAATATTGACAACAGTCCTAACAAGATTGATGTTGCAAGGGATAACACTTCTACTGAGTTAGTGACAGCACCTGCCACTAGTGTTATTATTCCGGTAGGAATCCCTGAAACAAATGTTAGAGCTACGGATGCCACCAATGTAACTACAAAGAAATACCAAAAAGGACTATTTGGTGTTTTCTTTACTGTTTTAACTTTGTTTTCAGGTGCTATATCTTCAGTAAAATAAAATGGTAAAAGATTATATTCATTAACAATTTTTTCAGCAACCGATTCAGGCACAGGATAAATTTCATCAATTGCAGTTAATTCTTCTACATCCATTTCTAATGTTTTTGCAAGTTCAGTAATTCGCACATTATAATTAGCGCGAAAAACAGCTATTGTTCTTGTTTTCATAATAATCCCCCTTTTATTGTTTTACCAGTATTTTTCTAATTTTTCACATATCTCATCGGAAAGAATGTAAACTGTGTAATATGATGGTGCTGCTCTCAAATAGAACTTTCCGTCAGCAGTTCTTATTAACTCACCATACTCATAATAAATGGCATCTTCACCTTCAAAATACCAAAGAATATCATACTTATATTCATCTTCAAAATATTCCATTCCGTATGATACTGTTTTGCTTTCATCATAATTATGGAACATTATAAATTCTCTTATCTCTTTAATTTCTTCTTCAGTTAAATCAATTTTTCTTTGCTTGCTGTAGCCAAACTGAATTTTTGTGACCTTTGCTGTGGCGGTGTCAGGAAAATCATAATCACCATTGATAAGTATATGCTCATCAGCGGCACTGTCCCAATCATCATAAAATAAGTGATATACAAAATTAACATCATCACCAATTAGCCAATAATCATCGGTATCACTATTAGATTTAAGCATTTTACCAATATAATCAGTATCTACCTGCCATGGTCCGTAATAATTTTCGTATTTATCAATATTTGCTAAAAATTCGTTGCATTGCTCTTCAGTTGCCATTTCACTTGGCATATTTACGCGATAACTATTTTTGAGGTCTTCAAGATTATCATTAGCAATAGGTTGCGCCGTTACAATAAACAAAAACAGCAAAACAATTGGAACAATAAGAAAGCCTAATATACTTCCAATAATTTCGTGCTTAAGCTCGCTTTTATTATGTCTTTTAAGTTCGGCTAATTCAATAGCATCTATTGTATTTGTAAGCACATATTCATTTTTTCTTAAAAAAGTTAGAACAAGCAAAATTATTGTTGCAATGGTAGAAATTATACCAAAAATCATTTCAGGTAAAGCAATACAAAAAGCGTTAAGCACTAATAGAAGCAATAGAATTCCCCTGACAATATAAATATAATTTATATGTTTTGTGCGTGCTAAATGAGTAAAGCTAATTAAAATTGCTGTAAGTACAAATACCCATATTGCTGAAAACGCAAAGTTGTTTGTCCACATTGCACCAACAAATAAAAGTCCTGTAAATACTCCAGGGACATAAATAGTAAGCAAAACTAACGAAGCTAAGTATATTGCAACCGATACACCAAAATATTTTTCTTTCATTTCAAGCTTTAATTTAGGCTTCATTAAAATCCTCCTTTTCAACTTTAATATCCCTAGTTTTAGAATACTTAAATTCGTTTTGTTTGTCAATAAAACTTGCAAAATTGCTGATAAATACTGTAAAATTGCTGAAAAATATTATAGGGCTATAACAAAAAACGGCGTAAGTTTAAACTTACGCCGTTTAATTTATTCATTTTGCGTTATGCGCTTATTAATACATTCCGCCGCCTGCTTGTGCCATTGCTGCAGCAGCTGCTGCCTCAGCCTGTGGGTCAGGAATATCTGCTACAAGTGACTCAGTTGTAAGCACCATTGCCGCAACTGATGCTGCATTTTGAAGTGCTGAACGAGTTACCTTCGCAGGGTCAAGAATACCTGCTTCAAACATATCAACATATTCACTTGTTGCAAAGTTGAAGCCGTAACCTGCTTTATTTGAGTTTACGATTTCATTTACGATAACTGAACCCTCAAGACCTGCATTTGCTGCGATTTGGCGTACTGGCTCTTCAATAGCCTTAAGAACAATTTTAACACCTGTTTTGAAATCTGCATCTTCAGTATCAAGAAGTGCTGATGCTGCCTTGATAGCGCCAAGAAGTGCTACGCCACCACCTGCAACTGTACCCTCTTCAACAGCTGCTTTTGTTGCTGCGAGAGCGTCTTCAATACGAAGTTTCTTTTCTTTCATTTCAGTTTCAGTTGCTGCACCTACACGGATAACTGCAACACCGCCTGCAAGCTTTGCAAGTCTTTCTTGAAGCTTTTCACGGTCAAAGTCAGATGTTGTTTCAGCAATTTGTGCTTTAATTTGGTTAATTCTACCCTTGATAGTATCAGCATCGCCAGCACCATCAACGATAATTGTATTCTCTTTAGAGATTTTAACCTGCTTTGCACGACCCAACTGCATAAGCTGAGTATCTTTAAGCTCAAGGCCTAAATCAGATGTAATTACCTGACCGCCTGTAAGAATTGCAATATCTTGAAGCATTTCTTTTCTTCTATCACCAAAGCCTGGTGCTTTAACTGCAACACAAGTAAATGTGCCACGAAGTTTATTAACAAGAAGTGTTGAAAGAGCTTCACCCTCAACATCTTCTGCTACGATAACGAGTTTCTTGCCTGACTGAACAATTTGTTCAAGAAGTGGAAGAATTTCTTGAATATTGCCGATTTTCTTATCAGTAATAAGAATAAGAGCATCATCAATAACTGCTTCCATTTTATCAGTATCAGTTACCATATAAGGTGAAATGTAACCGCGGTCAAACTGCATACCTTCAACTACATCACTATATGTTTCACTTGTTTTTGACTCTTCAATTGTGATAACACCATCAGCAGTAACCTTTGCCATTGCATCAGCAATAAGGTTACCAACATATTCATCAGCTGCTGAAACTGTTGCAACACGAGCAATATC
>JAZLET010000091.1:0-1675 GCA_045615405.1 Candidatus Fimenecus sp.
AAAATGCATATTCACCAATCGTTGTTATACCATATTCTATAATAACTACCTTAATTTCTTTCTTATAACTTTCCCATGGGCTATTATTAGATTCATAATCATACATATCACCTGTACCTGAAATAGTTAAAGTGTATGATGATGTATTATAATTCCAAGTTAGATTATCACCACAAGAGCCTGATGTTGGTTCAGTTGCACTTGCTGTGATTGGGATGATTGACATTACCATTAGAATTGCGAGGATAATTGATAAAATTTTGTTTGTTTTTTTCATAATAATTTCCTCCCTATCTTAATGTTATAATAACATGCTTCATATTATATTTCAAGAAAAATATAATGTCGGTTTGTGTTGACAAGTTCAAAACACATTCCCACGCAAAATAAAAAGTGCGTCAGCCGAAGCTAACACATCCAAATAAACATAATATTGAAAAAATGGACCCCACAATAGTAGTGAAGTCCATAAATTTTAAGATAATTATTTTTCAATAAGTGATACACCGCTCATTTCGGCAGGAATTTGTAATCCCATAATGTCCAGCATTGTTGGTGAAAGGTCGCAAAGTTTGCCACCCTCTTGCTTAAGAGTGCAATCTTTACCAACAACTACAAGTGGAACAGGATTTGTTGTATGAGCAGTAAATGGTGAACCATCGTCTTCATACATCTTATCAGCATTACCATGGTCGGCAGTAATAAGAATTACACCATCCATTTGCATTGTTGCATCTACAAGCTTACCAACACATTCGTCAACTGCTTCAACTGCTTTAACAGCTGCATCAAAGATACCAGTATGGCCAACCATATCGCAGTTAGCGTAATTAAGAATTACAACATCATATTTACCACTTAAAATCTCTTTACAAGCTGCATCACAAACTTCATATGCGCTCATTTCAGGCTTTAAGTCAAATGTTGAAATTTTTGGTGAGTCAATAAGTACTCTATCTTCACCAGGGTAAACTTTCTCTTCACCGCCGTTATAGAAGAATGTTACGTGAGCATACTTTTGTGTTTCAGCAATACGAAGTTGAGTTTTGCCAAGTTTTGAAAGGTATTCACCCATTGTGTTTGTGAGTGTTTGAGGCTTATATGCTACATTTACATTTGGCATTTCAGCATCATACTGAGTCATACAAACATAGTAAAGTGGGAAGAATTCTTTTCGTGGGAATCCTGTGAAATCAGGGTCAACAAATGTTCTTGTGATTTCTCTTGCACGGTCAGGACGGAAATTAAAGAAGATAACTGAATCGTTAGCAGAAATAGCATCTGCACCATTAACAACTGTAGGCATAACGAATTCGTCAGTAAGATACTTACCATCTTCATCAATTGTTTCGTATGACTTTTTTACTGCCTCTAAAGCTGAATCAGTTGCAATACCTTCACGGTTAACCATTGCGTTGTAAGCCATACCAACTCTGTCCCACATATTATCACGGTCCATAGCATAAAATCTACCCATAACAGTGGCAATCTTACCTACACCGATTTCTGCAAGTTTATCCTCAAGTTCTTTAACAAAATCAACACCTGAACTTGGAGGAACGTCACGGCCGTCAAGTAATGCGTGAACATAAACTTTTTCAAGACCATTTTTCTTTGCAAGTTCAACAAGCGCATAAAGATGTGTGTTGTGACTATGAACGCCACCATCGGAAAG
>JAZLET010000092.1:0-1610 GCA_045615405.1 Candidatus Fimenecus sp.
AATTGCAATATTGCATATATTGGTGGCGCTGATATGAAAGCATCAGTATTAGCAAATCTTCAAGTTTTCTTTGATGCTAATCCTAAATCTATTGGAGGAAAGTTACCAGGTGACGACTTCTATTTTGGAGCATAAATTCAAGGTAACAATTAAAAAGATTACAAAAATAGCCCTTACCATTGCATTTTGGTTAGGGCTATGGTTCGTTGTATATAAGGTTGTTGGATTAGACGTTTTAATCGCCTCCCCTTTAGATGTTGCAAAAAGATTGTTAGAATTTTTGCCAAATGATGAGTTTTGGCTGACTATTTTTAACTCGTTCAAAGGAATATCGTTAGGTTATATAATTGGTGTAGTAATCGGCAGTATTTTCGGTATTATTACCGCTTTTTCAAGCACTTTAAATACACTTTTAAAGCCGTTTTTAACTACTGTTAAGACTACTCCTGTTGTATCTTTCATTATTCTTGCACTTATATGGCTTGACAAGGTAAGTGTGCCGATTTTTATTACAATGCTTATGGTTATGCCTGTTGTGTGGGCTAATGTTACAAGCTCAATTGTAAATACCGACAAATCTCTTATTGAAATGGCAAATGCATATAATTTTGGTTTTGGTGAAAAATTAAAGCTTATTCTTTTACCATCGGCTGTACCTGCATTTGTATCGGCTTGTAAAACTGCCGTAGGTCTTGGTTGGAAAGCAGGAATTGCAGCAGAGGTACTTTGTACTCCACAAAATTCTATTGGTATAAACCTTAAAAATTCACAAGTGTATATTGAAACTGTTGACCTTTTTGCTTGGACAGTTGTTGTGATTATTTTAAGTTTAATACTAGAAAAATTGCTTGTTGCGATTTTTGATTTTTGCTTTAAGAAGATTATGCTTAAGGGAGGTTATTTCATTGAAAATTCAAATAAATAATCTCACCAAAAAGTATGGTGACAAGGTAGTTTTTGATAACTACACTAATACTTTTGATTTTAATGGTATTTTGCTTATAAAAGGCGTTTCAGGACTTGGCAAGACTACTCTCATGAGATTAATTGCAGGGCTTGAAAAGGCGGACAAAGGCGAAATAAAGAAAGATGTTAAATCTATATCTTTTATGTTTCAGGAAGATAGACTTATTCCCTTTGTTTCGGTGCTTAAAAATTTAACTGCAGTTTGTAGTGAAAAAAAGGCACTATACTACTTAAAGCTTATGGGACTTGAAAATGAAAAGGATAACTCCCCTCTTTCACTTAGTGGTGGTATGAGAAGGCGTGTTGCCCTTGCCCGTGCGCTTTGTTTTGAAAGTGAACTTGTTATTCTTGATGAGCCATTCAAAGGACTTGACGAAGAATTAAAAGCTACTATTTGTGAAATTATTAAGGAAGAAAGTGAAAAGAGAGATTTTATAATAATTAGCCACAATAATCAGGATGCTGAGTTATTAAATGCGAAAATAGTTGAATTATAATATTGACAATTTAACTTTCATAAGATATAATAGAAAAGCTGTTAAGAACAGTATGCTGGTGTGGCGAAATCGGCAGACGCAAGGGACTTAAAATCCCTCGGTAGCAATACCGTACCGGTTCAAGTCCGGTCACCAGCACCAAAAAAG
>JAZLET010000093.1:0-14319 GCA_045615405.1 Candidatus Fimenecus sp.
CAACTCCTTGGCTCACAGAACGACATGGCTACGATCCGACTTATACTCGCCTGTACGAGTATCAACGTTAATCATTTCGCCTTCTTCAATAAAGAGAGGAACTTTGATTTCTGCACCTGTTTCAAGAGTAGCAGGTTTTGTAGCGTTAGTTGCTGTGTTGCCTGCAAAACCAGGGTCAGTCTGAGTTACCTGAAGCACAACAAAGTTTGGTGGTTCAACACCGAAAACACTACCCTTATATGAAAGAACCTTACAAATCATATTTTCTTTAACAAACTTAAAGTTGTCGCCAAGGTCTGAAGCATTTACAGGAACCATATCGTATGTTTCCTGGTCCATAAAGTAGTAAAGACCACCATCATTGTAAGAATATTCCATATCTTTTCTTTCAATGACAGCTGTTGGGTACTTTTCAGTTGGGTTGAATGTTCTTTCAACAACACCACCTGAAATAACGTTCTTAATTTTAGCTCTTACGAAAGCAGCGCCTTTGCCTGGTTTAACGTGTTGGAATTCAACGATTTGGTAAACGTTACCATCCATTTCAAATGTTACGCCGTTTCTAAAATCACCTGCTGATACCATAGGTATTATACCTCCATTTTTTGTTTTAATACACTATAAATAATACAATAAAATTTACTGTATTTCAAGTCTTTTTATAAAATCAAGGTAGAATTATATAACTCTCTGCCTTACTTTTTGATAATTTTTCGTAAAAAGTGGCATCTTCCGTTTGATTTTTAATAGTTGGAATTACTTTTATGGTAGAAAAATTGTTTTTTGCTTTATCGTTCATAACAAGATAATTGTTCTCAATAAACTCAATATAATCACTGTCGTTTGGTGGTGTAAGAAGTGGTGAGCAAACTGGAGCCATTGTGTCAAAAAGATTTCCGCCCCATTTTTCCATATCACCGTCAGTTGCGCAAAGCAAAGGCATTCCAAGTATTATTGGGCGACCATTTGCTGATTTTACTGCTTTTTCAATAAACTGCATAAGCATAAGATTGCGGTTTAGAGTGGTGTCATCAGTAGTATAAACTGGTTTTGCATTTTTACGTGCGGTTGGAAATTCCACCGATTGAAGACAAATACAATCAGCACCCATATTGGCAACCTCCCCAATTACTGAGCAAAGGTAATTGGTTGCTCGTGAGTTAGTTGGGTCAAGCCATACTCTGCCACCATTTATTGCGGAATCGTCAAACCAAATTTTAGTTTTTTCTACATTTTCATACACATAGGCGTTAAGCCTTTGAGGGGCAACAGTATCTTCAAAGCAATAAACATTTGCAATAAGTATAAAGCCCTCTGCTTTAATTTTTTCAATTATTGGGTTATCAATGATGTTTATATCAGTTGAATAAGAAAGCAATTTGGAGTTGTAAGTTAAAACACCCTCTGGTGTTTTGAAGTCAAGAACTACAGCGTTAAATCCGTTTCGCTTTGCTTCGTTAAGAGCTTTTGAGAGAGTAGTTAGCTCGTCTAAAAATTGATTATCAATATATGTTGCACGGATTGTGCCAAGATTGTCGGCAGTAATTATAGGTGCAGGATTTTCGTTTTGCTGTGGCAAGGGTCTTGTTGAAAGATTATAGCAAAACTTTGCAAAAATGAAAGTGAATACAAAAAGACACACCAAAAGTACGCCACCTAAAATCTTTTTAGTGCGTTCTCTTTTTTTCGCTTTTGGGGTTTCGTGAATCGGTCTATCCCCACGGCGTGAAGGGTATTTTTTTGAAAATCCATAATACCCCTTAAGTCTTCTTGGGGCGTTTTCGTTTCTTGCCATAAAAATCCTTTATTTAAATAAATATTGATGAACCGGAAATCCCTATAAATGCAAGGGAAAGTATAGCGGTGTAAATAAACATTGCAGGAGTTCCCTTGAAGCAAGGTGGAATGGTTTTGTTCATATCAAGGCGTTTAAGTCCGTTGTTAATGAGTAAAACTGCAATAACATAGGCAACGCCAGCACCAATACCTGCACCTATTGCTTCAAATACGGAAAATGCTGAACGATAGTTGATAAATGGTACCGCTAAAATAAGAGTATTAAAAGCGGCAATACCAATTCTACGGACAGTTCTTGGAGAAACCTTGCCGTAGATAAGCACAACTACCATTGTTAACACATATGTGAGAATTAAGACACTCATAAATAAAACGGCGTGAAGCATTTCATTAAGAGCGTGAATCACTGAAAACTTGTCAAGAAGTACACATATAGTTGAAACAACTGTAGAAAAATATGTGATAAACATTGCCATTGGTACTAATTGACGAGGCTTTGCACTCATTCTAACAGCTTCGCTTATGCCATAACCACCATTGAAAATAAGGTTTTGGAAAATCATTACATAAAAGGCAGCGGAAACAAGTTTTAAAAAGATACTCATTCCTCATCACCTCCATTTTCATTTGGTGCGTCTGCGTCAGTACGGTTTTTATATTCTTCAAGCTCAGTAAGCATATCCGAGAAGTCGTCAAGATAAGAATGTTCGTTTTCAGGGCGAGGACGAGGCTCACGACGAGGTGCATCGGCCTGCTTTTTAATTTTCGCTGGTTTTTCTTTCTTTTTCTTCTCTTTTTTAGCCTTTTCTTTCTTTGGCTTTGCTGGAGTCTCTTCAGTTGTTGTGATTTCTTTTGTATTAAATTCGGTTTCTTCGGCTTTAAGTTTACGCTCTTTACGAACACGAATGAATGTAGATTCCGTTTCGTTAGTGCCTTCACCGTATGGGTCAAAATCATCCTTCATAAGTTCTTTTAATGAGCCACGAAGAGAGCGACGGATTTCGGATGTATCAAATGCGCGGTCAGGAGATTTGTCAGGATATTTTTTCATAACAAATGCTTTAAGTGCTGCTGCTAAAAATCCAATTATAAGAAGTCCGCCAAAAGGAGTAGCAAGGACTGGGAATTTAATAGGCATATTTATAGAAATATCACCGATGGAACCATTTGCAAAAAGTTCACGCAAAAAGCCTACGATTATTGTAACCGCTGCATAACTTAATGATGCTGAAACCGCGTCAACAAAGCTATCTTTTACATTGTTTTTTACCGCAACACGCTCACAGTGTAGGGCAAGAAGTGAATTAACCGCCATAAGTGGTAAGTAAATACCAAAGTTAATTGAAACCTCAGGGAAAAACTTGTTTACGAAAATCATTATTGGAAAAATAACGCAAACACCGAAAATCGCATATAAAACTACACGCCAATAACGACGGACATTTTTAAGTAAAAGTGATGCTAAAACCTCGCAAACAATCATTTCAATAGCAGTAACTATCGCAAGGAAAAGCGAAAGGCGAAGTGAAGTTGCAATTGCAACAACAGGGCAAAGACCAATTGCCTCAAAAAGCAAAGGGTTTTTGATAAGCGCACTATTTATAATTCTTTTGAAGGTGTTATTATCATTCATCTTCGCCACCTCCCATTGCAAAAGGTGCTTCGTTTTCGGTGATTGTATTTTCTTCTGAAACAACCTCTTCAAGACTTTCGGCATCACCTATAGGAAGAACATCTTCAGTTTCTATAGTAGCTTCTTCTTGTGCCACTTCTTCGGTAATTTCTTGAGGGATATCAGGAATTTCTTCAAGCACCTCATCAGGAACAACTGTTATTGGTGTGTCAACAACTTCTTCACTTTGAATTTGTGATTTTTCTTTCTTTGTAAGAGGAAGCTTATCAAAGAAATCGGAAATTGCACAAGCAATTAAGATGCCAAAGCAAGCACTTTCTTCAATCGCACCAATGTAACGGATTATCATACAAATTACGCCACCAGTGAATCCCCATACTGCACGAGCGAGTATTCTTTCAGGCATAATAGATGGATTTGAAATGAAGAAAATTGCACCAAAAAGCAACATTCCGCCACAAAGCTCCATAACAAGTGAAATGAATCTACCTGTGCCCACTCTTGGGAAAAGAATTGACATAACAATAACTGCAAATAAAAATGTAAAAACTGGTATACTGTCTTTTGGTCTACGAATTGCAAGGAAAATAAGTGTGCCAAAAAGGATTAATGTGCAACCAGTACCCATTGCAGATGGTACATTACCAATAAGCACTTCAAATACAGATGCAACATTGTCGCCCATTGAAATATTTTGTGAAAGCATACTTGTAATTGACGAATCGGCGCTTTCATAACTGAAAACCTCTTCTTTCCAGCAAAGAATTGCAAAGCAAATTGCAACTGATGCAGGTACAAAAGGTGATTTTTCAGGCGAACCAAATGGGAGTACGCAAACAAAAACTGCAAATGCAGATGTAAATACAAAAATCCACCAAGGAGCAGTTGCAGGAAGCATTAAAGCAACTGATAATCCAATAACAACAGGTGTTAAAAATCTTGATGAAAAATCAATTTTTAACAGTTTCTCACCTAATCTTACAAAAATTGTGGTTGTAAGAATTGAAATGAGTGCAAGAAAAAGAGCCGAAATACCATTTTGGGTAACAGCAAAAATTAATGGAGCGGAAAGCATTATTGCATAGTCTAAGGTAACCTTGCGAGCTTCCGTTAATTCATATTTTTTTTGAGGTGTTGCAGTATTCGTCAAAGCGAATCCCTCACTTTTTCCAATATTTATTTATTGCACAAAGCCAGTCCCCGTAATATGATAAATTAAGAAGTATTTTCATTTAGGGGTGACACAAAATGACTTTTCAAGTGCTTAATGAAACGACCTTACTTGTTGAGATGTCGTATGAAGATATGAAAAAACATAAAATTACATATGAAACTCTTGACCACAACAGTAGTGCGATTAAGAAAATCTTAAAAATTGTAAAGGCGGGTGATAATTTCAACACAAGTGAGAAAATCACCATTGAGGCGTTGCCTATAGATAACGGATGTTTTTTTATTTTTACATTTTTGCCTAAAAAGACACGATACAAAATGAGAAAACTTCACGAATCAGTTTTGTTTAAAACGGAAAATCTTGATGACTTGCTTGATTTTGTATCAGTAATTAAAGAACAGTACCAAAAAAATCTAAAGTATGAAATATATAAGATGAACAACGATTTTTATATGAAAATTCCTGAAAGCAATAATAAAATTAATGCTATGATGGGGGAATATGGGTGCGCATCAAACACGAATTTTGAAAAAATCAGTGAATACGGTATGCTTTTAGGTTCAATCACAATTTAATTATTTGCAAAAATTTTCTTGTGCGATTGCCTTGAATTTTGAGATAGTACCTTTTCTATCAGGACTTGAGAAAATGGCGTTGCCTGAAACGAAAACATCTGCACCTGCTTTTGCTGCAATTGCGATGGTTTGCTCGTTAATTCCACCATCAACTTCAATTTCACAATTAAGACCGCGACGATTAATTTCTTCGCGAAGGGCAGTAACTTTTGGCATCATATCTTCCATAAAGCTTTGTCCACCAAAACCTGGCTCAACAGTCATAACAAGTACCATTGAAAGTTTATTGAGATATGGGAAAATCTCTTCAACAGGGGTTTTTGGTTTAACAGTAAGTGATGCTTTAACTCCATTTTCAAGAATTTTGTCAATAGTTTCTTCTATAGGTGAATCACACTCTGTATGGAATGTAATAATATCAGCACCTGCTTTGCAAAAATCAACGACATATTTAAGAGGGTCACTAATCATAAGGTGCACATCAAAAGGTACGCTTGTTGCTTTTTTAATACACTTAACAACAGGTGCACCAAGAGTGATGTTTGGTACAAAATGACCATCCATAACATCAATGTGCATATAATCAGCACCGCAAAGCTCCATATCCTTTAATTCTTCAGCGATTTTGCCGTAATCACAAGAAAGGATTGAGGGTGATATTTTCATCATAATAAAAACTCCCAAAAACAATTATAGTATTGAATTATTTTACCATACTTTTAGTGAAAATACAATATAAATATACTTGTGAAGATTGGCGTTGAAAAATGGAATATATTGTATTATAATAATCTCATTAAAATTTTGCGAGGTTATTTATGAGCGAAAACACAAAAGCAAAACTTTCATTAATTATATCAATGTTTGTTTTCGGTACAATTGGAATATTTAGAAAATATGTGCCACTTTCTTCAGGGCTTATTGCTATTTCAAGAGGTTATATTGGCGCGTTGGTTTTAATATTTTTGATTGTGCTAATAAAAAAACAAAAAATATCTATTAAATCAATTAAAAGCAATTTGTTTATGCTTTGTCTTTCAGGTGCTTTTATAGGTGTTAACTGGATTTTGCTTTTTGAGTCATATCAATATACATCGGTAGCAACTGCAACTCTTTGTTATTATATGGCGCCAGTATTTGTAGTTGTTGCGGCACCGTTTTTGTTTAAAGAAAAAATCACACTAAAAAAAGCGATTTGTGTAGCAGTTGCACTTGTAGGTATGGTGCTTGTTTCAGGAATTATTGAAACTGGCTTTAATGGAGTTAGCGAATTAAAAGGTATTCTTTTAGGACTTGGTGCAGCGGCGTTTTATGCATCAGTTATTGTACTTAACAAGAAAATCAAGAATGTACCTATTTATGAAAAAACAATTGTTCAGCTTTTTAGCGCGGCAACAGTTTTAGTACCATATTCAATATTTGTTGAAGACAATTCAGGGGTAAAGGTAACTCCGCTTGTAATTGTAATGCTTTTAATAATTGGTGTTGTGCATACAGGCATTTCTTATGCTATGTATTTCGGCACAATTGAAAAGCTTAACACACAAACAGTTGCTCTTTTCAGTTACATTGACCCTATTGTTGCAATTATTCTTTCAGCGTTAATTTTAAGTGAAAAAATGAGCGTTTTTGGAGTAATTGGCGCAGCTTTAATACTCGGTTCAACAATGGTCAGTGAATTGACCTTTAAGAAAAAATAGTTTTAGGGGGTAATTATGGATAAGAAGAAAATTAAAAAAATCACTGCAATTGTAGTAATTGCAGTTGCTCTTGTAGGCGTAATTACTCTTGTTATAATGGGGGTTATGGATTATATGAATTATGCACAACCGGCAAAAAGCAAAGAGGGAAAATACTTGTTTGCATACTTTGTAGGCAACGAGCCCGAGCAAGAAAGAATTCACTTTGCAGTAAGTAAAGATGGCTATAATTTTGAAGCACTTAACGGAAATCAACCTGTTATTATTCAAAATCTTGGTAAACGCTCAGTTCGTGACCCATACATTCTTAAAGGGCAAGATGGATTTTATTACATAATCGGTACTGATATGAAAAGTGCTGAGGGTTGGACATCAAACCACGCTCTTGTTACATGGAAGTCAAAGGATTTAATTACTTGGACTGATGAAACCATTATTGATATTCGTGATTTTGGTGGCACATATTCCGAAACAACTCGCGCATGGGCACCTCAAGCAATTTGGGATGCCGAAAAACAAGCATATATGATATATTGGGCACACTCAACTGTTTGGAATGATGTTGCACAAATGTATTATGCATATACAACTGATTTTAAAACAATTACCGAGCCACAGCTTTTGTATGAAAGACCGGGAATACAAACTATTGATGGTGATATTGCATACAGTGAAGAAAAAGGTCTTTATTACCTTTATTTTAAGCATGACGAAGACCAAACTATCGCTTATGTAACAAGTAAAAATCTTACAGGACCATACGACAGTGAGCCTGTTGTAGTGTCACTTGCAACAACAGGTGTTGAGGGTAGTGAAATTTATAACATAACTGGTACTGACCAATGGGTTATGATTATGGATGAATACGGTACAGACCGTTTCTTTATGCAACAAACTAGTGATTTTGAAAACTTTAAGCCAGTAAAGGCGGAGGATTACAGTATGGAATTCTTCCCAAGACACGGCTCAGTTGTAGCAATTACTGATGACGAGTATAAAGCACTTGTTAAAAAATACGGAAAATAAAATAAAAAAATTAAGGGATGCTTAGGCATCCCTTTTAATTTGCATATTCACTTTTAACTGTTCTCATAACCCTTGACGCAATAGGTACTGCACTTGTGATACTTGCGGTGGTATCTTCAACGACTACAATAATCGCAAATGGAGTTTTATCGTTTTGTGAGTAGCCAATAAACAAAGCGTTAGGTTTTGCTCCGTCTTTGTCACTAACCTCTGCTGTACCTGTTTTTCCGCACATTTTCATTTGAGGGAAGTAACTGTCGCCATAATAATTTTTAACATTTGAACGAAGTAAAGTGTTTAACTTGTTTGCAGTGTCTATGGTAAAATACTCACCAAGCAACTCAGTTGCGGCGCTATATGTGACTTTGCCATCAGGCGATTTTACCTCGCTTACAATATGAGGGGAAAGTGCCTTACCGTCATTGGCAATAGCCGAAACTATTGTAAGCATTTGACAAGGATTAACAAGTGTGGTGTATTGTCCTATTCCGGCCCAACCTAAATCAAGGGCGGCAGCATCATTTAAATTAATTTTACTTGTAGCGGTGCGAATTTTTCCGCTGACTAAAACATTTGTATTATTAAAGCCAAGACGCTGGGCGGTAGCGGTCATTTTTTCGTTGCCTAACTCATAGGCAATCTCGGCAAACGCCACGTTGCAAGACTTATTAAGCGCTTCTTCAAAATCTACTTTTCCGTGAGTGCCGTTACAAATTACATAACCCTCACCAATTTGCACTTTACCTTTACAAGTGTATGTGCGGTTATAAATATCAGGAATATTCTCAATAGCACAAGCCGAGGTAATCACTTTAAAAATTGAACCAGGAGTATAAAGTCCTGAGAAAAATCTATTCATATAAATGCCATCATATTTACCTGTTGTGTCGGTATTTATATCGTCAGGCTTGTTAAGAATATCGTAAGTTGGATTTGAAACAATGCAAATAATCTCGCCAGTTTCATAATTCATTACTGCAACGGTACCTTTTTTGTTGCCAAGAGCCTTATATGCAGTTTTACAAACCGTCGCATTAAGAGTAAGGGTAATATCGTTACCCTTGCCATATCTTTTAAGGTTATATACGCCATCGGTTAAGGTATAACCAGTTAACTCATCTTTAAAAGATGTTTGAATACCACTTGCAATATAACCTGCACTGTCACCTACTGTATGAAGTGTGCCAAGGCGTATATATTTATTACTGTTATATATTCGTTTTCCGTCTTTGGTAGTAGCAAGGATTTCACCGTTTATATCAGTAATATCACCTGCGGTAGCAAGCGTGCCGTTTGAATATAAATGCTGATTTGCTCTATTCATTGCCCAAGAATCCGCATTTGTTACAAGGTTGTAGTAGAGAAGTCCACACCCTGCAAGAAAAAGCAATATTAAGACATAAAGAGTTAGGGCTCTACGCGAAATAGCTTTCATTGACGAACACCTCCATATCTATAAGTGCCACGGTCAACCGCCTTAATAAAGGCAAGAAGCATCCAACAACAAATTACGCTTGAGCCACCACGACTGATAAATGGTAGCGTTACGCCTGTAAGTGGTAAGATGTCATTTACACCAAACACATTAAGTGATGCTTGGAAAAGCATAAGTGATGATGCTGCACAAGCACAAATGGTGTAAAAAGATGAACGAGCGTATTTTGAGTGGCGGATTGAATACACAAGAAGTGCAACATAAGAAAGTAAAATTGCACCTGCCATAATCATACCAAATTCTTCACAAACTACACCGAATACAAGGTCTTCAGTGGCTGCAAAAATGTTGCGGAGTTTTCCGTTGCCAAGTCCAACACCAAAAAGTCCACCGCTTGCAGAGTAAATCATTGTTCGCGTTTGCTGGTAGCCTGAAGTGTCAAAATATTCCCAAACATGACCGTAAGCGGCAAAACGATTTGCAACATAAGGTCTAAACATAAGCACTAAAAGACCGCCCATAAGTGCAACTGTGCAAACAAGCACAAGAGTTCTAATATCACCTGAGCGCATAAATGAAATTACAATAAATGTAAAGAAGAATATAAGTGCTGTGCCGAAATCGTACATTAAGAAAAGAGCACCTACACAAGCAAATGCAAAAATAATAAATTTTGTTAAGCTTTTATTAGACTGAAGTTTTTCAAGAGATGCAGCACCAACAAAAATGAAAGCTACCTTTACAAGCTCAGATGGTTGAATTGACATTCCACCAATGTAAATCCAGTTTTTTGCACCGTTAGTAAAACTTGCGAATACTAGGGTAAAGACTAAAAGTCCAACGGCGCCCATTGCTGCAGGAATACGAAGGAATGAAACCAGTTTTAAATCACGCAACAACCACTGTAGCAATATGAATCCACCTATACCAATAAGCACAGCAGCAAGCTGTTTAAGTGCCTTGTCAGGATAAACGCTGGCGGTAATTGAAAGCCCAATTGTTGTAAGCAAAAATGCGATTAATTCAACCTCAAAGCCTTTGCGCTTAAGAATAAGGCGGGTGCCTATAAAATAAATATATTCTACAAGAATATAGACACCAAAAGTGAGAATTATGCCCATTTTATGCTCATCTGCCGCCTTGCTTACAAGGGTAAAAAGACAAGTAATTTGAAAAAGAGTAATGACAAAAAGCATTAATATAAGATTTACGTTTTTAGTTTTCTTAAGCATAATTTCACCTTCTTTCTAT
The DNA here is from genome assembly GCA_045615405.1 of Candidatus Fimenecus sp. Classification (GTDB taxonomy): domain Bacteria; phylum Bacillota; class Clostridia; order Oscillospirales; family Acutalibacteraceae; genus Fimenecus. The sequence continues at coordinate 10,592 of JAZLET010000093.1, forward strand.
TTGTGCAACAACGTTTTAATTTTCTTCATACAAAAATGCAAAATCGCCAATTTTTATAACATCACCATCATAAAGTGGGGTAGGTGAGAAAATTTGCTCACCGTTAAGGACTGTTTTCGTAACGCTACCGAAATCTTCAATAAACCATTGATTATCTTGTTTAAAGATTTCCGCTTGCCTACGAGATACATACGGAGCAGTAATTTCAATATTACTACCTGCTTCACGACCGATGGTAATAAACTCACCGTCAAGTGCGAATTCAAAGCCATCAACAATATTTACAAGGTGTGGATTTTTTGATTTTTCACCTTTTTTGTGAGAAATATCGTTATCTGCCTCGTTACCTATATGAAATTTCATAATGGCTGTACCAAAGGCGATAACATCACCATCATGAAGTTGTTCGCTTTTCTCTATTTTATTGCCGTTAACATAAACGCCAGTTTTAGATTCTGTATCATATACATAAAATCCGTCTTTGCGAAGAGCCACAACTGCATGTGAGCGTGAAACTGTAGTGTTTGTAAAAACAATGTCGCAAGATTTACTTCTACCTATAGAAGTTTCATAACAAGTTATAGGATGTTGCTCATCATTTGCCATATTAACAAGCACTGCATAGATTTTTTTAGTAGGGCGCAAACGGATAAGTGACCACACACAGTTAATGATAACTGCAATTGCAAGAATACAAAGCACATATCGCATTAAATATTCAAGATTATCCATTTTTAGCACCTCCTAAAACTTTCTATATTTAGAATAACTTTTTATAATATTCTTGTCAATGGATTTAACGATAATGTAACTGGATTTTAATTTTTTATAATAAAAATATGTAATAAATATCCACTAAATGAAATGCTCTTGAAAAAAGTGCTGAAATATGATAAAATTAATAATACTCGCGGATAGGAGTTGAATTGATGGATACATATTTTTTTAATACTGGTATACAAAACTATAACTTGTTTTCTAATATCGGTACAATATCAATCTTTATATATAGTTTTATACTTTTTAAAGAAAGGCGCGCTCTCATAAGCTATCGTTCAAAGAAGATTGTGTATGCGATTGCAGTTAAAAACAAAAAATTAGGAAGATTTGTTGAAAACTTTTTTACATTATTAGGATGTATTTTGTCTTACGGCGTTTTGTTTGTACTCATTGTTTTGTTTAACGGAAGCCTTGGTCATGCGTTAGAAACAGTTGCAAACTATTTTGGTATGTTGCTTCCATTCCCATTTGTAGCATTTTTTGCTTGTGCATTATTCGGTGCAAATCCTTTAAAACTGATGGATTTTTTTGCACCTGCTATGGCAATACACTTGGCTTTCATTAAAGTGGGTTGTTATTGTGCGGGTTGTTGCCATGGTATACCTTGGCCAGGTGGACCAAGAAACGAACTCTATAACTTCCAAGAACAATTCCCTGTACAATTAGTTGAATCGTCATGTGCTGCATTGATTGCTATTGGATTGTTAATTTACTTAAGAAAATTTGCTAAAAAGCCAGGACTTGGTGTTCCGCTATTTGTAATTTTATATAGCGCAACAAGATTTTGTAGTGAATTCTTAAGAAATGAACCAAGTGTTTTAGGTCCATTTAAACTTTTTCATCTATTTTGCATCATGGGACTTCTCTTAGGTGTTATTGAACTCTTTATTGTTTTAAGCATGGGTGATAAAATTAGCGCTTACTATGAAAGTAAATATGCACCTATTGAACAAAAGCTTGCGGAGATTTTCCCAAAACCAGTTAAAGCTGAAAAGCAAGATTAAAAGCAAGAAAACAAGCGAAAAGTAAAAAGAAATAGAAAAAATTAAGCCCTAGGGAGCAATCCTTAGGGCTTTTGTTTATTAGTTTTCAATGGTATCAATTAAAACCTTTGCAACAAATTCGCTACAGTCAGTTTGGAAATAGTGAGAATTTGTTTCAACAAAATGTATTTCGCCAAAGTTGTTTGAAATTTGTTTCCACAAGGATTCAGCGTCGTTATAATTCTTTGTGAAAATATCAGTTTTACTGATTATAATTGACATAGGTGCATTAATTTTTTCAGTTCTCTTATAAAAATATTCCGTCATAAAATCAGTATCTTTGCGGAATTTGTCAATCATATTATAACTATGATTTGGCGAGAATTTTTCAATAGGTGCACCAGCTTTAACAAGCTTTTGTTGAATGAAACTTCTTGGAATAACATTCCAAGTGTTATATTTACCTGGTTTTGCAACTGGTATAAATCCACCTGAAACAAAGTGGGCAACTGATATACCGTTAGACTCAAGAATATTTATAATTTGCAAGGCAACGGCAGTGCCTGCACAATGGGAATAAATACTAATTTCTTTTGTTTTTGCAAGGGCTTCAATTTTTTCAGCAACTACCTTACATTCATCATAAGAGTGAAGATATTCAATATAATAAAGTGATAAATCAGGTGCAAGTTGTTCTAAATCTTTCGTAAGCATAGCAAATGCAGAGGCATCACCACCGGCAAAAGGAAGCATAATTAACGCTTTTTTGGAAGTTGGAACAACTCGTAATGAATAAAAATCATCACTATCTTTTATTTCGTTGCTTTCAAGGAATGCCGCTAACTTTTCAGGTGTTGAATTAGCAATGAAATCTGCTGCGGAAACATTCTTAAGAGCATCTTCCGAAAGAATTGAAATCATATCAAGACTTGTACCACCAAGAATAAAGAAATTCTCATTTCTACCAACAACGTCAATGCAAAGTGTTTGTTGGAACAACTCGCAAATAAGTTTCTCGTTTTCAGTTATAGGTTCTTCCTTAATAGCGGTGTCGTCAAAAACAACTTCAATATTCTTAAGTGCCTTTCTATCAAGTTTACCACTTGCATTGAGAGGCATTTTTTCAAGATATACGAATTTGCTTGGAATCATATACTGTGGCAATTTGCTTTCGCAATGCTTAAGGATTTCGTTTACGGAACTTTCATTACCGCAACAAAAAGCAACAAGCATATCTTGACCATTGTTTTGTTTAATGATGACTGCTACTGATTCAATACTTGAAACTTCACCTATGACTTTTTCAATCTCACCAAGCTCAACACGTTGTCCGTTAAGCTTAATTTGACCATCCATTCTACCAACATAGCAAATGTTACCATCTTCACACCAGTAAGCAAGGTCACCTGTTTTGTAGAGTTTACCATCACCAAATGGATTTGGTATGAATTTTTCGTTTGTGAGATGTTCGTTGTTAAGGTAGCCTTGTCCAACATTTACGCCGGCAATACAAAGCTCACCCACTACACCTATTGGTGTTGGATTTAAGTATTTGTCAACAATATGTAATTGCGTATTGTATATTGGTTTGCCTATTGGCACAGGGTCAATATCAGTAGGTACACAAGGGTAGTAGCTTACGTCAACTGCACATTCAGTTGGACCATAAAGGTTGTGAAGACTTACCTTGTTGTAATCATAGATTTTGTAGAAGCGATTAATACTGTTAGCAGTTAATGCTTCACCTGATAAGAATACATACTTAACTGAATTAAATTTATCTTGTTCTTCCTTGTTGTTTTCAAGGTAGGTTAAGAATATATCAAATACTGATGGAACAAAGTGTAAATGTGTAACCTTGTTCTTTTGTACTTCATTTAAGATTTTAGCAGGTAAGAAGTGTTCATCAGGTTTAGATGCACAAAGAGTCTTACCTGTAATACCCCACCAGAAAAGTTCCCATAC
>JAZLET010000094.1:0-4783 GCA_045615405.1 Candidatus Fimenecus sp.
CTTAATTTTTTATTTATATCTCAGCACCACCGACAGGTCTGATGATGAGTACATAGCATGAACCTTCGCCAAAAATACTTTCCATAGCATTCTTATAATCTGCAAGAATTTCGTTTGGAACAAACGCCTGAATTGTACCTGCAAAGCCACCACCATGAACACGCCAAGCACCTTTGCCTTTAAGAATGCTCTCTGAAAGTGCAAGTGCTAATGAAACAGGCTGTTCCATTGGCTTTTTAACAGAGAATACATTCTGATTATACTTGTATGATGAGTCGCCACTTTCAAGTATGTAAGACTTAAATGTTTCAAAGTCACCATTTTTAAGAGCGTCAACCTCTTTTAATACACGTGCATTATCAGCAAAGAAGTGCATAGCACGAATAACTGCACGGTCGCCAACCTTTTCACGAATTGCAGGAATATTCTTCTTAAATTCGTCTTCATCAACCTCGCGAAGAACTTTTTTGCCAAAGCAATCTGCAACTGATTCCATTTCACTACGAATTGCAGCGTAATCGTCAGTTAAATCTGAATGGCTACCCTTTGTATCAACAATGCAAAGTGAGTGACCTGAAGATGCAAAATCAAATGCAACCTCATTAACAATAGGCTCTGCAGGATTATTGAAATCAATAGTTACAAAGCTACCTACTGAACATGCCATTTGATCCATAAGTCCACAAGGCTTGTCAAAGTAAACGTTTTCAGCAAACTGTGCAATTTTTGCAATTGTAATTGGGTCAACCTTGCCATCATTATAAAGATAATTAAGCATTGTACCAACAAGAACCTCATAAGCCGCTGATGATGAAAGTCCTGAACCTGAAAGCACACTTGACATTGTTACAGCATCAAAACCGCCGATTTTATAACCGTATTTTAAAAACCCTGCACACATACCACGAACATGCGCTGGTGAATGACCTTTTTCGTCTTCTTTGATTTCAAGGTCGGTAATATCACAAACATCCATGTTGTAGCCGCGTGATTTTACACGAACAATATTTTCGTCATTCTTTGATGCAACTGCAATAGCGTCCAAATTAATACTTGCAGCAAGAACTCTACCATGGTTGTGGTCAGTATGGTTTCCTCCAACCTCAGTTCTACCAGGTGCAGAAAAAAGACGAACATCTCTATCTTCACTAAAAATCTCAGCAAAATCGTTTGCAAGAGATACATATCTTTCGTGCTGTTCTTTAACAGCTTCATCAGTTACATAAACTCTTTTAAATCTTTCGTCGTAAGCACCATTTAAGATTTCATTTTTCAAAACATTAATCGTTGCCATTTTTATTTTCTCCTTTTCTTTTATCCAACGCTATATTTGTTATTAAAACTGTGATTCCCGAAACAATTAAAAGAATTATTACGGGCGCCATAAAATGCCAAGTAAAAGGCTGTGCAATATTACCACCAATTACAGAATATGTCCAAAGTTTAATGAAATACCCTGCGATTGAAGCAGCCATAAATTTACCATAAGGGAATTTAATTCCACCGTAAAACTGACTTGCCATGTTTATAGGGACTGATGGAATAAGTCTTATTAAAAACAAGACTCCTAGTTTTGTTTTACCTGCGTGTTTTAGCATCTCGCTAACATTTTCATATTTTTTTAATTTGTGAAGAGCAACGCCTTCGTCTAATCGCCTACCGTACCAATACACTATTGAAAGAGTTATTGAAAAACCTACAATATTAAGAGGCACCGCGATTACAGGCTCAAACATAACACCAGCCATAATCATAATGAAGGGGAATGGAATAGGTGCAACTGCTTTTAGTGCATAAACAACAAGTATTGCAAGACCAATAAGCCAACGATTTTCAAGAGATTGAATAAAATCTTGAAGTTTACCTAACGCCTTTAAAAATTCAGCCCAACCGCCTTCAGCAACCTGAGTGCTCATAATCATAGTGATTACTGTCAATAAAATTGCTACCGCAAAAAGTCCTATAGCGCTAAGATTCATAGCACCTCTTCTATCAAGATTACGCTTTTCCATTTGCATCCCCTTTCGCAGTAAAATTTTGCATACACATATACATTATAATTTTATAATATTTATGTTAAAAGGTCAACATTTTTATTGTTATATTAGATAATATATGGTAAAATATATACATTAAATTACCATTAAGGCGTGATTGTTTTTGAAAATAGTAGTACTTGATTCCTATGCATTAAATCCTGGAGATTTGTCTTGGGATTGGCTTGAGCGTTTGGGTGAATGTGAAATTCATCACCGCACACCTGAAAAAAAGATTTTAGAAAGATGTGCAAATGCTGATATTATTCTTACAAATAAGACTCCTCTTACTGCGGAAACTCTTTCTAAGTTACCTAATCTTAAATATATTGCCCTGCTTTCAACTGGCTATAACATTGTAGACTGCAACTATGCAAAAGAGCGTGGCATTCCTGTTTCAAACATTCCTGCATACTCTACAAATGCAGTTGCACAGCTTACTTTCTCATTGATTTTAGAAATTACCAACGCCGTTGGTCTTCATAGCGAAAGCGTAAAAAATGGTGACTGGAGTGCTTGTCCTGACTTTTGTTATTGGAAAACTCCCCTTACTGAATTGTGTGGCAAAACTCTTGGTATTGTTGGATTTGGTCAAATCGGTCAAGCGGTTGCCGATATTGCTGAAGCCTTTAAAATGAATGTTGTTGCCGTTTCAGGTCACGAAACCGACCAAAGTCACCGCAAAAATTTCAATTGGGTTGATATGGAAACCCTTGCAAAAACTAGTGATATTATTTCATTTCATTGTCCACTTACCGAGAAAACAACCGGTCTTGTAAATGCCGATTTTATTAACAAGTGCAAAGATGGTGCAATTATTATAAACACAAGTCGCGGTCCTGTTGTTAATGATAAAGATTTAGCAGACGCCTTAAATAGCGGAAAACTTCGTGGTGCAGGTCTTGATGTGCTTACAATAGAGCCTCCAAAAAATGATAATCCACTTTTAAGTGCTAAAAACTGCTTTATAACTCCACATATTGCGTGGGCAGGATTTGAAACAAGAGAAAGACTTATGAATATTCTTAAAGAAAATGTTACCGCATATTTAAACGGTAATCCGCAAAATGTAGTTAATAAATGAGGTGTAAAAATGGCAAAATATAAAATTACAAACCCTTATAAAAGTGTAACCGATTTAATTGAGAATACGGAGCATCACTACAAAACAAACTTGCATACACACTCAACCTATAGTGATGCTAACGACACTATGACCGATATGATTATGGGCTTTTACGACAACGATTTTGACATTGTCGCCTTTGCTGAGCACGGAATTTTAGGTAAGTATTGGAATGAAGAGCCAACACATATTCCATTCTTTAACTTTCAATATTTATGGCACGGAAAACGCAGTTACTTAACTGAAGAACAATACAAAGCTATTAAAGCTGGTACATATAAAACTGAAAAGAATACAAGAACAAAGACTCGCGGGCTTAACGATGTGCCAAACGCTATTGAGTGCAATATGTTTACCATTATGAAAAATCACGTGAATGGTTACTTTACCGATAACGCTTACGAGGGCGTTCAAGGTCTTGAGTATGACTATGAAATCCCAATGGCACTTATTGAAAAAAGTGGCGGTATTTCTCACATTAACCACCCTACTGACTTGTTACAAGCAAAGAAAAACCCTGACTGTTGCAAAGACCCTAAAAACGTTGCATTCTTTGCAAATCTCTTAATGAAGTTCCCTTCTTGTATGGGTATGGAAGTTCTTAATATGTACGACATTCCAAATCGTAGCGATAGAATTTTGTGGGATGAGCTTTTAAAGCTTCTTACCCCTTATGGTCGTAAAATTTTTGGATTTTCAAACAACGACGCTCATCAGGTTGACCAAATTGATACAGCGTTTATGGATTTTATCTTACCTGAATATTCACTAAAAACACTTCGCAACGCTATGGAAACAGGTGCATTCTTCTCTATCGCCCGTTACGCAAAAAATGAGTTAGGCGAAGATTTTAAAGGCGAAGGACCTTACCCACAGGTTGTAAAGCTTTCAGTTGATAACGAAAATGATACAATTACTATTAATGGTGTTAACTGTAATAGTATTGAATGGATTGCTGATGGTGAGATTATTAAAGCCGATACCACCGATGCTGACGGAAATATTGTGTCCGTAATTAATCTTGCAGATTATACTGATAAAATCAGCTGTTATGTACGCGCTCAACTTAAAGGCAAGGGCGGAATTTGCTTAACTCAGGCATTTATTCTTGACGACGGAAATATGGAGAGCCTTAAAAAGCCAATCCTTAAAGAAGTTATGACAAAAGAGCAAGCGAAAAAACGCAAATTCTACAGCAAAAAGCTTGGTGTTATCTACGGAAAACTTACAAAGAAAATATAAGATAAAAAACGGGGAGACAACAAAGCTCTCCGTTTAATTTTTTGAGCAATTTTTTTGCAAGGCAGTCTTGCCGAGGCGAAGCTGTATAAAGATACTGCGAGCCGAAAGCAAGGAAACATTGCGAAAAATCTGCCATCTTAAAATTTTTGAGCAGATTTTTTGCAAAGCAATCTTGCAAAGGCGAAGCCGTATAAAGATACTGCGAGCCGAAAGCAAGGAAGCCTTGCGGAAAATATGCCAAAAACTGTTGACAGTTTACTTTTGGTGTTGTATAATACACAATGTATCCCAATGTAAAGGGAGGGATTTTTAATGAGTCAGGTAAAAGTTAAAGAAAACGAGTCCTTAGAAAGCGCTCTCAGAAGATTTAAGAGACAAA
>JAZLET010000095.1:0-2886 GCA_045615405.1 Candidatus Fimenecus sp.
AACTTATCTTCTTCGTTATTCCAGCTGTAAAGCTTTCTAACTTCTTCACCAACTTGTTCTGCTGGATGCTCAGCAGCAAGTTTTCTCATAGCCTTGAAGTGTACTTGACGACCAGCAGGTGACATATCAAGCAAGAATTCCTTAGCAAATGAACCATCTTGAATATCTGAAAGGATTTGTTTCATTGCTTTCTTTGTTTCGTCAGTAATGATTTTTGGACCAGTAATATAATCGCCGTATTCAGCAGTATTTGAAATTGAATATCTCATACCTGCAAAACCACTTTGGTAAATAAGGTCAACAATAAGCTTCATTTCGTGAATACATTCAAAGTAAGCGTTTCTTGGGTCATAACCTGCTTCGCAAAGTGTTTCAAAACCTGCTTGCATAAGAGCGCAAACACCACCGCAAAGAACTGCTTGTTCACCGAAAAGGTCAGTTTCAGTTTCAGTTCTAAAGTCAGTTTCAAGAACACCAGCACGAGCACCACCAATAGCAAGGGCATAAGCAAGTGCCTTATCAAGAGCCTTACCTGAAGCGTCTTGATGAACAGCAACAAGACAAGGAACACCTTTACCTGCTTGATATTCTGAACGAACTGTATGACCAGGACCCTTAGGTGCAATCATAGTAACGTCAACGAATGATGGGGGAGTAATGCAACCAAAATGAACATTAAAACCATGAGCGAACATAAGCATATCGCCCTCTTTAAGGTTTGGTTCAATATCTTTCTTATACATATCAGCTTGTAGTTCGTCATTGATAAGAATCATAATGATGTCAGCTTTCTTTGCAGCTTCAGCAGCTGTGAAAACTTCAAAACCTTGCTTTTCAGCCTTTGCCCAAGATTTACTACCTTCGTAAAGACCGATAATAACATTACAGCCTGACTCTTTAGCATTAAGAGCGTGAGCGTGACCTTGGCTACCGTAACCGATAACTGCAATGGTCTTGCCATCTAATAAACCTAAATTGCAATCTTCTTGATAAAACATTCTTTGTTGTGACATAATAAAATCTCCTATAAATAAAAAAAATAGTTGTTTGACATCTTGCTTGCGTTGTCATACAACTATTATATATCATAATATTAATTTGTCAATACCTTTTTTACAAAATTAGTCAAAAGAAATTTGTTCATTAAGAACTGCGTGGTGTAGGTGAATGGTAACTGCACTTTTTACACCAACAACATCACGCTTTTCAAGAAATTTCATAATCATAATATGGTCTTTGTATGCTTCTTCCGCAATATTTTCAAGATTAAAGTTTAATTCAATAGTTTTTTGAATTGTATTTGTAAGAATAGGTAAGAACTGGCTTAAAAACTCGTTATGAGATGCTTTAAGTATAGCGCCGTGAAAAGCACTTTCGGATTCTATACGCTTTGTACCACAAGGGTCTTTTTTAATTTCGCTTTGACAAATCTCACCAAGTCGTAAAATCTCTTTAATCTCTTCATCAGTAGCACGCTTACAAGCAAGGGCAGCAGCTTCAGGTTCAAAGATTAAACGAGTTTCATATAAATCACGAAGAGTAACCTTCTTTTTCATAAAATCAGTTACGCCAATATCTTGTGAATATTGGTCAATTTGCTCCGCAACAAAAGTACCCTTACCACGCTTAACTACAAGCACACCGTTTGAAATAAGTGTCTTAATAGCCTCACGAAGAGTAGAACGACTTACACCTAATTCTTGAGATAACTCATTTTCATTAGGCAACTTTTCACCGTAATTATATTTCTGCTCTTGAATAATCATTCTTTTGAGCGCTTCAGCAGTTCTTTGTGACAAATTTTCCATAAAACATTCCCCAATCAAGAAATATTAAAATCTACTATACAACATTATTTTAAAAAATGCAAATGAAAAATGTTTTTTATATTCCCTCTTGCAAAATTCAAAAGATAAGTATAGAATAGAAATTAATGTAAAGTGGGGGATTAGTTTTTCTCACCATGAACAAACGGAGGCAAATACTATGAATTTAAGAAGTGAAAATGTATTAAGAGGTGTTGAAAGAGCACCTAATAGAAGCCTTTTTTATGCAATGGGCTATACTAAGGAAGAATTAGAAAGACCTTTAATTGCAGTTGTGTCAGCACACAGTGAAATCGTACCGGGTCACGCTCATCTTGATAAAATTACTGATGCAGTTAAAGCAGGTGTTCGTATGGCAGGTGGTACTCCTGTAATGGTACCTGCAATCGGCGTATGTGACGGTATTGCTATGGGTCACGTTGGTATGAAATACTCACTTGCATCACGCGAACTTATTGCTGATAGCGTTGAAACAATGATTATGGCTCACGGATTTGACGGTGCGGTGCTTGTTCCTAATTGTGATAAAATTGTTCCAGGTATGATTATGGCTGCAGTTCGTCTTAACATTCCTGCAGTTGTTTGCTCAGGTGGACCTATGATGTCAGGTCTTATTGATGGTGTTGAAACATCACTTTCAAAAATGTTTGAGGCAGTAGGCTCAAGAAAAGCAAATATTATTGATGACCAAAAGCTTTTAGAATTTGAAGAAAATGTTTGCCCAGGGTGTGGCTCTTGTTCAGGTATGTACACAGCAAACTCAATGAACTGTCTTGCAGAAGCAGTTGGTATTGCTCTTCCCGGTAATGGTACAATTCCTGCTGTTCACAGTGGTCGTATTCAGCTTGCAAAACACGCAGGTATGGCAATTATGAACCTTGTTGAAAAAGATATCAAAGCACGTGATATTATCAACGAAAAATCAATTCGTAATGCTCTTGCTTGTGATATGGCACTTGGTTGTTCATCAAATAGTGTTCTTCATCTTCTTGCTATTGCTAATGAAGCAGAAGTTCCTGTTGACCTTGAGATGTTCAATGAAATCAGTGCAAAAGTTCCT
>JAZLET010000096.1:0-7638 GCA_045615405.1 Candidatus Fimenecus sp.
CCTGTTTTTGCAGGTGATGATTGGGACGGCAAAACAGGTATGGGCACATATGTTGACTGTGTAACTGAGTTTGACTACTACTTAGGTGAGCTCTTTAACACACTCACAGATTTAGGTGTTATGGATGATACAATTATTGTATTCACAAGTGACAACGGTCCTGCATTAGAAGGTTCTACTGGTGAGCTTCGTGGCGGTAAGTATATGGCTTATGAAGCAGGTCAAAAGGTTCCATTTATGATTAAGTGGGCTAACAATGGCGGACTTTGGGAAGCAGGTACTACAAGAGAACAAAGCTCTGTACTTGCTGATATGTTCCCAACTCTTATTGACCTTTGCGGAATCACAGGCGACGGTGGTACAAAGAACTACTTACCAACTGACCGTACAATTGACGGTGTTTCAATGCTTCCTGTTCTTACAAGTGATACTGCAATTCATAACGAAGACCATCCAATTCTTCATATGAAACGCGAAAAGCTTAAGGCACTTCAATATACAATGAAAACTGAAGATGTTCTCAGCCGTGACGAATACAAAAATTACACATATCCAGTGCTTACTGAAAACGATTATGTAACCTTTAAGTATTTCCGCAAAATGCAAAACGATAACCCTGCATTCTTTGATAAGACAAGAAAGAATTGGTTATTCGTGCTTAATGACGACAAGAGCGAAAGCTACAACCGTACAGGCACATATCCAACAATCGCGGAAGAGCTTAACGAAAAAATGACTGAGGTTATGAAGAGCTTTAAAGAAAATCGTCGTGGTATTAACTACGATTATTACGAAAATCTTAAATAACTAAAATAGCCCCACAGTTTCCTGTGGGGTTTGCACTTAGGAGATATTTATGCCACCACTTTCAATTATGATTAAACCTGCATCGTCACTTTGTAATATGCGGTGTGAATACTGCTTTTATCACAATGTTACTGAGCTTCGCGAGGTTTCTTCTTTCGGTATTATGACAAACGAAACCGCTGACAATTTAATAGAAAAAGCACTTGCGTTTGCTAATGGTGAAAGTGTAGCCTTTGCTTTTCAGGGTGGTGAGCCATTAATGGCAGGACTCCCCTATTTTGAGCATTTTGTTGAAAAGGTAAAATCCGCAAACAAACTGAATAGCCAAATCTATTTCAGTACGCAAACAAATGGTACTCTTGTAACTGATGAGTGGTGCGAATTTTTCCATAAGAACAATTTTCTTGTAGGTCTTAGTCTTGATGGGGACTTTAAGCACAACAAATTCCGTGTAGACGCTAATCGCGAAAACACATTTTATCGCATTTTAAACGCTGCCGAAAAGTTTAAAAAACACAAGGTTGAGTTTAATATTTTAACTGTGCTTACAGGCTACTGTGCCGATAATATTGATGACATTTACAAGTTTTTCCGTAACAAAGGTTTTAGGTATTTACAGTTTATTCCTTGTTTGCGACCATTTGACGACACTACTGAAAGTGAGTTGTATATGACCCCTAAACAGTATGGAGACTTCCTTATTAAATGCTTTAACTATTATGTTAAAGATTATGTGCGAGGTCAATATACAAGTGTGCGATGGTTTGACAACATTGTGCATCAATTTTTAGGCAATAAAACTGAACAATGTGGAATGTGTGGTCATTGTATGCATCAGTTTGTTGCAGAAGGTAACGGCAATATTTACCCTTGTGACTTTTACTGTACTGATGAATGGTATCTTGGCAACATCAATGATGAAAACGAGAATTTTGACACCCTTGCCCACTGTGACAAGGCAATAGAATTTTTACGCGAAAGTCTTGCAGTGCCAACAAAATGTAAACAATGCAAATTTTACCCTGTTTGTCGCGCAGGTGGTTGCAAACGCACTCGTGCTGACCGCGACTACTGTGAAAGCTATAAAAAATTCTTCTCATCTTGCCTACCATTATTTAGAGTATTTATAAATGAGAGAAAATAAGATTAAAGAAAGGGGATGCTGTTGTGCCCCCCTTTTTTTATGACATTATATACATTAATGCCATTATTAGCATTTCGTCGGCACCCTCGCTTTTGAGAAGCATAATAAGTCCCATAAGCATTGCTTTATCAGGCTCGGCAAAAAGATTTTCAATAGCGTTTGACTTTGATTTTTGCGGTTTATTTTCAGCTTTAACAGGCTTTGGTATTTCTTTATTCTCTTCTTTAAAAAACTCCTTAAAGCTTGGATAAGCGCTATTTTCAGGGAAATTCGGTGGCATATTAGTCACCTTTGTTTCTATTGTTTGCTGTGGTCTTTCTCTTAACGCTTGTGGAGTAAAGTCCCGTTGCGCTTTTTCTACAATAGCATCAGTATTCTTTTGCATTTGCCTAACTCGTGCCATTGCCTTTTGTTGCATATTTTGAATTTCGGAATATGAGTAATCAGCCATCTAAAACATTCCTTTCAACAACGGAAGTATTTGCATAAGTTGTAAAAATTTTACCGCATCATCCGCCTTTTTTTGCCTTTCGGCGTTAAGCATCGGTTTTAAATCCGTAATAAGTCGTGTGCGGTAATCTTCTTTATTCATTTGTCCCATTACACTCATAATTTTACTGACCGTATTCATATCTATTGGAAAGTCAGGTGCTTTGAGTGTTTCTTTTGGTTTTTCCGGCTTCGGCTCGTTACTATTCATTATAGATTCCGCTACACTTTTAATTTTTGCCATATCTTCATCACTTACTGATGATAGTAAGCTTTCAATATCAATCATCTTTGTCCTCCATAAAATTTTTTAATAATTCTTGCGCTTGTGGTGTGGTTAGCAACTGCGAAAGAGCATTTTTATCACTCATTACTTCTTGTAATTTCTTACTTTGTGACTGATTTAAATTCTTCATTAAAAAATCTTTTGCACTTTCTTGGTCCTTTTGCTGCTTCATTTTTTTTACTATTTCGTCAAAATTGTTATTATTCATTGAAAACACCACCATTTTACTGTATAATAATATTATTCAATACATTTTATGCTTTTAAAGGCGGTGTTATGCTTTGAGAATTCTTGTTTTATCCGACTCACACGGTGACTATCTCACAATGAAAAAAGCCATTGACGCTCAACCTACCGCTGAGGTTGTTGTGTTTTTAGGTGATGGGTATTATGACTTTGAACGTTGCAAACCACTTTTAGAAGGCAAACGCGTTTATGCAGTTAAAGGAAACAACGACACTAATTGTGATTATCCTAAAAATCAAGTTATTTCTGTTGGCGGATTAAAAATATATATTACTCACGGAAACAGTGAGCTTGTTGGTCTCACATTAGGTGAAATTGTGGGTATTGCTAACGAAAACGACTGCAAACTTGCACTTCACGGACATACACACATACAAGCCGAAGCTTATTATGATGGTGTAAGGGTGTTTTGCCCTGGCGCTATAAAAAATGATGAATATGGCATTGTAGATATAGTTAATGGCGGAATAATTTGTATTAGGGTTAAAATTAGGTGATTAAATGATACTTTTTAAAAATGCAAATGTAATTTTAGAAAATGAAGTGCAAAGACTTTCAGTGCTTGTAAATGGCAATAAAATCGTAAAGGTTGCGAAAGACATCACTACTGATGCACAGGTTATTGACTGTGAGGGACTTTATCTTTCAGCAGGATTTATTGACTTGCATGTGCATGGTGGTGGCGGAATTTCCGCTATGTGTTGCGATAGTGACAAGCTTTGCAAAATGGCAAAGGCTCACGCTTTACACGGTACAACAAGTATTTTGCCTACAACTCTCGCAGCGCCTATAAATCAGTTGCTAAATGTTACAAAATACATAAAAAAAGCCAGTGAGCAATGCACTGACGCCAATATTTTAGGTGTTCATTTTGAAGGCCCATACTTAAATCCTGAAAATAAAGGCGCACAAAGTGAAGAAAATATACTCTCACCATTAAAAGATGACCCTACCCCACTTATTGAATGTTGGGACAAGGTTAAAATGATGGGTGTTGCCCCTGAAATCTCAGGTGCATACGAGTTAGGTGAAAAACTTAACGAAAAAGGTATTGTTGTTTCAGTTGCTCACACAAAAGCGGATTACGACACAACAATTAATGCCCTTAATCACGGATTTTCTGATTTCACACATATTTACAATGCATCAACAAGTTGTTTTAAGCGTGGAATTTTCCGCGTGGCAGGTGCCGTAGAGGCAGGTCTTGTTGACGACCGCTACACAGTACAGGTTATTGCGGATTTGCGCCACTTACCACTTGGTGTATTAAAACTTATTTACAAGTGCAAGGGCGCTGACAAAATGTATTTAATTACTGACGGACTTGAATTCTCCGCAAGTAATCTTAAAGATGGCGAAATTTGTGTGCAAGAAAATGGCGTCAGCGTTGTTTATGAAGACAATGTTATGAAGCTTGCTGACCGTAGTTGTCTTGCAGGTAGTGCCGCTACAACCGATATGCTTGTGCGAAATATGTATAAAGAGGTTGGCGTGCCTATTTATGATGCTGTTAAAATGGCTACTGCAACACCAGCAAGGGTAATTGGCATACAAAATCAAAAAGGTTATATTAAAGAGGGATATGACGCTGACATTCTTCTTTTTAACGATAACATTAACATTCAAAAAGTTATGGTTATGGGTAAATTTGTGGAGGAATAGTTATGACAATTTACGATTTAAAAAACAAAGACCTTAAAAAGTATTTTAGAGAATTTGCAAAAACTACATACGGAAAAGTTGTATTTTGCCTTGCTTATTCAGTTTTCTTTATTATGGCAATTATATGCACTGAAACCGCAATCCTTTGCAAAATGTATTGTGACTCATTCTTTGGTTGCAACAGTAATCTTGCCACCTACTTAATATATCTTTTGGTATCATTTGTAGTTGGCTCAGCATACTTTTACCGTGAATTTGATAAATTCTTGCAAGTAAAATATAAAGATAAATAAAAAATCTTATTGACAAAAAATACCCCTCGGGTTTTCCCGAGGGGTTAATTTTATGGTTTTATAAAGCTTACCGCATTAGTCATTAATGAGTTCAATGATGCACATTTCAGCTGCGTCGCCTCTTCTTGGACCAGTTTTGATAATACGTGTGTAACCACCGTTTTTATCAGCATACTTTGGTGCAACTTCTTCCATCAACTTTTTAGCAACTGCTTCTTTTGTGATGTAAGAATAAACTTGTCTTTTTGAATGAAGACTGCTGTCTTTTGCAATTGTAATCATCTTTTCAGCCATAGCTTTTACTTCTTTGGCTCTTGTAACTGTTGTTTCAATCTGACCATTTTCAATAAGATATGTTACCATACCTCTGAGCATAGCCTTGCGGTGATCGCTTGTTCTACCAAGTTTTCTTGTTCCTGGCATTCAAAATCACTCCTTTATTATTCGTCGTCCCTACGAAGAGAAAGACCGAGAGATTCAAGCTTTGCAATAACCTCTTCAAGAGATTTTCTACCAAGGTTACGAACTCTCATCATGTCTTCTTCTGTTTTTGTTGTCAAGTCTTCAACTGTGTTAATGCTTGCACGCTTTAAGCAGTTAAATGAACGAACTGAAAGGTCAAGCTCTTCAATAGTCATTTCAAGAACCTTTGTCTTTGAGTCGTCATTCTTGACAATCATTGTCTCTGTTTCTCTTGCTTCTTCTGAAAGGTCAACAAAGAGATTGAGATGGTCTGTAAGGATTTTTGCGCCGAGAGAAACGGCATCCTGTGCTGAAATAGTACCGTTTGTCCAAGCTTCAAGTGTAAGCTTGTCATAGTCAGTAATCTGACCAACACGAGTATTTTCAACTGTATAGTTCACCTTTAATACAGGTGTATAGATTGAATCTATTGCGATTACGCCGATAATTGGTTGCATAATTTGTTTGTTTCTTTCTGCTGAAACATAACCTCTACCCTTATCAGCAGTAAGCACTATTTTAAGAGCGCCACCGTCTTCAAGGTTTGCGATTACGTGTTCAGGATTAAGAATTTCAACATCTGAGTCAACCTCAATATCACCAGCTGTAACCTGGCACTTGCCATTTGCATTAATATAAAGTGTTTTTGGACCGTCACCGTGAATTTTAAGGATTACACCTTTAAGATTCAATACGATTTCAGTTACATCTTCCTTCACACCGTCAATGGTTGAGAACTCATGAAGAACACCTTCAATGCTTGCTGATGTAATTGCATAACCTGGAAGTGATGACAAAAGAACACGACGAAGGCTGTTGCCAAGTGTTGTGCCGTAGCCTCTCTCTAATGGTTCAACTACGAATTTGCCATATGTTCCGTCAGCAGATAAATCAAGTGCTTCAATGCTGGGCTTCTCTATTCCTATCATTCAAAACCCTCCTATAAACTGAGTACAGAAATAGTTTTCTGCTAATTGTTATTATTGTTTCAAGCCGATTATTTAGAATAAAGCTCGACGATAAGATGCTCTTCAACAGGTACTGCAATTTCTTCTCTGTCTGGAAGCTTAACTACCTTAGCTGAAAGTTCTTCTGCATTCTTATCAAGCCATGCAGGTACTGGACGAGATGCGTTAGCTTCAAGAACTTCTTTAATCTTAACGCTATCTTTGCTACCGTCTTTAAGTGATACTACATCGCCTGCTTTAAGAAGGTATGATGGAACGTCAACCTTCTTACCGTTTACACGGAAGTGAGCATGAATTGTGAGCTGTCTTGCTTCTGCACGAGATGAAGCCCATCCGAGAAGATAAACAACGTTATCAAGACGGCTTTCACAAATCTTCAAAAGGTTTTCACCGACAATACCTTGACGCTTTTCAGCCATCAAGAAATATTTATAAAATTGTCCTTCCTGAATACCGTAGTAGCGCTTAGCTGTTTGCTTTGCACGAAGCTGCATACCATATTCAGAAACTTTTTTACGGTTTTGGCCGTGCTGACCAGGAGCATATGAACGACGCTCAAGAGCACATTTGCCAGTGTAGCAACGGTCGCCTTTAAGGAAAAGCTTTTTACCTTCACGACGGCAGAGCTTACAAACCGCACCGGTATATCTTGCCATAATCTGTTACCTCCAAATTTCTGTTATACACGTCTTCTCTTAGGTGGACGGCAGCCGTTGTGTGGGATTGGAGTTACGTCTTTAATCATTGTAACTTCAAGACCTACTGTTTGCAATGCACGGATTGCAGCTTCACGACCTGAACCAGGACCCTTAACGTATACTTCTACGGTTTTCATACCGTGGTCAATCGCAACCTTTGCTGCTGTTTCAGCAGCTGTTTGAGCAGCGAATGGTGTTGATTTTCTTGAACCTCTAAAGCCCATTTCACCAGCGCTTGCCCATGATACTGCGTTACCCTGTGTATCAGTAATAGTAACGATAGTATTGTTGAAGGTGGACTGAATATGAACTGCGCCTTTTTCAATGTTCTTCTTTTCGCGACGTCTACGAGTAGCGTTGCCTTTTTTAACTTGAGCTTTTGCCATTATTAAGTCCCTCCTTCTTACTTCTTCTTGTTAGCAATTGTCTTCTTTGGTCCCTTACGTGTACGAGCGTTTGTCTTTGAACGTTGTCCTCTTACAGGAAGGTTCTTGCGGTGACGAACACCTCTGTAGCAACCAATTTCAACAAGTCTTTTAATATCAAATGCTGTTTCTCTTCTGAGGTCACCTTCAACTGTTAC
>JAZLET010000097.1:0-10864 GCA_045615405.1 Candidatus Fimenecus sp.
ATACAGTTTCAGACTGAGGTTCAACACCACCTTTTGCGCACATAACAGTAACGGAACCGTCAAGTACACGGAGTGAACGCTGAACTTCAACTGTGAAGTCAACGTGTCCCGGTGTGTCGATAATGTTGATTCTGTGTGCGATACCCTGGTAAGGACCAACTTTGGGCTGCCAGAAACATGTTGTAGCAGCGGATGTGATTGTGATACCACGTTCCTGCTCCTGAGCCATCCAGTCCATTGTTGCTGAACCGTCATGAGTCTCACCGATTTTGTGGTTAACACCTGTATAGAAAAGAATTCTTTCTGTAGTAGTTGTTTTACCAGCGTCGATATGAGCCATGATACCAATATTTCTTGTTTGTTCAAGAGATACTTTTCTTGGCATAATGTCCTCCAATAAATGTTTCTAAAAAAATTAGAATCTGAAATGTGCGAAAGCTTTGTTTGCTTCTGCCATTCTGTGCATTTCTTCCTTCTTCTTGAATGCTCCACCTTGTGAATTGATAGCATCAAGAATTTCGTTAGCAAGTCTTTCTTTCATTGTTCTTTCTGAACGCTGACGAGCGTAAAGAGTAATCCAACGAAGACCGAGAGTTTGACGTCTTTCTGGGCGAACATCCATTGGAACTTGGTATGTTGCACCACCTATACGACGAGCCTTACACTCGAGAACTGGCATAACGTTTTCCATAGCGGCATCGAAAACTTCTAAAGCTTCCTTGCCTGTTTTTTCAGCGATAATGTCAAACGCACCGTAAACGATTTTTTGAGCAACGCCCTTCTTACCGTCTAACATAACGCTATTGATAAGTCTTGTTACAAGCTTTGAATTGTAAAGCGGATCTGGCAAAACATCACGTTTTGCAATCTGGCCTCTTCTTGGCACTGCGCTTCCCTCCTTCATATTAATGATATCATAGGTACTCGGTGACAAAACTCCGTGGCACCAACAAAAGCCATATATACTATATATAAACTCTTGTTGGACAAATATTCATTATGAATATTGCCTTTCAAGAAAATTCTGTCTTTTTAACATTAACCTATTATTTTTTTGCTGCCTTAGGACGCTTTGCACCGTACTTTGAGCGGCTCTGCATTCTTCCGTTAACACCTTGAGTATCAAGAGTACCACGGATAATGTGATAACGCACACCGGGAAGGTCCTTAACACGGCCGCCTCTGATAAGAACAACAGAGTGTTCCTGAAGATTGTGACCTACGCCTGGAATGTAAGCTGAAACTTCAATACCATTTGTAAGACGAACTCTGGCAAGTTTTCTAAGAGCTGAGTTAGGTTTCTTAGGTGTATCTGTCTTAACAACAGTACAAACACCTCTCTTTTGTGGAGAATTGTTATTTGTCACAACATTCTTCTTTGAGTTGAGACCCTTACCAAGTGCTGGAGCCTTAGACTTTTTAACGAGAGTTTCTCTTCCGTTACGAACGAGCTGGTTAAAGGTTGGCATTTTTTGGATTCACCCCCATACATATTTATTTGCATAACAAATCAACGGACACATGTCCGCATGCTCAAACATTCTACACTATTGCACATATTTTGTCAAGGGAATTTTTGCAAAATAACTAAAATAAATGCAAAAAGTAAAGCGCAAAGTGCAAAATGCAAAGTACTAAGTGATATTTCTATAATCGTGGCGCAAACCCTAAATTATTCATTCTTCATTAAAAAACAAAGACGAGGTTCGCCCTCGTCTTATATTTTTATTTTGCATTTCTTCGTGTCATCATCATTTCTACAATTTTAATATCGTCAGGATATGTAACCTTGTAGTTGTCAGTATAATCAAAATAACGATACTCAGTAGCAGTTAATGGCAACTGATGCGCTGGGTGACAAAGCTCTGAGTCCTTGTCAAAATGCTTATAAAGTAATGGGAAACGATAAGCATCTGGCGCCTGAATAAGATAAAAATCTTCACGATTTGCAATTCTATCTTTATATGAGCCTAAGGCGTCAGTGATTTTGTATGCTGTGTTTACATAGTCATACTCGTCTAAAAGTGCCATAAACTCATCAATAAGCTCAGGTGTTATCATTGGACAAGCAGCGTTGTTTTCAATAATTTTTTCACAATCAGGAAATGTTTTATTGATATAATCTAACGCATTTTTAAATGATTCGTTTCGGGTACTTCCACCTTGAACAAGTGTTACGCCATAATCTTTTGCAAGACGACCACTTTGCATTTCGTTAGCATCAACAACTACAATGAAATCGTCAATGCTTTTTGCTTGACGGAAAGCATTAATTGAATACCAAATCATTTCTTTATCAAAAATTTTACAATACTGCTTAGGCTTATCGGCACCAAAACGAGAGCCGATTCCACCTGCAAGTATAATTCCTATAGATGACATATTTTTACCCCACCTTATTTATATACAACACAATTTCTTGGCTTTTTGTTTTCTAACCAGTCCTCAAGAGTGTCGCATACCATTTGTGTACCACAAACCTGCACATCATAAGCGGAACCCGCAATATGAGGTGTTATAATCAAGTTTTCAGCCGTAAGTAATGGGCAATCAGATGCAATTGGTTCTGCAACCGTAACATCTATTGCCGCACCTGCAAGATGATGAGAATTGAGCGCTTCAATTAAATCTTCTTCAACAACAAGCTCGCCACGAGCAGTATTAATAAAGTATGAGCCTTTCTTCATTTTTGCAAAGGTTTCTTTATTAAACATTTTCTTTGTTTGTGGTGAAACAATACAGTGAAGGCTGACAATATCAGCACTGCTTAAAAATTCCTCATAACCTACAAGCTCAACAAAATCAGGCACTTTTGCAGGGTCAATATATGGGTCGTATGCAATTACTTTCATACCAAATGCTTTTGCTTTTTCGGCAACAAGACGACCTGCACAACCGCAACCAACAAGACCTAAAGTCATATAGTTAATGCTTTTACCTCTATATTTAATAAATGGTGAGTTATTGTCTAGTCCCCAAACAGTATCTTTATACTCGTCAGGCTTTGATTTAACATCAGTTGTGATTACACGATTAAAAATAAGATTATTTGTAAGTGTAATATTTCTTGTTAAGTCAAGAATATAGCCCATTGTTAAATCGGAAACTGCATTTGCATTTCGTCCACCATTGTTGCAAATGATAATCCCCTTTTCCATAGCGGCTTCAATATCAATAACTGACTTAACACCACCACGACAGCAAATAATAATTTTTACATTTTTTGCATTAGCAAGAACTTCTCTATCAATAGTGTCATACTCGCAAATGAGAATATCATAATCGCCGATTTTTTCAATTAACTCTTTATGTGGCATAACCTCATGATTAAGGCAATAGCCGTCAAAGTCAAAATCAATTTTGTCTTTAAAACGGTTAAGCATTGGGTTAATCATTTCGGCAGTAACTAAAGCACGATACTTCATAATTACACCTCATCCTCATACAACTCACCGTGAACATTAACCTCGCGGTATTCAGGTGTTGTTCTTGTTTCAAAGATATATTCACCAAGGTCAATACGAGCAAAGTTATGTGGAGCTGCTCTTTTTGTAAGTGGTGGCTCAGGAAGATAATTTGGACCGTAGTCAAATGTAAGATAATTTGTATAATCCTCTGGAATTGGTGCCATAAATCCACCGTCAAATGGAACTCTTTGAACATCTTCAAGACCTTCAATTGAGAATGGTCCCTTCTTTTGAAGCTTACCTGTACTATCAATTACATATTTTGCATTCTTCTTATTCTTAAACAAGGTTAGCACAAATTCGTAAATCTTGTGCCAAGCATTAAGAGGAAGAATACGAATAAATGGCAAGAGCACCATTTCTTTTCTAAAGTTTGGATTTCTTCTTGGACGGTTATACCATCTAATTTCAATAATCTTTGAAAGTGTATGAACGGTATAGCTGTGAAGCTTACCAATAAATTTATTGTTACTTGTTTGGTCATAAACAAGCACATCAATGAATAATCCATCAGGATATTCGTGCACTGAAGAATATTTTGTTGAAAAATATGTACCATTAAGGCGGATTTTATCAACAATATAATGGCTACCGCTCTTATTATAATAACTTGAGTAGTTGTAAATATCTTTACTATCTTTAAGTGCTACTTTACGGAATTTATCAAAATCCTTACGAAGCATACCAATATCAAGGTCATCATCCCATGGAATACTATGACCATAACGGACTGCGCCAAGCATTGTACCACCGCAAAGGAAATACTTAATGTCATTTTCTTCACAAAGAGCGTCAATGTCCTTAAGCATCATAAGTTCTAAGTCTTTAATACGAGTTAATTTACCTGAATAAATTGCAACATTCTTTTTGTTGTTATCTCTTTCATCAATAATATCGCAAACTGTTCTATAAATTGCGGTGTTAAGTGATGTATTTTTTGACTTTTTCCAGCCTGTTTGGAAGAATTTAAGAGTATTAACGCAACGGTAGTTTACACTTTCAACCTTGTCTGACTGTATGTTTAAAGAAAGCTTATCTTTAAAATTACTTCTTATTGTAGCCTTTAAGCTTGCAATAGAAGTTGATTTTGTGCAAAAATTGTAAATTTGTCCCCTACGACCACAATAAACAGTTTGAATTGCAAAGCGAATTACATCTCTTACATAAGAGCAAGAAATATAATTTTCAAAATCTTCAGTTGTAACTGTCATTACTCCGCTTTTAAAAGCATCTTTAATGCACTTTTCAATATCAAATGTGCGAATGTTGTTTGAATCAGGGCCAAAAACATTATCAGCACGAATAATATTGATATTGTCGTAACCGTCTTTTACGATTTTGCGACAAAGTGCTTCAATTTCACAAAAATACTTTTGCTCTTCAGTTGGATTTTTAATGTGTTTTTCTAAGTAATAGCCGAATTCACGCTCAGAAAGGCTTGTGATTTCCTCATCAGGAATTTCTGGGTATTCAGGAAGCATAAGCACAACTGTGCATTTGTTATCTTTACCCTTAGACGCATAATCAGCTGCCATACGAATTGAATTAAGCCAAGCATCTTTGCTCTCGGTCTTAGCACAGTCAATGCAAAGCATAATCATACATTTATTTACAACTGGCGCTGTATCAATGCTTTCAATATGATTAAATTCGCAATTGTAGTCTAAATCAGCAAATTTTCCTATTCCATCATACACAGAATAGCCAGCTACTGTTTTTAAGAAGCCTTTTGCTTTTATAGACTCCATAGCGGGAAGCATAAGATTACCCACAGCATTACAGTCGCTTACAACAATTGCATTTTCATAAAGGAATCTACCTTTTTTGCTAATGCCGACAAACTTTGGCGGATGCATATATTTATTTGTTAAACCTTTATAAAAACCGGTAATTTGTGATAATTCATCTTCAAGAATAAGTTTATTCATTTATTACCCCTCCACGTTTTGCATTTTGAAACGAAAGTGTGATGGCACACGCTTTTCTTCAGGTGGGAATTCCATAAAATCCCCATAAATATGATAATTATATTCTTCCGCTTTTTCAGGAATTGGCATAATCGCATCTTCAAATGCTACATATCTTGCCGTTCCAAAATACTCTGCGGGAACTTTTTCATTGTCGCCACTAACACCATATATATTGCAAACATATTTTGTTTGTTTATCTTTCCACTTGGTAACACCCTTGTATGAAACCTTTTGCAAAAAGTCAAGTAAAAATTTTGGAAAACAATTACAAATTATTGATGTGAATATTTTCTTTAGTTTGCCACGATTTTCAGCAGGTCGTCGCAATACACACACATGGTATATCATTGAGCAAAGCTTTTGATATTTTTCACATATTTTTGAATCTGGAATATTATCAATAGCAAAAACATCAATTCGTGGTGCTTCTTCTAAAGAGACCCCATCTAAAAAGTAAACATGACCTAAAGGTGCATCTGGCACAGTGTGATTTTCAACTACATCATAGTGCATTTCACTATTTAAATTTAAAAGTGCTGACTCAGCCCTTTGAAAATCGCGACGCATTATTGCAATGTCTATATCATCATCCCAAGGAATAAAGCCTTTGTGACGCAAAGCACCAATACTGCTTCCGCCAATAAGATAGAATTGAATGCCCTCTTTTTCTAAACAGTTTGCCACTTCTTTAAGCATTTTCAATTCACACAGTTGAAACGCTCTTAATGTGTATTCCAAAATATCACCTCACATTATGGCATACTAAACCACTATCATTAATAATATCATATTTTGTCATTATATGTCAAACAAAAAAATAAGAGGACTGATTTCTCAGTCCTCAATATTTTTTATTTACTCGTCAGTTGAAACTACATCAGCAATTGACTTTTGAAGGTCAACCTCTGAATAACATCTCATACCTGTACCTGATGGGAGAAGTTTACCGATGATAACATTCTCTTTAAGACCCATAAGTGGGTCAATCTTACCCTTAATAGCTGCATCAGTAAGAACCTTTGTTGTTTCTTGGAATGATGCTGCTGACAAGAATGAGTCAGTTGCAAGAGATGCCTTTGTGATACCGAGAAGTACTGGTGAGCAGGTTGCTGGAATAAATGTTCCGCCTGTTTGCTCTGCACGAAGACGAGCTTTCTCGTTTTCAGCATTAACTTCACGCTTATCAGTTGGTGCGCCTGGAAGAAGGTCAGTTGTACCCTCATCCTCAACCTTAACCTTTCTCATCATTTGACGAACAATAACCTCAATATGCTTGTCGTTAATATCAACACCCTGCATACGGTATGTTCTTTGAACTTCTTTAATAAGATAGTCATGAACTGCGTCAACGCCAAGAATTGTAAGAATATCATTAGGATTTGGTGCACCACCAGTAAGTGCTGTACCCTTCTTAACGAAGATTGGGTTGCCGTTTTCGTCAGTTTCAGTATTAAAGGTCTTATGGAATCCATAAGGAATCATATATTCGCGTCTATCAGCAAGCTCATCATTTGTAATAACAATATGCTCTGTGCCCTTGATTTCACGGAATGAAAGAATACCATCAATTTCAGCAAGGATTGCATAAGTCTTTGGTTTTCTTGCTTCAAACAATTCTTCAACACGAGGAAGACCTTGTGTAATATCTTGGCTTGAAGCAACACCACCAGTATGGAATGTTCTCATTGTAAGCTGAGTACCTGGTTCACCGATTGACTGAGCAGCGATAATACCAACTGCTTCACCAACTGTAACTGGGTCACCTGTTGCAAGGTTAGCACCGTAACATTTAATACATACGCCGTGCTCTGAATTACAAGTAAGAAGTGAACGAATCTTAATCTTACGGTCTTCAGGATTTTCTCTTGCATTAACCATATCAGCAACAACTTGAGCCTTAGCCTCTGTAAGCATTTCATCCTTAAATGCAATAATCTCACCTGTTGCTTCATCAATGAAGTCATCAAGAAGGTAACGCCCTGTAAGACGTTCGCTGAGCTTTTCAATCATTTCCTTACCTTCAGTAATATCGTAAACCTCAAGACCATCTTCACAATGACAATCTTCTTCACGAATAATAACATCTTGTGAAACGTCAACAAGACGACGAGTAAGGTAACCTGAGTCAGCAGTACGAAGAGCTGTATCGGCAAGACCTTTACGAGCACCACGAGAAGAAATGAAGTATTCAAGAACGTTAAGACCTTCACGGTAGTTAGCACGAATTGGAACTTCAATAGTTTTACCTGCTGTATTGGCAATAAGACCACGCATACCAGCAAGCTGACGAAGCTGAGCCTTAGAACCACGGGCACCTGAGTCAACCATCATATAGATTGGGTTTGTTTCGCCAAGACCTTCAAGAATACCTGAAGAAACCTCATTTGTTGTTTCTTCCCAAATCTTGATAACTGCTCTTGAACGTTCCTCAGCGCTGTAAAGACCCATGTTGTAGTAGTTGTTAATAACATCAACCTGGTCTTCAGCAGCTGCAAGTAAGTCTTTCTTGCTTTCAGGAATTTTAGCATCACAAACTGCAACTGTAATACCGCTTCGTGTTGAATATTTAAAGCCTTGAGCCTTAATTTTATCAAGCATTTCAGCAGCAACTGTTACGCCGTGAACCTTAATACATTTATCAATAATTTTACCAAGGCCACCCTTGTTTACAAGGAAGTCAACCTCAAGTTTAAATGCGTTTTCAGGGTCAGTTCTATCAACAAAGCCTAAATCTTGTGGGATTGGGTTGTTAAAGATAACACGACCGAGAGTTGTTTCAACAAGCTTTGTAACCATTTCACCGTTAACTTCTTTAGTCATACGGATTTTAATTACTGAATGAAGACCGATATCGCCTTCATCATAAGCCATTGTTGCTTCGTCAACATCACGGAAAACCTTACCGTTGCCTGGCTCATCATCCTTAATCATTGTAAGATAATATGAACCAAGAATCATATCCTGTGTAGGAACAGCAACTGGTTTACCGTCTGATGGTTTAAGAAGGTTGTTAGCTGCAAGCATAAGAAGACGTGCTTCAGCCTGTGCTTCTGCTGAAAGTGGTACGTGAACAGCCATTTGGTCACCGTCAAAGTCAGCGTTAAACGCTGTACAAACGAGTGGGTGAAGCTTAATTGCGCGACCTTCAACAAGTACTGGTTCAAATGCTTGAATACCAAGTCTATGAAGTGTAGGAGCACGGTTAAGCATAACTGGATGGTCTTTAATCACCTTTTCAAGTGCGTCCCAAACCTCAGTCTTTGCACGTTCAACCATCTTTTTAGCGGATTTCATATTACTTGAAACACCGTTTTCAACAAGGTTCTTCATTACGAATGGCTTAAAGAGCTCAAGTGCCATTTCCTTTGGAAGACCACATTGGTAAAGCTTAAGCTCAGGACCAACAACGATAACTGAACGACCTGAATAGTCAACACGCTTACCAAGAAGGTTTTGACGGAAACGACCTTGCTTACCTTTAAGCATATCTGAAAGAGACTTAAGTGCTCTATTGTTTGGACCTGTAACAGGTCTGCCACGACGACCATTGTCAATAAGAGCATCAACTGCTTCTTGAAGCATTCTCTTTTCATTACGAACAATGATTTCAGGAGCATGAAGCTCTTTAAGTCTTGCAAGACGGTTATTTCTATTAATAACACGTCTATAAAGGTCGTTAAGGTCTGATGTTGCAAAACGACCACCGTCAAGCTGTACCATAGGACGAATATCAGGTGGAATAACAGGAATTACATCCATAATCATCCAAGATGGCTTGTTGCCTGACTGCTTAAATGCTTGAGCAACTTCCAAACGTTTTAAAATACGTGTTCTCTTTTGACCTGTTGCACCTTCAAGTTCACTACGAAGCTCTTCACAAAGCTGGTCAACGTCAATTTCTTCTAAAAGCTCTTTAATAGCTTCGGCACCCATACCAGCCTTAAATTCATTACCGTAGTATTCAACTTTATCGTCATACTCTTTATCGCTAAGAATTTGCTTTTTCTCAAGGTCAGTGCCTTCGCCTGGGTCAATAACTATATACTTTGAGAAGTAAAGTACTTTTTCAAGGTCACGAGGTGAAACATCAAGAATAAGTCCCATTCTTGAAGGAATACCTTTAAAGTACCAAATATGAGAAACAGGAGCTTCAAGCTTGATGTGTCCCATTCTTTCACGACGTACTTCTTTTTTAGTAACCTCAACGCCACATTTTTCGCATACTTTACCTTTATAACGAATTTTCTTGTATTTACCACAGTGACATTCAAGGTCCTTTTGTGGTCCGAAAATTCTTTCACAATATAAACCGTCCTTCTCTGGCTTGAGTGTACGGTAATTTATTGTTTCGGGCTTTTTAACCTCGCCATAAGACCATTCAATAATTTGCTCTGGAGAGGCAAGACCGATTTTAATTGCACTAAATGGTTTCTTTTCCATTAAATTTAGCCCTTCTTCCTTTATCTATATGAAATAGGTGTAGTCAATTAATAGTTCTCATCGTCTTCATCAATATAATCAATGCCATCGTTATAATTGAGTGATGTCATTTCTTTGTAGAAATCGGAATCATCATCTTCATCTACTTCGCTGCCATCTTCATTATCAAGAACATAGCCGCTTTCGTAGTTAGCATCGTTAATTGTTTCAAACTCAATTTCAGAATCAGCAACAGGAACATAATCAAATTCGTCACTGTCAAAGCCGTTCTTAATGTCAATTTCTTCGCCATCTTCATCAAGCACACGAACATCAAGAGCAAGTGCTTGAAGTTCCTTAATAAGAACTTTAAATGACTCTGGAACTCCAGGTTTTGGAATATTAAGGCCTTTAACGATTGCCTCATAAGTCTTACGGCGACCTGTAAGGTCGTCAGACTTAACTGTAAGAATTTCTTGAAGTGTGTATGCTGCACCGTATGCTTCAAGTGCCCAAACTTCCATTTCACCGAAACGCTGACCACCGAACTGTGCCTTACCACCAAGTGGCTGTTGTGTAACAAGTGCGTATGGACCAATGCTTCGTGCGTGAATCTTATCGTCAACCAAGTGAAGAAGTTTCAAGAAGTACATAACACCTACTGTAATAGGGTTATCAAACTTTTGACCTGTTCTACCATCAGTAAGGATTGACTTACCGTCTTCACGATAACCTGCTTCTTTAAGAGCTTCACGAATGTCTGCTTCGTGAGCACCATCAAATACACGAGTTGCAATCTTTTGGCCAAGTTTTCTATAAGCAAAGCCTAAGTGTACTTCAAGAACCTGACCGATATTCATACGAGAAGGAACGCCCAATGGGTTAAGAACAATGTCAAGTGGAGTACCGTCATCAAGGAAAGGCATATCTTCTTGTGGAAGAATACGGGAAACAACGCCCTTGAAGTCGGAGGCCAAGCGGTCTTAGGAAGACAACTGAGCTCCTCAA
>JAZLET010000098.1:0-13087 GCA_045615405.1 Candidatus Fimenecus sp.
AGGCGAGTGCCGTCGTCTTATTGAACAAGGTGGCGTATCTGTTGATGATGAAAAGGTTACAGAGCCATTTAAATCACTCTCTAAGGCGGATTTTGAAAAGGGATATGTAATCATTAAGAAAGGCAAAAAAGTCTTTTATAAGGCAATTTTGGCTTAATTTAACACGATATTATTATAAATGACGAGGGAAAACTCTCGTCATTTTTTAGTTATCTTTGATTTTTATAGTAAATAATAAAGGCTTACTGATTAATTTCAGTAAGCCTTAAAATTGTCATTATTTAATTATGAGTTAAGTGCTGAATAAACTGCATCACCATCGTGACTGTATACAAGAACTGAAATATCAACTTCAGAAGTTGTAATCATTCTTACTTCAATGCCTGTCTCAGCGATTGCAGAGAATACTTTTGATGCAACACCTGGACAATTTTTCATTCCTTCACCAAAAACTGAAATTTTTGTGTTACCACTACTGATTGCGAGTTTAAGTTCAGGGTGAAGTTCACGAAGCTTTGATGCGGTTTCAAAAACCTTACCTAAATCCTCATCGTTAACTGTAAATGAAAGATGCGAAGTTTTACCTTGTGGTGGATTTTGTGAAATCATATCAACATCAATTCCTGCAGAAGACAACATCTCAAAAATTTGAGCAACAACTTTGAAATCAGCAGGGGAGTCGTTAATAGAAATTAGTGTAACATTTTCTATTACTGTAATATTATCTATCGTTTTCATTATAAACCCTCCTTATTCATTAACAAGGTCTTTCATTGAGTAAAATCCTGGTTCTTTTCCTACAAGGAATAATCCTGCATTAACTGAACCGTTTGCAAATAATTGCTTTGAATATGCTGAGTGTGAAATCTTAATAACCTCATCAGGACCGGCAAAGATTATTTCATGTTCTCCAACAATTGTGCCACCACGAACAGCATGAATACCAATTTCATTTTTTGTTCTCTTCACTCTCTTTGAATGACGGTCAAATTCATAAATTGGTTTCTCGTCTAACGCTTCTGAAATTGAATCAGCAAGCATTAAAGCAGTACCACTTGGAGCGTCTATTTTTTGATTATGGTGCGCTTCAACAATTTCAATATCAAAACTACCTTGTAGAACTTTTGCAGCTTTTTTTGCAAGTTCGGATACTAAGCTAACACCAATTGACATATTAGCTGAGAAGAATAATGGAACATCATTTGATGCAGTTTTGATAGAATCAATTTGCTGTTCATTAAGTCCTGTTGTCGCAATTACAGCAGGTTTTTTCTTTTCTTTAGCAAATGAAAGTAAATCATTAAGTACTGATGGGTGTGAAAAGTCAATAATCACATCAGCATCAATATCTATTTCATTAAATGATTTAAAAATAGGGAATGTGCATTCAGCTGTTGCTATATCAACACCTGCAACAATTACACAATCATCACGGTTGTCAACACAACTGGTAATTGCTTTACCCATTTTAACGAGAGCACCGCTTAAATTAATCCTTGTCATTTTTACACATCCAATAATAATTAGATTAAGTTATATTTCTTGAGTATAGACTGGAGTTTTGCAGTTTTTGCATCGTCCATTTCACAAAGTGGCATACGAAGAGGACCAACATCAAAGCCCATCATTTGCATTGCAACCTTAACTGGAATTGGATTAACATCCATAAACATTGCATTAATAAGTTCAAGATATTCAAGCTGAAGCTTAGCACTTTCTTTTACTTTACCTTCAAGATAAAGTGTTGGAATATCGTGTGCAAGTTTTGGACAAATATTTGAAAGAACAGAAATAACACCCTTACCGCCAAGTGACATAAGAGGTACAATTTGGTCATCATTACCTGAATAAACATCAAGCTTATCACCACAAAGTGCTATTGTTTCAGCAATTTGTGAAATATTGCCGCTTGCTTCTTTTGTAGCAATAATATTTTTGTGTTCACAAAGTTCGGCATATGTTGTTGGAAGAACATTAACGCCAGTTCTACTTGGAACATTATAAATGATAATTGGTTTTGATGAATTATCAGCAATTGCTTGATAATGCTTTACAAGGCCTCTTTGTGAGCATTTATTGTAGTAAGGTGTAACTACGAGCATTGCATCAGCACCGGCTTTTTCAGCGTCGTTAGAAAGCTCAATAGCATATGCTGTTTCGTTACTACCTGTACCTGCAATAACTGGAATTCTATGGTTAACTACATCACAAGTGAATTTAATAACATCTGAGTGTTCTTTTGGTGTAAGTGTTGCACTTTCACCAGTAGTACCACATATTACAATAGAATCAGTACCATTTTCAATGTGAAACTCTAAAAGTTTTTCAAGTGCTTTGTAGTTAACACTTGTATCTTCATTGAAAGGTGTTACAATAGCAACACCACAACCTGTAAAAATAGGATTATTACTCATAATAAATTCTCCTTAATTGGAAATTAGTCCATGTAACCTTCTGCACAAAGAAGTTCAGCCATTAAAACAGCACCGCCTGCAGCACCGCGAAGTGTGTTGTGTGAAAGACAAACAAATTTGTAGTCGTATTGTGTATCTTCACGAAGACGACCAACTGAAATTGCCATGCCGCCTTCAAGGTCACGATTAAGCTTTGTTTGTGGCATATTATCTTCTTCAAAATAATTAAGAAATTGCTTTGGAGCATGTGGAAGATTTAATTCTTGTGCACGACCAGCAAAATCCTTCCATATATTTAATATTTCTTCTTTGCTTGGTTTATTCTCAAATCTTACAAATACTGCACCCATGTGACCGTTTGAAACAGGAACACGAATACATTGTGCTGTAAAGTTAGGTGAATCAGCATCAACAATTACATCACCTTCAACCTTACCCCAAATCTTAAGAGGTTCTTTTTCGCTTTTTTCTTCTTCGCCACCAATGAATGGAATTACGTTGTCAATCATTTCAGGCCATGTTTGGAAAGTTTTACCTGCACCTGAAATTGCTTGATATGTGCAAACAAGAACATCTTTTACACCAAACTTTGAAAGAGGGTAGAGTGCTGGAACATAGCTTTGAAGTGAACAATTTGATTTAACTGCAATAAAACCACGCTTTGTTCCAAGTCTTTTTCTTTGTGCTGGAATAATCGCAGCATGGTCTGCATTAAGTTCAGGAACAATCATTGGTACATCAGGAGTATGTCTATGTGCACTGTTGTTTGAAATAACAGGACATTCAGCCTTAGCATATGCTTCTTCTAAAGCCTTAATTTCATCCTTCTTCATATCAACTGCACAAAATACAAAATCAACCTGTGATGCGATTTTTTCAATATCAGCAGTAGCGTCCATAACAACAATATCTTTCATTGCTTTAGGGATTTCAACATCCATACACCATTTAGCACCAACAGCGTCAGAATATTTCTTTCCAGCTGAACGTGGACTTGCAGCTAATACCTTAACATCAAACCATGGGTGGTTGTCTAAAAGAGTCATAAAACGCTGACCAACCATACCTGTTGCACCAATTACACCTACATTATACTTTTTCACTTGAAATTACCTCCAAAAAATGATAATATATCATTCGTCATAAAAAATCAGTAATGATTATGCCATCATTACTGATAAAATACCATAGTATTACTGACAAACGTCTATAATACGAAAGCTCTCCATCAATGAATGATGACAGTTGCATTACTGTTAATAATACAACCAGAATAAACATTTCCCAAGCCATGTTTTTCTTCGGCAACAAACCCTTTCACATTTCATCAAAAACTCTTGGGAGTTTCAAAAACGGTACTTATTTTTGTTGCGCCTCAATCGCTCTAATATAATACCATTATAAAGCTATTAAGTCAAATATTTTTGTAATTTTCTATATTTTTTACGGAGAAACCTATGAAAAAATCTGATTTTTATTACGATTTACCTAAAGAATTGATTGCTCAAACCCCAATTGAGCCTCGTGACCATTCAAGAATGATGGTAATTTCAAGAAAAAATGACACAATTGAACATAAGCATTTTTATGATTTTATTGATTATTTAAATGCTGGTGATTGTTTAATTCTCAATAATACAAGAGTGCTGCCTGCACGAATTTATGGCGTAAAAAAAGAAACTGGTGCAGTAGTTGAGTTCTTGCTTCTTAATAATCTTGGTAATGATAGATGGGAATGTATCACTGGACCTGGAAAAAGAGCAAAAATTGATACTGAGTTTTTATTTGGTGATGGTATTCTTACTTGTAAAATTGAAGAAGTACTTGAAAATGGTAATAGAATTGCAAAATTCAGTTACGATGCGTCAAATATTTATGAAGTATTAGATAAAGTTGGCGAAATGCCTTTACCTCACTATATTACTGAAAAACTAAAAGATAAAGAGCGTTATCAAACGGTTTACTCTAAAGAATTAGGCTCCGCTGCAGCGCCAACTGCAGGTCTTCACTTTACTGATGAAATTATGTCTAAAATTCAAGAAAAAGGTATTAAAATTGGTTATGTAACACTCCATGTTGGTATTGGTACGTTTAGACCAGTTAAGGCTGAAAATATTGAAGACCATGAGATGCATTCTGAGCATTATCACATTCCAAAAGAAACTGCCGATTTAATTAATGAAACTAAGAAAAATGGCGGTAGAGTTATTGGCGTTGGTACCACTTGTTGTCGTACGCTTGAAAGTGTAATGCAAAGTCAAGGAAAGATGATGGAATTTGATGACTGGACAAGTATTTTTATTTATCCTGGTTATAAATTTAAATGTATTGATGCTTTACTTACTAACTTTCATTTACCTGAAAGCACACTTATTATGCTTGTATCTGCATTATACGATAGAGAAAAAGTTTTAGACGCATATAAAGAAGCTGTAACTGAAAAATATAGATTTTTCAGCTTTGGTGATTGCATGTTTATTTATTAAGGAGATTTTATGTATAAGCTTATAAAGAAAAATGGAAATGCAAGACGCGGTGAGTTTCAAACAGTGCACGGCACCATTCAAACTCCTGCTTTTATGAATGTAGCTACACAAGGTGCAATTAAAGGTGGAGTTTCAGCATATGATTTAAAAGATATCAATTGTCAAGTACAGTTATGTAATACATATCACTTACACTTAAGACCAACTGATACCCTTGTTAAAGAGATGGGCGGACTTCATAAATTTACTGGTTGGAATGGTCCAATTTTAACTGATAGTGGTGGATTTCAAGTTTTTTCACTTGCTTCACTTCGTAAAATTAAAGAAGAAGGTGTATATTTCTCTTCTCATATTGATGGTCGTAAGATATTTATGGGTCCAGAAGAAAGTATGCAAATTCAGTCAAATCTCGGTTCAACAATAGCTATGGCATTTGATGAATGTGTTGAAAATCCTGCTAAATATGAATATTCAAAGCAATCCTGCGAAAGAACAACAAGATGGCTTATTCGTTGCAAAGCCGAGATGGAAAGATTGAATTCTTTACCAGATACAATAAATAAGAATCAGTTACTTTTTGGTATAAATCAAGGCTGTACTTTTGACGATTTACGAATTGAGCATATGAAGGAAATTGCAAAACTTGACTTAGATGGCTATGCAATTGGCGGTCTTGCAGTTGGTGAACCAAAAGAAGATATGTATCGTATTATATCAGCAGTTGAGCCCTATATGCCAGCTGATAAAATTCGTTATTTAATGGGCGTAGGTACTCCTGGTAATATATTAGAAGCAGTAAGAAGGGGAGTTGACCTTTTTGACTGCGTTATGCCAAGTAGAAATGCACGTCACGGTCATATTTTTACTGATGTAGGAATTATTAATATTAACAATAAAAAGTATGAAAAAGACGATTTACCAATTGACCCTACTTGTAATTGCCCAACGTGTCAAAAGCATTCAAGAGCGTATATAAGGCATCTATTTAAGGCTCAAGAAATTCTTGCTATGAGGCTTTGTGTAATGCATAACCTTTATTTTTATAATAATCTTATGTCAAAAATTCGCGAAGCGCTTGATAATGACACTTTTGATGATTTTTACAACAAATATGTTGATAGATTAGATACTCGTATATAGTTGAATTTTTTAATTTATAAAATCACTTGCAAAATATATAAATGTTGTGTATAATATGCAAGTTGACATTTATACAAAATTTGGAGGAAATTAAAATGATGAATTTTTTAACTTTTGCAATGATGCCTACAACTGGTGCTGAAGGTGCTGAGCAAGGTGGTTCTTTCTCAATGATTATTATGATGGCTGTTCTTTTTGGTGCAATGTATTTCTTTACCATTAGACCACAGAAAAAACAACAAAAAATGGAACAAGAACTTCGTGAAAACACACAAATCGGTGATGAAATTACAACAATTGGTGGTATTTGTGGTAGAGTTGTTGCAGTAAAAGATGATACAATCGTTATTGAAACAGGCTCAGATAGAGTTAAGATTAAGTTTAAGAAATATGCTATTCAAACTAATCATACTGCTAATGAAAAAATTCAAGCAGAGCGTGAAGCTGCAAAAGCTGCTATGCAAGATAAGAAAGCTAAGAAGTCAAAGAAAAATAGTGACGAAGAATAATTTATTCATATTATAAAATTCTCCCTCATATTCTTTATTGAATGTGAGGGATTTTTTATGCTTTCTAAACACAAAAAAAGAAAAAGCGAAATGGCATCTCAATCAAATAATTTAGTTGGGATTTTGCTATCTAACGGAATTGGTTTATTATTTGTAATCATTTTCACATTGATTGCTTCGTTGGTTTTGACTAATTCCGCAAATCTTTCTAATATGTCTAGTATTCTTTTTGTAGCTATTATTTTATTTGGCGCATTTATAACTGGCTTCGTAGCATCAAAAAAATGCAACTTTAAAGGCATAATTTCAGGAATTATTTCATCAATACCATATATTTTTATAATTACTTTTTTAATGCTTATTTTTTCTAATGGAAGATTAAATATTTATACAAGCATTTGTTATTTATTTATTTTTATATTTTCAACCATTGGTGGAATTGTCAGTGCAAATACAAAGCGTAGAAAATAATTTATAAAGGATATATGTTATGAAAAGAACAATTAAAAAATTAAGAAAGAATAATTATAATAGGACAAAAGTAAATAATTTAAAATTCAGTTATAAAATAAGCCAACTGTCTAATGAAAAGTACAAAATTTTATTTTTATTTTTTGCAATAATTGGAATTATAATTGGAACCATTTCTTATAGATATATAAATGATTCACAATTTAATCAAATTATTATAAGTGGCGTTGACACACTAAATAGTGGCAATGTTAGGCAAATATTTTTATATTTTTTTCGCCTAGATTTATTGTTTTTTATAGTTAGTTTTTTTGTTGGTACAAGTTTTATAGGCTCTAGCATATCGTTTATATCTCCGCTATTAAAATGTATTTACATAGGTTATTTTAGTAGTTATCTATATAGTAATTTTGAATTAAAGGGTGTATTATTTGCATTATTATTGTACCCATGCTTGTCAATTACAACAACATCATTAATATATGCGTGTAATGAAAATGTATATATGAGCAAATATATTTTTAATGTTTTAAATGGTAAAAATAGCCTAGATAATATTTCAATTAAATTATTTTTATTGCGATATTTATTACTTATTTCTATTAATGTTGTATGCATTACAATTACTACATTATTAATTTCGGTTTTAGCTTTAAAAATAAATATAAATTAAAAGACCAAGTTTTTAAACTTGGTCTTTTAATTATGTGTCATCACTTTTTATGTTTGCCAAAGGATTTGACTCAGACGCTTTTTTCAGTTGCTCATCAACAATGTGAGTGTAGATTTCAGTAGTACCTAAATTTTCATGGCCAAGAATATCTTTAAGCACTAATACATCAACTTTTCCGTGTTGATACATAAGCGTTGCGGCTGTGTGTCTTAATTTATGGACTGAGTAACCCTCAAGACCACATTTCTCAAGATATAAATAAACAATATGTTGAACTGTTTTGGGACTAATTCTTTTGTTACGGCTACTTAAGAATAAAGCATTTCTATCATTTGCAGCAACACCGTCTACAGGACGAACAGCCATGTAACGCGCATACGCATCTAAACAAGCATCATTTAAGTAAATTGTGCGCTCTTTGTTACCTTTACCTGTAACTCTAAGTGTATGGTCATCACGAATATCATTATAATTTAAACTAACAAGCTCGGATAAGCGCAATCCACAATTTAAAAAGAAAACTAAAATACAATAGTCGCGTTCTTTGTATTTTCCATCAACCGACTTAAGTAATTTTATGCACTGTTCAAGTGTTAAGTATTTGGG
This sequence comes from Candidatus Fimenecus sp., assembly GCA_045615405.1. Classification (GTDB taxonomy): domain Bacteria; phylum Bacillota; class Clostridia; order Oscillospirales; family Acutalibacteraceae; genus Fimenecus. The sequence continues at coordinate 8,300 of JAZLET010000098.1, forward strand.
AAGAGATTTCTTAAGTCTTGGTGAATCAAGTACTTCCATTGGATTGTTTGGAATTATTTGTTTTTGCTTGTCAAGATATTTAAAAAACGTACGCAAACACGATACTTTTCGTGCTCTTGCAGATTCCTGATTATCTCTTTCGTTTTTGCAGTATGAAAGAAAAGCATAAGCATCATTTAATGTAACACTTCTAACGAATTCTTCATCAATATCAAGTATTGAGATTTCGTCAAAATCAACTGAAGAGGGGACTAAACCACGGTAGTATTTTAAAAATTTAAAAAATATTCGCAAATCTGAAGCATATTCATCAATAGTCAATGCTGATTTATTCTTAATAACATCAAGATAAATTAAGAAATCTTTAATAATTGGTGGTAAACCTGTATAATTTATTTTTTTCATAACATCACCCGTGAAACTGTTTCACAATTAATATATTTATTTTAAGTGTTACTTTACTTATATATTTGAAAACTTATTAATATTGATAGGCAAGATAATAATAGATGCAGTATTTTCATAATTACTACGACCGGTTAAATCAACTTAACTAATATGTTTGTGCATACATATGATTAATATATTATTATTGTTTTAAATGATACCTAGCCATATAATATAATTTAATATAATAATACAATAAAATTATGCAAAAATAAAGATAAAACACAATTTTACAAAAAATTAAATTTGATAATAATTTTTTAAATGATGTAGTGTATGTTTTAAAAAAGATTATCGGATTTGTTTTTTAATGAATTGGTAATTATATAAAAATATTTTAATAAATGAGTTGCAATAAGAATTGGTATAATGCAATTTATTTTGTTATATATTAGAGTTGATTATTGAGCGTTAATATTGAGAATTTATAAAGAATCCATCTAAACCAACGCCTGATAGCTTCAAAAGCTATATTTCCCGTATTTTGTATAATTTTTATTCCCCTATTTGATACAAAATATTTATTTTGTATAATTATATATCAACTTTTCAACAATGTCAACAATAATTTTAGTTTTCAACAATGATGTTCTACCCTATCTTTATACACAATGCACAAATTAAACATCTAACATAATTTGAGGAAAATCTTCAGGATGTTTATACTGATAAGATTCACAATCTTCAATACATTCAGGCTGAAATTCACATTTTTTACAAATAGGATTTTCATTATCATAAAAATTCGGACATAAACTCATAATATTAACCACCTTTATAATTATTATATAAAATCTTTTCTAAATTCGTAGCGAACTCTTTAAAAGCTTCAGCTCTGACACGCGCACGGTACAAGCTTAAAACATCTTCAGGAGTTATATTGCACTTATTAAGTACATAATGCTCAAGCATTGTAAGCTCTGCATTTAAATGAATATCAACACTTAACAAATATCTTTTTACCAAAAGAAGCTTTTCTTTATCTTTCATTTTTCTTCACCTTATACAAAGCAGAATCCAAAAGGCCTACTCCCCTTTCAAATTCTTTTTGTCTAATAAGCTCAACCTGGTCCTGACGCAAATCAATCCTATCACTAGTAAAATAACTATAGAGCTCGTACGGAGAAAATCCTTTAGCATGAATTAACGTTTTAACTGAAGAACCTGCACCAACCCTGCAGAACTTTTCTACCTTACTTAAATTATATTCAGAACCTGGCTCATAGAAAAATTTCAATCTAGGGTAGTTTTGGCAGAAATCAAGCCACCAAGAAGACGTTTTTAAACGATTTGCATGTCGTGAGTCAATGTTAGACTTTGTAGTAAACCTTATAAAATCCAACAATTTACCAAAAAACACTTGTGCAGCATTTTGATATGTAACGAGCGCATCCACGCAAGCAGTCGCACATTCATCGCGGAACTGAAACTCACAACGATACCAGGGTTTACCATCAAGGTCTTCAGGTTCAGTGTAACCCCTCTCAAGCTTCTTATTATATATTCTTAACCTGGTATGACTTTGTGGACTTCCAATATATGCAATTTCTTCAGAACCCATGACAGTAGTAAAGTAAGTCGTTTTTGTTGAATATCTCCTTAGACGCCTATATTTATCAATACGCTCTAAATTCAATGTATCAGTATAATCATCATAAGCTAAATCAATACGAGCAAAGTGATAATTATCAGGCTCAAGAGACAACAACTCAAGAAGCTTAAGCCAACCACCTTCAATATTCGTATGGTCTTCCCAGGTTCTACAACCTTTACCGGACATATGAACGTAACAGCTGAAACCCTTGCAGCCATTAAAACCAATCTTTATACCAGCATAATAAATTGCTTGAGGATAACCATTGAATCCAACACCATCTTCCCAATCAAAAATGATATCGGAAATACCTAAAATCTGCAAAACTTTTTCTTTACTATCAAAACGAGCTCTAAAGCTAAGTGTATCAACGAGTATTGGCATAAAAACACCCCTTTTTTTTGGTGTATGAACCCCAGTGCTACTGTTCGGGGTTCAAGCCGGGAAAAAACCAGCTTAATTTTCATGAAAATTTGTAAAATAAAAGAATCGCCTTCCTGATGCAGAGCTTGTTCGGGAGATTGTGGTAAGTGTCCGGGGACTCTAAATGGTTGTTCAAAATCATAGATTTTAAACAACTGCTATTGAAATTATTGAAAACTAAAAATAGTTTACAACAATTCCAACAGCTCTACTTCATTATTGAAACCGTTGAAAACAGGGTTTTCAACCGTTCCAACAATGCTACTATACTTTAATGTCACCTGAAGGTGACAAAAAAAGAACGAAAATATATATCATAGGGGAATTTATTTTAGGAGATGAATTAAGTAAAATTTTATGAAAACACGCAATCCCCCGTACAAGCCCTGCATCCACGGCTTAAAGGAAAATTTGGAAAAAAGTTAATCAATAGACAATGGAATCTTTTTAATTACCCACATAACTACAGGATAAATCTTCTCTACTGTAAACAATATGAAAAAAGCTGAAGCACCAAATTCAAATGCAGCACCAGGAATAAAAAAACCAATAAATCCGCGTGCATAAACAAATAAATCAAGATATTCATACATATGCTGCATAACATCTTCGGGAATACTTGGTATTTGGATAAAAGACATAAAAGAATCTAAAAGGCCCATTATTATAACTCGTAAAGCTTCTAAGAACATCTCAATTATCATATATCATTCAACACCATCCTATTACCTGCAAATATAATATCTTGTACTACAAGTGCATACTTCATTACACAATAAATAATGATAGCCCATACACAAGTAGTATATATTTCATATAAGCGTGCTCCAAAGCTTCCTGCTTCAAGCCATTGAGCAATATCAACAGTCTGTTCCTCGATTAAAACAATATTTTTATCCATTATAGGTACAGATACTTCAGGAAAAACAAAAGCATAATCTCCAGTAAATAAATCTTCAAATTCACCTATCATATCAACAAGAAAATTTGTTACTTGAGAAAACACACCAAAATGAGATTCAAACCAGGTTTGCCAGGAATTAGCAAAACTTTCAAGATACTCTTCTGATGGCACAAAAGCCCATTGTAAAGCTTCTCGAATACCATTTACAATTCCATCACCAACAGCTGTAAAAGAAGCCTCTATCTGATTAGGTAATGCTTTAATACTCTCCCATACATCATTAATCTTATTAAGTATCTTCTGAAACCAGCCACTGTCATCATCTTTATCTATTAATTCAATCTCAGGAGAAATAAAGAAACCTTGTCTATAAGTTGCATTATTATAACCAGTTTGACTAAACAACAAAACCAATTCACAAGTATAAGCGGACTGGATGCCTGAAACATCAGGTTTAAAATTAACATCAACATTTTGTATGCTTTGTTGCGGCATACAAGTTTGGTCAAACAAAACTTGCTCTTTAATCATTTCACCGTTAACATCATAATACAACAAGCAAAGAGTTAAAGAAGTATTTAAGTTAACAACAGAACCCCATGAAAATTTAATATTATACTCATGATTAGAATTAAAATTAAAATCTTCAGAAAAACTCAATAAAGCAGACAAACGATAGTGATCAGCATCTGAAAAAGGAAAATAAACCAAATAATAACCGTAAAAAGTTGAAGATGAAACATTATGCATAGAAATAGATAATTCATCAGTAACATCAGCATATGTACCATCACCAGTTGAACCATCTAAAACAAAACCTGATATTTGCATATCAGTAAGTACAACATTTTCAGTACCATCTGCAGCACTAACGTTTAGCGGAAATACGAATAATAGCCCTAAAAGCAATAAACAAGAGCAAACACGCTGTAAGAATGTTGAGTGAAACAGAGCTTTCATACAAGTACCCCCCTTTTGCAGAATAAAGAATATCTGGTTGAACTGCAGAAGAACTAAAAGTAGCATTGGTATAAATATGCTCGTATACATTAACAGATACGTTACCTGAAAAAGCTGAAGATACAAAACGCTCAGTATTTACACCATAATCAGATGTTGAATAATTTGAAGTACGAATCGCATATCTAACAGCTCCATCAGGAACTGAATATGAATACTGATTATTTGCAGTAATTTCTTCTTGAGAAAAAATAACATATAAATCAACAATAGCAGGAGTACCCCAAGAATTTGTAGTACTTGTATTTGTATATGCAACATAGTATTTATATCCCTGTCTACGCATAACAGGTATTAAAGACAATAAAATGTCTGTTTGTGCAGTAGAAAACATACTTTTAGCTCCCCTCACCTTTTTTTCGGGCACAAAGAAGAACAGATAAATCTTGCCGAGCAGGAA
>JAZLET010000099.1:0-11634 GCA_045615405.1 Candidatus Fimenecus sp.
GCCTGTTTCAGGAATAGCTTTTTTGTTTTTTGCCATTTTTAACATCCTCCATTAATTAAAAATTGATTTTTAATCGTTGTAATCATACCACTATATAGTGTCCTTGTAAAGTAGAGAATTTACAAAAATCTACAAAATATAGATTTTTGTAACAAATTACAAAAATTGATAAATTTTATTGTACAAAAATAAAACGGTAACCCATTTTGGGTTACCGTGAATTATTTATATATTAGCTAACGCTTGTTCAATGTCAGCAATAATGTCCTCAACATTCTCAATACCAACTGAGAATCTAATAAGGTCAGGAGATACGCCACAGTCAATAAGCTCTTGGTCACTTAATTGTCTATGAGTTGAACTTGCAGGGTGAAGCACACAAGTTCTTGCATCAGCAACGTGAGTTACAACCGCCGCAAGCTTAAGTGAATTCATAAACTTTTCTGCAGCATCTCTACCACCCTTAACACCGAATGAAACAACACCGCAAGTACCCTTTGGCATATATTTTTGAACAAGGTCATAATACTTGTTGCCAGGAAGAGCAGGGTAGTTAACCCAAGAAATCTTGTCATTGTTTTGGAGATATTCAGCAACTGCAAGAGCATTGCTACAATGTCTTTCCATACGAAGATGAAGTGTTTCAAGACCTAAGTTAAGGTAATATGAGTTTTGTGGAGCAGGAGTTGAGCCGTAGTCACGAAGAAGCTGAGCAACGATTTTTGTAATGTAACCAGCTTTGCCAAAATCTTTTGTATAAACTGCACCGTGATAGCTTTCATCAGGTTGTGTAAGACCAGGGAATTTGTCGTTTTGCTCCCAGTCAAAGTTGCCACTATCAATAACTGCGCCACCGATAATGTTAGCGTGACCTTCCATATATTTTGTTGTAGAATGTGTAACAATGTCAGCACCAAATTCAAATGGACGACAGTTAATAGGAGTAGGGAAGGTGTTGTCAATAATGAGAGGTACACCGTTAGCATGAGCAATTTTTGCAAACTTTTCAATATCAAGAATATCAAGTGATGGGTTTGCAATAGTTTCACCAAAAAGAGCCTTTGTGTTAGGCTTAAAGCAAGCCTGAATTTCTTCTTCACTTGCATTAGGGTCAACGAATGTAACATCAATGCCAAGTTTTCTCATTGTAACATTAAAAAGATTAAATGTGCCACCATAAATTGTAGCAGCACTTACAAAGTGGTCACCAGCACCCATAATATTGATAAGTGAGAAGAAGTTTGCTGCTTGACCTGAAGATGTAAGCACACCTGCAACGCCACCTTCAAGCATTGTGATTTTTTGAGCAACCATATCACTTGTAGGGTTAGCAAGACGAGTATACATATAGCCAGGTTCTAGGTCAAAAAGTTTTGCCATAGCCTCACTTGTATCATACTTAAAAGTTGTGCTTTGCGCGATAGGGAGTACTCGTGGTTCGCCATTCTTAGGACGATAAGCACCTTGTACGCAGTTAGTTTCTATTTTATACGCCATTTTGATTAGTCCTCCAAAAATTTCTTCATAAGTGCAACGCCGCTTTCAACAAAAAGACCTGTTGCCTTTGCTGTTTCTTCATTGATAGTATCCACACCGCTGACCTCATTATTCTTATGATAAATCATAAATGGAACAGGGTCGGAAGCATGTGTTGCAGTAATAATAGGAGTTGGGTGGTCAGGAAGAATCATAATTTTATAGTTATCATAATCCTTAAGACCTTCAAAGAGAATAGGGAGCACTTGCTCATCAATTATTTCTATTGCGCGAACTTTATTCTCCGCTTCACGTCTATGACCACATTCGTCAGGAGCTTCAATGTGAATATAAGCGTAGTCGCAACCATTCTTAAGAGCTTCAACTGCAGCTTCAGCCTTGCCTATAAAGTTAGTGTCAATGTAACCTGTAGCACCAACTACATCAGGAGTTTCCATTTTAGCGCACTTGCCAATACCTTTAAGAAGGTCAACAGCTGAAATAACAGCACCCTTAATTCCGTATAATTCTTGGAATGGTGAAAGTGCAGGTTTTTTGCCCTCGCCCCAAAGCCATATTGAGTTAGCAGGGCGCTTCCCGTTTTTGATTCTTTCAATATTTACAGGGTGGTCTTTAAGTAAATCGTAGCTTTCCTTCATCATTCTAATAAGGTCAGTTGCGTTTTCACTTGTTGAAAGATATTCACCAACAACTCTACCAGAAATATCGTGTGGAGGTGTCATATTGCCAAGATCAGTTGTGCCATTGTTCCAAACAAGACAATGACGATAACTTACACCGCTATAAAATTTATAAATATCGTTGCCAAAATGCTCTTGTACTGTAGCAATAATTTTTTCAGCTTCAGGAGTTGAAATATCATCAGCACAGTAGTCAACCATTGTTTTATCTTCATAGTTTTCTTCATCTGAAAGAGTAACTATGTTGCAACGGAGTGTAACATCAGTATCTTTAAGGTCAACACCAATGCTTGCTGCTTCAAGTGGACTTCTACCAGTATAGTAAATTGATGGGTCAAAACCCATAACGCTCATATTAGCAACATCACTACCAGGTTTCATTCCATCAGGAACAGTTTTTACAAGACCAACCGTACCTTTCTTTGCAAGACCATCAAAGTTTGGCTTGTTAGCCAACATCATAGGTGTCTTACCATCAAATTGTGGTACAGGGTAGTCCGCCATTCCGTCATATAAAACTACAACGTATTTCATAAATTTGCCTCCAGGGATAAAAGTTTATTCGTTAATTTCTTCGTCTGAAGCATCTTCCGATACTTCAGTAATTACTTCTTCAGTAATTACTTCTTCAGTAGCTTCTTCAACTACTACTTCTTCAGCAACTGTTTCAACATCTTGTTCAATATATGAATAAGAAACAGGTGCCTGAGCATTAAATTCAGTATTAAATTCTACATTTTCGTCAACAACAGGTAAAATGCCAAATTCGTCAGGATTAGCAATACCGCTTACAATAGCGTTGTGCTTTAAGTTTTCGTAATACATAGCAGTTGTACAGCTCATATATGGAGTTACATAAAGCCCTGCAATACCAAATGTAATAATTTCTAATATAATCCAAGGAAGGAATGAGAGACCCATAACAAAGAGTTCACCCTTGAAACCGTCTGTCATACGCTTACTTAAATCTCTTGCTTGTTTTCCGTCAAGATTTGGATTATCGTGAATAATTTGATGAACAAAGAACCATTCAAAAGTTTTAATAATACCTGGAACAATAAATAACAATGTCCAAAGAATAATGAAAATCTCAGTAAGAACACCAACTTTAAAGTATGTACCAAAGTTGTCAATACCTTCACGGTAAAGTGATTTCCAGTCAGGGTTATTGGCACGAAGATGATTAAGGAAATAACCAGCCATACCGATTGTGAAAGGAATAAGTAACCATGCCACTATACTTGTGCTTGTTGAATAATTATAGCTTTCGGTCATCATCTCACCATCAGATGAGAATTGTTGAATAATTTCAACACCACCATTGATAGCACCTGAAATTAAGGTAAGTGGAAGACACGCTAAAGCCATATAAAGCCATTTGCGGTCAACACCAATGAAATCGCGAGCCTGTTGCTTAATTGCTTTTCTGTTTAAAATTTCCATAATAAACCCTCTTTCATAAATTGGTTAATTTAATTTTATCATACAATATGTATAATGTAAAGAAATTTGTATGTGCAAGGTAGTGCTTACTTTCAAAATAATTACGCATTACACATTAATCTATTCCCCAACCGCTAATGTTTCCGCGTTGCATACCACCAACAATCTTTTGGCGTAGTGCAGGGTAGCGTTTTTCAAGGTCATAAAGTAACTTTTTAGTGTCTTCACGATTAGTTTTTTCATCAGCGGGACACTTGCTTTCAACAATAGGAACATTTTCTTTGTTTGCTACTCGTGTAATATCACTTTCATAAGCAAATACCATAGGCCTAATCATGTAAAGGTCTTTTCTTGAAAGATATGAAATAGGGGAGAAGCATTCAGCCCTACCGTTGCCAAAAAGATTCATAATAAAGGTTTCAGCAGCATCATCTAAATGATGCCCAAGAGCAATTTTGTTACACCCTAATTCTTTAGCAGTATCGTGTAAAAGACCACGTCGCATTCTAGCACAAAGGCTACAAGGATTACTCTCTTTACGCTCTTCAAATATAATATGATAGAGCTCAGTCTTCTTTATTATATATGGTATATTGTGTTTGTCACAAATTGCTTGGATTTCAGAGTAATCCCCACATTCATTATTAAATTGTGGGTCTAAAGTAATTGCGCAAAGTTCAAATTTCTTAGGATAAAAAATCTTAAGATTAATAAGGCACAAAAGCATAACAACACTGTCTTTACCGCCTGAAACACAAACGCCGATTTTGTCGCCATCTTCAATCATGTTGTATTTGTCAACACCTGCGCGGACCAAACTTAATAGCTTTTGCACTGCTTACACCTCGCTTAAATGATATTAACAACATTTTATATTAAAATTAGTTAAAAGTAAACAAATATTTTTAAAAATAATAAAAAAGAAAAATATATGAAAAATAAAGAAAATAAGAGAAAAATTGAGTATTTTATTTGTCTCGTTAAAATTTTAAAAAAATGTGTTGACAATAGCAATCTCCTTTGATATAATTCTCAAGCAATTAAAAATAATATTCGGAGGTAAGTTCTATGTCAACTTATATGCCAAAAAAGGGCGACATTACCCGTAACTGGTATGTGCTTGACGCTGCAGGCAAAACTCTTGGTAGCGTTGCTGCTGAAGCTGCAGTTCTTCTTAGAGGTAAGCACAAGCCAACATTTGCACCTCATGCTGATTGTGGCGACCACGTAATCGTTATCAATGCAGAAAAGGTTGTTCTTACAGGTAACAAGCTTGAACAAAAAATGTATTATCATCACACAGGTTACGTTGGTAACATGAAAGAAGTTAAGTACAAGACTCTTATGAAAACAAAGCCAGAGTTCGCAGTAACAAAGGCAATTAAGGGTATGATTCCTGACACAGTAATCGGTCGTCAGGCACTTACACGTCTTCGTGTATACCGCGGTGCTGAGCACAAGCATGCTGCACAAAAACCAGAAACAAGAGAATTTTAAGAAAGGGAGGCTAATTAAATGTACGAAACAAGTCCATTTTTCTACGGTACAGGTAGAAGAAAGAAATCAGTAGCTCGTGTACGTGTTTATGCAGGTACAGGCAAAATCATTATCAACGACAGAGAAATCGATGATTACTTTGGTCTTGAAACACTTAAACTCATCGTTCGTCAGCCTCTCGCTCTTACAGGTACAGCTGACAAGTTTGATATTGTATGCCGTGTAAACGGTGGTGGCGTTACAGGTCAAGCTGGTGCTATCCGTCACGGTCTTTCACGTGCTCTTCTTGAGTATGACGCAAACCTTCGTCCAGCTCTTAAAAAGGCAGGTTTCTTAACAAGAGACCCAAGAATGAAGGAAAGAAAGAAATACGGTCTCAAAGGCGCTCGTCGTGCACCTCAGTTCTCAAAGAGATAAAAGTTTTTTTGGATTTCAATGCTCACCAATTTTGGTGGGCATTATTTTTTATTAAATACAAGATTTTATCAAGAAAAAACTTTCATCCCTTTTCGGCCTTCGGGCACCTCGCGTAGCACTCGGTGCTCTTCGCTAAAAACGATTCGCTGAATCGTTTTCTTAACGCTTAGACAGTTCTCAAAGAGATAAAAGACAATATGTATTTTTCAACACTCACCAATTCGGTGGGTGTTGTTTTTTGTAATTTTAAGTTTTTATGTTGAATTTTCAAAATTAAAGTAGTAAAATCACTTTTGGTGATAACATTGGAAAAACAAAACACATACAAAGCTGCTTTTAAGGCGGCATTTCCACATACAATACCAGTAATGACAGGCTATCTATTTATAGGTATAGCTTTTGGTGTTATGTTTGCTGATAAAGGCTATAATTTTTTGTGGGCAGGACTTATGAGTTTGCTTGTGTATGCTGGGTCAGGTCAGTATTTGGCAGTTAATTTCTTTGAACCATCAGTAAGTCTTTTGCAGGTTGTATTCTTAACTTTTATGGTGAATGTTCGTCATATTTTTTATGGTCTTTCACTTTTAGACAAATTTAAGGTATCAGGCAAGAAAAAACCATATATGATTTTTTCATTAACTGATGAAACATACTCTTTATACTTTCTTACCAAAACACCACCGAATGTTGATGAGGGTAAGTTTATATTTGCACTTTCAATTTTAGACCAATCCTATTGGATTATAGGCTCAATGCTTGGCGGAATTGCAGGAACGCTTATTCCGTTTGATTCAACAGGAATTGATTTTGCAATGACTGCATTGTTTATAGTAATCTTCGTAGAACAGTGGTTTGAAAAGAAAAATCGTTTTCCTGCAATTGTTGGTGTAGTGGCAAGTGTAATAAGTTTGCTTGTATTTGGTAAAGATAGTTTTATTTTGCCATCAATGATTATTATAATGATTGTTCTTCTTTTAAATCATAGAAATGAAGAAAGTAAGATAAAGAGGGAGGGTGGCAACAATGAATAATCTTCCCGTATCTTTTTGGCGCTCTTTTATTATAATAGTATTAGTTGCACTCACAACACTTGCTACCCGTGCAATTCCTTTTATTCTTTTTCCTGAAGGTAAGGAAATTCCTAAAGCAGTAAAATATTTGGGTAAAGTTTTGCCACCTGCAGTAATAGGTATGCTTGTTGTGTATTGCTTTAAGTCTATAAATGTGTTGGAATTTCCATTTGGGCTACCTGAATTAATTGCAGGACTTGTGGTTGTTATACTTCACGTTTGGAAAAGAAATAATTTGCTAAGTATCGGCGTAGGAACTATTCTTTATATGGTATTAGTACAAAATGTATTTGTTTAATTGAATAATAATTATAGGGCGGGGTTAAGACTCCGCTTTTTTTTATATTATTTTTCTATATTATATATAGTATGTAAACAACAGGAATATTTACCATAAAATATGCATAAAATATGGACAAACAACCAATAAAAGGGGTGTGATTTTGTAACCACTTTGTAATAATTTAGTGATTTTTTAAAAATCTCACAAAAAATTATAAGCAAAAGTGCCTAAAAACCACAATATATTGTTGTTTTTAAGGGTTTAAAAGCGGATTAAGTCAAAAACTGACTTCACTTTTTGTGAAATGTATACAAAAATTGTTTTTCAAAAAATTTGACTATTTATTGACATGTGAATATAATATGCAAGGTCACAAAGCGAGAATAACGGTCGTGGTTTAGGCGAGTAGGCAAATCGGCTTTTCCAAGCGTGATTTGTTACAAGCCCTCACAAAAAATAGAGGTTAGCACGACTTATTAAAGGAGCAGAATGATGATAAACAAAATAAAAGGGTATGCAAAAGCATCTCGTCGCAACATTATGCGAGTAATGGCGCTTATAGTAGCATTTGCTATTTTATGTGCTGGCACTGCTTTCGCTGCCACAAGTGAGACTTATATAGTTGATGTCTATGAAGGCTCACAGGTAACACGAATAGAAACAACTGAAAAGGATGCCTATTCAGTAGTTGCCGAAGCTAAAATTCAACTTGCTGATAATGATAAACTTATTCTTAAGGACTTTACAGTAGGTGAAGAAAGCAAAATTATTGTTTGCCGTGCAAGTAATGTTACATTCGTTAACGCTGACGGTACAACAAAAAACATCGTATTCGCAGGAACGGTAGCAGAACTTATTGAACAACAAGGTGTAGTTCTTTCAGACAAACTTGTTTCAAGTGTCAATGTAAAAGCTGTTGTGACAAACAATTTAAAGGTAGAAATCCTTAATTCTTATAATCTTACCATTAACGTTGACAATGAACAAAAACAAGTTAAATCTACTGCAAAAACAGTAGGCAATTTGCTTAAAGAACAAAACGTTGTACTTGATAGTGATGATGAGGTTGCTCCAAGTGCTGATACTCCACTTTCAAATGAGTTAGTTATTGATGTTCTTCGTGTTGAATATATAACACGTGAAGCGGAAGAAGTTGTTAAGTTTGAGTCAAAAACAAAATATTCTTCAGCAATGCTTAAAGGAACAAAGAAAGTAACACAAGAGGGTGTAAATGGTTCTAAAACAGTTGTTTATAAAGATAAAGTTGTAAACGGCGTGGTTGAATCTTCATCAGTTGAAAGTGAAACAGTTACAAAGAAACCAGTTGACAAAATCACTACAGTTGGTACACTTGTAAAATCTTCAGGCTTAGGTAATTCAAAAATTGAAAAGAACGGTAAGCCTATTTCAGAACTTGTTATGCCATCAAAATACACAATTGGCAAAAACAACGTTCCAACAAACTATAAATATAAGATTACAGGCCGTGCAGCAGCATATTGTGAGCCAGGCGGAAAAACCGCAACAGGTAAATCAGTAATGCCAGGTCGTGTAGCAGTTAATCCAAAACAAATTCCTTACGGAACTGAAATGTGGATTGTTTCAAATGATGGCGTGGTTTACGGTTATGCAGTTGCTGAAGACACAGGTGGTTTTGCAAAGAAAGGTTACTACACAGTTGACCTTTATATGAATAGTTATAGCCAGTGTCGTAAATGGGGCGACCGTGGAGTTACAATTTATATTCTTTAATTGAATAAAATATTTAAGGAGAGTTGAAAAACTCTCCTTTTTTATGTTATCATAATCACATAATATTTGTGGAGTGAAATTAATGCGAGTTCTTACAGTTGAAAATACAAGAAAATTGGAAATGCTTGCCAACGAAAACGGAATTTCATTTTTTCAGTTAATGGAGAATGCAGGTTCATACTGTGCCAGAATAATCCGTAAAACCTTTGAAAATACAAATAAGCGTAACGCTTTAATAATTTGTGGCAAGGGTAAAAATGGCGGTGATGGACTTGTTATTGCTCGAAAGCTTACTGAAAATGGCTATAAAGTGAATGTGCTTATGGCTATGGGGCTTCCTACTGATGAAGAATCCTCCGAAATGCTTTCGCGTGTAAGGGCTATGGGTATAAATATTGTTTATTATAACAATAACAATTTAACTGACAAATATTTTGATGATGCTCAAATCATAATAGATTGTATATTTGGTGTGGGCTTCAGGGGTAATCCTGATGAAATAATTACTTCACTTATTTCAAAAATCAATAATTCTTCCGCAACAGTTGTAAGTATTGATGTACCAAGCGGATTAGAAGGCAATAGTGGTAATGCACCTGAGAATGCAGTTTGTGCTGATATGACAATTGCAATTCTTGTGCTAAAGCCGGTCCATGTATTAAAGCCTTCAGTAGAAAAATGTGGCACGGTTGTTTTAGCGCCTTTGGCCATTCCTGAAAAATGTTATTCACAGGTTGATGCTTCTCTTTTTACAATGAGTGTTGATGAGTTGAAGCCATTTTTCAAAAAGCGTGATGCCAATAGTCATAAAGGCACTTTCGGCACAGTGCTTGTAATTGGCGGTAGCTATGAAATGCCCAATGCGGTATATTTTGCATCTCAAGGCGCAGTAAATAGTGGCGCAGGACTTGTCAAGGTAGCGTTTCCGGCGGTAGCATATAACGCTATTGCCCCAAAAACCTTTGAGCAAATTTTAATCCCATTAGAAAGTAATAAAAGAGGTAGAGTTTCTCAAAATGCAATAAGGCGAATTGAAAGTGAGCTTAAAAAATGCTCTTGTGTGCTAATAGGCTGTGGTATGGGCAATGATGAAGATACAAAAGCGGTTACCGAATTTGTAATTAAAAATGCAAAAGTACCAATTATTCTTGATGCTGATAGCATAAATTGTCTTAAAGATAATATAGATATAATAGACACTGCAAAAGCACCTGTAATTTTAACACCTCACCCAAAAGAGATGTCAAGAATTGCTAATGTTGATTTGGAAACAGTCCAAGCAAATCGTGGAGCAATAGTAAGAAGCTTTACAAAAGCCCATAAATCCGTGCTTGTGCTTAAGGGTGCATCAACCCTTGTTGGCAGCACTGATTATGATGATATCTATGTGAATACAACAGGAAATCCCGGAATGGCAACTGGTGGTAGCGGTGATGTGCTTGGCGGAATCATTGCAGCATTTATAGCGCAGGGCGTTGACATATTTACAAGTGTTGTAGCAGGCGTTAACGTTCATGGTATGACAGGAGATAAGGTTACCGAAAAATACTCAATGATGGGCAATACACCATCTTTAATGTTAACTGAACTTCCTTTAATACTTAAAAAATTTGAATAGGTAGATTTATTATGAAAAAAATCCTTTGCGTTTTCATTAGCCTTATAATGTTAGGCGGTTGTAGTTTTGAAAAAATGAAGGAAGTTAAAAAAGAGCCACTGGAAATCAGTGGCTTTAATACTGTTGTTAAATCTATAGTAAATGATGTGCAAATTTCAGCAAATGTTGAGTATATTCCTTTTGAAACCTTGAATTTTACATTCAACTCACCGAAAGCTGTTAAAGATATGCAAATACTTTGCAAAAACGGAGAATATACTATTAGCATGAATAAACTGTATTTTACCTTTGCAAGTGATAAAATGCCATTTACTATGCTTTGCAAAACACTTGAAACATGCGTGAATTCCATTCAAGGCACAACACCTGAAATAGATACTGAAACGAATTTACTAATATATCCATATAACGCTAACGGACATATTTGCAAGCTTTATGTTGAGCAAGAGAATAAAAATTTTGTTAAATTAATGGTAGATGGAAACGATTTACTCTTTTTTGAAAAATTTGAATATAGGGACAAACCAGTGAGTTAGCTCATAAAATGTATTACTCCCCAAATTTTGTTTTTTATGTTTATTTGTGCATTAAAAAGGCAAAAATAAAATCAAAGGAGTGATACGAAAAATGAATGTAAAACGAGGGGACATATACTACGCAGATTTAAGCCCAGTAGTTGGCTCTGAACAAGGTGGAGTAAGACCGGTACTTATTGTGCAAAACGATGTGGGAAATAGATACAGTCCCACTGTAATCGCTGCAGCAATTACAAGTCAACAAGACAAATCGCGTTTACCTACCCATATAAGCGTTAACGGAAATGCTTGCGGACTAAGCAAAGATTCAGTTGTATTGCTTGAGCAAGTAAGAACCTTAGATAAACAACGCCTTAAAGAACGAATGGGCAATCTTTCAACATCTGATATGACAAAAATAAACAAAGCATTATATGTAAGTTTTGGATTATTATAAACCGTGTTGTCTTATGGTTTTGAAGATAAGATAACTATTATATGTGGTGGGAGGTAAAGCTTCCACCATTAATTTATTAAAAATGTATTAAATTTACATAAAACTCTTGACCTTTTGGAAAAATGTGGCTAAAATATAATTAGCACTCGAAATGCGAGAGTGCTAAAAATTGTATTTATTATTCTTTATGGAGGTAACATAAAATGACTATTAAACCACTTGCAGATAGAGTTGTGCTCAAATCTTGCGAAATGGAAGAAACAACAAAAAGCGGAATCGTGCTTGCAGCAGTTGCTCAAGAAAAACCACATACTGCATTAAGTGTTGGAAGTTGTAGAGTAAGTACCATTAATCTTGTCCGTATTGCTTATGAGAGTAAATTAAATAAGAAGAAGTATTTAGATA
>JAZLET010000100.1:0-5515 GCA_045615405.1 Candidatus Fimenecus sp.
CACCTGAAATGCCAACAACTGCGTTGCAGCCTTTTCCGTTATTCTCAAAAAAGTCGCGAATCCACGCTACACACTCATTTTTTACTTTAAGTGCATCAAATTGGTACATATTATCACGCTCCAATATAATTATTGTACCACCTTTTATTAAAAGTTTCAATAATAAATAAAGGACTACGAAATCGTAGTCCTTTAATATTAGTCTAATGGTTTCATTGTTGGGAAGAGGATTACATCACGAATTGCTTGGCTATCAGTTAAGAGCATTGTCATACGGTCAATACCGAAACCGATACCGCCTGTTGGTGGCATACCAAGTTCAAGTGCATAAAGAAAATCTTCATCAGTTGTATTAGCCTCTTCATCACCAAGAGCAAGAAGTTCTTCTTGTGCTTTAAAGCGTTCTCTTTGGTCAATTGGGTCGTTAAGCTCTGAATAAGCGTTTGCCATTTCCCAACCATTCATAAAGAACTCAAAACGTTCTACATAGTTAGGGTCTTCAGGCTTTTTCTTTGTAAGTGGAGAAATCTCAATTGGGTGGTCCATAACGAATGTTGGTTGAACAAGATGCTCTTCAACATACTCTTCAAAGAAGAGGTTAAGAATATCACCCTTTTTATGATGCTTTTCAAATTCAATATGGTGTTCTTTAGCAATAGCGTGAGCTTCTTCATCACTATTGATTTCGTTAAAGTCAACACCTGAATATTTCTTAACAGCGTCTAGCATTGTGATTCTTTCAAATGGCTTACCCAAATCCATTTCAATACCATTGAAAACGATTTTAGTTGTGCCAAGAACCTCTTGTGCTACATAACGGTAAAGATTTTCAGTTAAATCCATCATACCGTGATAGTCAGTATATGCTTGATAAAGCTCCATAAGTGTAAACTCAGGGTTATGACGAGTGTCAAGACCTTCGTTACGGAAAACACGACCGATTTCGTAAACTCTTTCCATACCGCCAACGATAAGACGCTTTAAGTAAAGTTCAAGAGAAATACGAAGTTTAATATCAGTATCAAGTGCATTGAAGTGAGTTTCAAATGGACGAGCTGCCGCACCACCTGCATTGTAAACAAGCATTGGGGTTTCAACTTCCATAAAGCCTTCACCATCAAGGTATCTACGAACTGCACTGATAATTTTTGAACGATTAATAAGAGTTTGCTTTGACTCTTGATTCATAATAAGGTCAATGTAACGTTGACGATATCTCATATCAGTATTTGTAAGACCATGGAACTTTTCAGGAAGGATTTGTAAACTCTTTGAAAGAAGAGTTACCTTTGTAGCGTGAATTGAAATCTCACCTGTTTTTGTCTTAAAAACTTCACCCTCAATACCGATAATGTCACCGATATCAAGCTTTTTAAAACCTGCATAGTCTTCTTCACCAATACTATCACGAGCAACATAAGATTGAATGTTGCCTTTAAGGTCTTGAATGTTGCAGAAAGATGCTTTACCCATAACGCGTTTTGACATCATACGACCTGCAACGCGTACAGTTTTACCTTCAAGCTCATCAAAATTTTCTTTAACAGTTGCACTGTGATGAGTTTGGTCATATTTTGTGATTACGAATGGGTCTTTACCCTCTTCTTGTAATGCTTTAAGTTTTTCCTGACGGATTCTTTGTTGTTCGCCTAAATCCACTTCAGGTTGAATGTTCTTAATTTCTTCAGCCATTTTAATTCTCCAACTATTTTAAAATCTCAGCAATTTTGAATTCCATTGTACCTGCAGGTGTTTCAACTGTAACTTTTTCGCCAACCTTGTGACCGATAAGTGCTTTACCTACAGGAGATTCGTCAGAAATCTTACCAACTGCTGGGTCTGCTTGAGCAAAACCAACGATTGTGTATGTGTATGACTTTCTCTTTTTATCAGTAATTCTTACTGTTGAACCGATATGAACATTTTCAGTACCAAGTGATTCAACATCAAGAACCTTTGCATGTTTAAGAATGTTTTCAATTTCGCTAATACGAGCTTCCAATTTTGCTTGGTCGTTCATAGCTTCATCGTATTCACTGTTTTCTGAAAGGTCACCGTAAGATTTTGCAATTTTAATTTTTTCAGCAGCTTCTTTTCTACCGTTAACCTTTAAGTCCTCAAGCTCTGCTTCAAGTTGTTTAAGTGCTTCTAATGTAAGTAATGTTTCCTGTGCCATTTTATTGACTCCTTTATTGGAAATTTAGGCATAACAAAACAAGCAGTCCTGCCGCCCATATAGAACATATTATATTAAAAATTTACCATTGTGTCAAGAGAAAGTAACAGTATCTATATGCTTTTTTTCATTGTTTACAGTTATTATTTCAAAAATACACTCACCTAATGAGAAAACTCCGCAAAGTTCATAAAGTGCCGAATAAAAATTATATTCGTCTATCCCCTTTAAAATAAGTTTTTTATAAATATCATTCGCCATTAGATTTTCTGCATTTGTTATATTTAAAAAGCCATCACGAGTATCAATACTGGCTACATTTCGGTCAGTATCTATTTTTATTTTACCGCCATTGAATTCCGAAAGCAAAGAAATGCAAAGACCTGTGTCTTCAAGAATATCGTCACAAACTTTCATATATTTATCTTTATTTTCAGTAACTACTGTAAGCTTAGACGCATACTTTACAAGCTTTATGGTAAAGTCTATACACTTTGCATTTTTATCATAAATTACAATATGCTGTGGATTTTTATTAATTTTATTATTGGCTAAAATTTGTAAAATTGTATTTTGAAATACTTTGTTATACAAAAGGTTGCTTTTAAAAATTCCTAATTCTTTTTTATTTGGTATCTTTATATTACCATTCACAATAAGTCGTTTACTACATTTACCAGTATTTTCTACTACTTTGTCCCAGTCAATAATTTTAAAAGTTTTCACATTTAACACATAAAATGGTGCACCTTTAAACACAGGAATTGTTTTTAATTCATATTCATCATGACAAAGAAATCTAAATATTTTTTCAAACAAATTGCGCTCTTTTTGTTCTACATTTAACACACAAAACATAAAAAAATCCCTCCGCAACAACATATGCGAAGGGATTAGATTTTATTTGTTAGTTACTAACTAATGTTACTGCTTTTTGATATTGCGAATCTTTTGCAAGTGGTGTCATTGGAAGGCGCGAGTTTTCTTCAGCGGTGAGTGTTACCTCATGGTCAGGCACAAGCCCTACACCATTAAAGCTTTCGCTCTTATAAGGAACAATTTTTGCAACTGTAAGAGCAACCGCACTACCATCACTTAACTCAAAAACCTTTTGCATTGTACCATTACCTGCAGTTTTTGTACCTACAAGTGGTGCAATTCCAAAATCACGCAAATCACACGCAAACAACTCAGCTGCACCTGATGTATTACCATTTACAAGAACTACCATTGCAAAGCTACGACTATCAGAATCAGATGTAAAGGTTTCAATGGTTTCGCCATCTTTATTAATAGCGGTTGCAAGTGCACCTGTACCTTCAGTTGCAACAGGAGCAATAACATCAATACACTCAACTGCATTTTTAATAAGACCTGTACTTGTATTGCGAACATCAAAAACAACTGATGTTATTGAATTCTTATCCATATAATCAAGAGCTGATTCAAGTTGCTTTGCTGTTGTACTGTAAAAAGCAGTAATCTTAATATAGCCCACTTTATCAGTAACACTATAATATACTGACTGTGCTGAATAGCCACGAGCAACTGAAACGGTTTTTTCAGTTTCACCATGCTTAAAGGTTACTTGAACATTAGTGAGTTTTTCACCGTTTAGCTTTTTAATAAGGTCTTCATAATTTGAAGATGTTACCTTAACTGAATCAACCGCAGTTATAACATCGCCTTTTTGAATTCCTTGCACTTGTGCAGGTGATTTTGCGGAAACCTCAGCAACATAAATATTATTTGCTTTACTGTCGTAAACCGCAATAATACCTATACCACCCTTGTTGCCCTTGTCTTCGTCAAGATAATCAGCATACTCATTTGCAGTCATATAGTAACTGTAACGGTCGCCTACGCCCTCAACAAAACCATCAGACATCATAGTATTAAGGAAATTTTCGTTTAATTCACCAAAATAGTTTTCGCGTACTAAATCGTCAATTTCCGATACTGTTGAATATAGATTTGAGCGGTCAGCAACATCTTTAATAATTTTGTTATAGATATTCAATGAAAATGTCATTGTCAGTGTAACCGCTAACGCAACTGACAAGAAAATTAAAGAAAGTGCAAGACCTAATGATATTTTTTTATTCAAAGGACATCATCCTTTACTTAATATACTAATGGAGAAGGTAAATACCTTTCAGGGTTTACAGGGTTTCCGTTAAGAAGCATTTGGAAATGAAGGTGTGAACCTGCAACAGGATTAGCGCTTGTTGGTCTTGGGGAAACTGCAGTACCAGTATTACCAACAAGGGCAATTACATCACCTTGATTTACTCTTTGACCTGCTGAAACATAACGGACACGACAGTGAGCATAAAGTGTTCTCATACCATTACCATGGTCAATTATGATAACATTACCGCCTGTTTTTTGCATATATGATGTAACAACTGTACCTGAAGCAACGGCATAAAGCTTTGCACCGTTTGTTGTGTAATATGTTTTACCATTTGTAAACACACGATTTGCAGGAGCACAAAAGTCAACTGACTTTGAACCACGTGAGCTATGCTGTGCATAGGTTGCTGAATAGTAAACTGATTTGTCTTGAATAGGACTTATGTAGCCTTGTGATGAACGCTTGAAATTATGGTTACCACCACTGCTTACATAGCCATCACCAGTTGAGCCTGAGTTACCAGCATCAGCCTGTACCTGTTTCTCCCACTCTCTCATTTCTTTTTCAGCCTTTGCTTTTTGCTTTTCACCATAAGCTTGATTATTTTGAAATTTTTCGCGAAGGTCGTTTTGTTTTTTTATGTTAGAAACAATTTTACTCTCTTCTTTTTGGAGTGCTGCAAGTTCTTTATCAAGAACTGCTTTATCTGCTTCTACTTCTTTTTTATCGGATTCAATTTTAGCTTTACTTTCTTCAATTTCAGTACGTTTTACAGTTAAGTCATTGAGCATTTCGTTAAGTTCTTTGATTTTCGCTTCAAGACCATTAACGATTTCATTATCGTGCTTTGCAACTTGACGAAGAAGTTCACTACGAGTAAGGAAATCTTCAAAGCTACCTGCACTTAAGAAAACTTCCAACTCGCTTGTTTCACCCGCCATATAAGAGGCACAAAGACGTTCGCCAAGAACATCATAAGTTTCATCAATTTTTTTATTTTGTTCTTCAGTTTGAGTTTCAATTTTTGTAATTTCGTTACTCAAATCATTTACGCGTTTTTGCAAGGCTGCAATTTGCTCGTTAAGTTCATTAACTTTAACTCTTAAAGGATAGATTTCTTTTTCTTTTGCTGCAATCTCCGAACTAATAGCGGAGTTTTGCTCATCAAGAGCGTCTATAAGCTTTTGAGCAGTTTCTTCGCC
>JAZLET010000101.1:0-2544 GCA_045615405.1 Candidatus Fimenecus sp.
TTATGGTTTTTTTTATATAAAAATTACCATAAATCATTGATTTTATGTGTTTAAAGTGATAAAATAAATTGATTATAATAAAATGGATTGGAGTGTGCTGTTATGGCGTTAGTTCCAATGAAAAAACTCCTTATTAATGCCCAACAAAAAGGCATCGCAGTTGGTGCTTTTAGCGTAGGTAATATGGAGATGGTTATGGGCGCAGTTGCCGCTGCGGAAGAGCTTAATACTCCCATAATTTTACAAATTGCTGAGTGCAGGCTTAAAAACTCACCACTTGAGCTTATGGGTCCTATGATGATTTCAGCCGCACAAAATGCAAAGGTAGATATAGCTGTTCACCTTGACCACGGTCTTAAAATTGAAACCGTGCAAAAGGCACTTAAAATGGGATTTACTTCCGTTATGTTTGACGGCTCAACCTTACCTCTTGAAGAAAATATTAAAGCGGTTAAAATTGTACGCGAAATGGCGGACGAATACGGCGCAACCGTTGAAGCCGAATTAGGCGTTGTAGGCGGTAATGAGGGTGATGGTGCTGCCCACGAAATCCTTTGTACAAATCCTGAAGATGCAAAACTATTTTGTGATGAAACAGGGGTTGACGCGTTAGCCGTTGCAATCGGTAACGCTCACGGAAACTATCCAGTGCTTCCAAATCTTCGTTTTGATGTGTTAGACGATATTAACAAAATAGTTGAAACTCCACTTGTGCTTCACGGTGGTACAGGCATTACTGATGAAATGTTTCAACAAGCAATTATGCTTGGTGTCCGCAAGGTTAATATTGCAACAGCAAGTTTTGATAATCTTGCAAAATACGCTTTGGAGTATTGCAAACCAATTGAAAAAGCAAACTATTTTGAGTTAAGTCGTCAAGAGGCGCTTGGCGTTTATGAAAATGTTAAAAGACATATAAAAGTATTTAGTTTTATGGAGAGATAAATTATGAAATACATTGAATTTGATAACAACAAAGAATACGATTTAATCCTTTTAGGTCGTGTGGCAGTTGACTTAAATCCAGTTGACTATTACTGTCCACTTAATGAAAGCACAACCTTTAAAAGATATTTAGGTGGCTCACCTGCAAATATTGCGGTTGGACTTGCTCGTCTTGGTAAAAAGGTTGGATTTTTCGCAAGAGTTTCAAATGACCAGCTTGGCACATTCGTAACTGATTATTTTGAAAATGAGGGTATTGATACATCTCATATTAAGCGTTGCGAAAATGGTGAGAAAATCGGTCTTACATTTACTGAAATTAAATCAGAAACTGAAAGCTCAATTGTTATGTATCGTAACGAGGCGGCTGACCTTAAATTAGATGTTGCTGATATTGATGAAGATTATATCAATAAAGCAAAAGCAATTCTCATTTCAGGTACTGCACTCGCTGAAAGCCCATCAAGAGAAGCGGCACTTAAGGCAGTTGCACTTGCTAAGAAAAACGGTGTGCCTGTAATTTTTGATATTGACTACCGTGCATATAACTGGAAAAATAGTGATGAAATTGCAATTTATTATTCTTCAGTTGCTCGTGAGGCTGATATTATTCTCGGCTCTCGTGAAGAATACGACCTTACTGAAAAATTCATTAAAGTAGGTATGACTGATAAAGAGTCAGCAGCATATTGGCACTCACAAAATGCAAAAATTGTAATTATTAAGCATGGTAAAGAGGGCTCAACTGCTTATACAAATGATGGTGAAAGCTTCTCAATTAAACCATTCCCAGTTAAACTTCTTAAATCCTTCGGTGGTGGCGACGGTTATGCAAGTGCATTCCTTTATGGCATCTTTGAAGGTTGGGAAATCATTGACGCTCTTGAATTCGGCTCTGCATCAGCGGCTATGCTTGTAGCATCTCACGCTTGCTCACAAGATATGCCAACAGTCCAAGCAGTTAAAGATTTCATTAAGAAAGAAAAAGAAGAATACGGCGAAATGATAGCACGTGGCTAATTTTTGGTGAACAAAAATGATTAAGAAATTATTAAAAAACAAAGCAGTTAAAGGGGTAATAATTGCGGTACTTTGTCTTTGTTTGCTCGGTGGGGTAGCCGTAGTCGGTATTAATGCCTATATGATTTCTTATGTAAATGATTACATTTTAACAGAAGATGACCTTAAAAACGAAAATTTTGATTGCATAATGGTGCTTGGCGCAGGTCTTTGGGATGGTGAGCCATCACCGATGCTTCAAGAAAGACTTGATTTTGGTCTTATAGCCTACGAAACAGGTTGCACTGATAAAATGCTTATGAGTGGTGACCACGGTCGTGAAGAATACGACGAAGTCAACAAAATGAAAGATGTTGCAATTGAAAACGGTGTTTTTGCAGACAACATTTTTATGGACCACGCAGGTTTTTCAACTTACGAGTCAATGTATCGTGCAAGAGATGTTTTCCAAGTAGAAAAAATGGTTATTGTAACTCAGGAATACCACTTGTACCGAGCAGTTTACAATGCAAGAAAACTCGGTATTGATGCTTATGGCTTTGCAGCAGACAGATTAGAATACCCAATATATAACGATAT
>JAZLET010000102.1:0-7288 GCA_045615405.1 Candidatus Fimenecus sp.
AGCAAGTGAACTTAAAAAGTCAAGAAGAATTGCAACAGTTTGGGTTGTTATTTCACTTTTCGCAGCAGTTGCAATCGGTATTATTGGTCGTGCAATGCTTCCAACAGCTGAAACACTTCTTACAAAGGGTGGCGCTGAAAACGTGTTCGTTCTTATGAGCCAAACACTTTTACACCCAGTAGTTGCAGGTATTATTATGGCTGGTATTCTTGCTGCAACAATCAGCTCATCTGACTCATATCTTCTTATTGCATCTTCAGCACTTGCAAACGATGTTTTCAAGGGCGTTATTAAAAAGGATGCAAGTGATAAATCAGTTATGTGGGTATCTCGTATAGCACTTATGGTGGTAGCAATTATTGGTGCAGTTATTGCTCTTGATGAAAACAGCGTTATCTTTGGTATCGTTTCATTTGCTTGGGCTGGCTTCGGTGCTACATTTGGACCACTTATGCTCTTCTCACTTTTCTGGAAACGTGTAAACAAACCTGGTGCTATTGCAGGTATGATTTCAGGTGCTGCAACAGTATTTATTTGGAAACTTGTGCTTAATCCATCACTTGGCGGCATTTTCACAATTTATGAGCTTCTTCCTGCGTTTGTTGTTTCTTCAATTTTCATTGTTTTGGTTTCACTTCTTACAGCAGAACCATCAAAAGAAATTATTGATGAATTTGAAAAAGCAAAGTACGGAATTGATGAATAATAATTTAGTAAAAAGCAACTTAAAATATATAAAAGGACTGGAAATAACAAATGATTAACACAGAAAAAACACTTGAAAAGCTTGTTGCTCTTTCAAAAGGCAGGGGCTTTGTTTATGCAGGTAGCGAAATCTATGGCGGACTTGCAAACACTTGGGACTATGGCCCATTAGGTGTTGAACTTAAAGAGAATATTAAGAAAGCTTGGAGAAAGAAGTTCATCCAAGAAAATAAATACAACGTAGGTCTTGATAGTGCAATTCTTATGAATCCACAAACTTGGGTAGCATCAGGTCACCTTGGCGGATTCTCAGACCCACTCATGGACTGTTGTCAATGTAAAACAAGACACCGTGCTGATAACTTAATTGAAAATTTTGACGGCACTAATGTTGCAGGTTGGTCAAATGAAGAAATGGCAAACTACATTAAGGAACACGCTATTCCTTGTCCTGACTGTGGTGCTCACAATTTTACTGATATTCGTCAATTTAACCTTATGTTTAAGACATTTCAGGGTGTTACTGAAGATTCAACAAGCGAAATTTATCTTCGTCCTGAAACAGCGCAGGGTATCTTTGTAAACTTCCAAAATGTTCAAAGAACAACAAGAAAGAAAGTACCATTTGGCGTTGCTCAAATCGGTAAATCTTTCCGTAACGAAATTACTCCAGGTAAGTTCATTTTCCGCGTTCGTGAGTTTGAACAAATGGAACTTGAATTCTTCTGCAAGCCGGGTACTGACCTTGAATGGTTTGAATACTGGCGCGCATTTTGCCGTGACTGGCTCTATTCACTTGGTATGAAGGCAGAAAATCTTCGTCTTCGTGACCATGACCCTGAAGAACTTTGCTTCTATTCAAAAGCAACAACTGACTTTGAATATCTTTTCCCATTCGGTTGGGGTGAGCTTTGGGGTATTGCTGATAGAACTGACTACGACCTTACTCAACACGCTAACACAAGCGGTAAAAACCTTGAATATATTGACCAAGTTACAGGTGAAAGATATATTCCTTATGTTATTGAGCCATCATTGGGTGTTGAACGTCTTTTCTTGGCTCTCTTAACTGAGGCATATGATGAAGAAGTTGTAGATGCTGAAAAGAATGACACTCGTGTTGTTATGCATTTCCATCCAGCACTTGCACCTGTTAAAGCTGCTGTTCTTCCTCTTTCAAAGAAACTCGGTGACAAAGCGGACGAAATTTACGAAATGCTTTCAAAATATTTCAATGTAGAATATGATGATGCAGGTTCTATTGGTAAGCGTTACCGTAGACAAGATGAAATCGGTACACCATTCTGTATTACAGTTGACTTCCAAACAGTTGGTGATGAAAATACTGAGGCTGACAACTGCGTAACAGTCCGTGACCGTGACACTATGGAACAAGTCAGAATGCCAATTGACGAACTTGTTTCATACATCAATAAAAAATTGGAGTTCTAAAATGAAAAAACTTCTGCTTATTATCAACCCTACCGCAGGTAAAAAGCGTGGTGTTGACTATCTTACTGAAATCGTAAAAAGATTTCAAGATGTAGGGTATGAGGTTGAAACACGCTATACTGAAATTGATAAAAATGCAACTGTAATAACACTTAATCACGGTGAAGATAAAGATGTTATTGTTTGCTGTGGCGGTGACGGTACCCTTAAAGAAACAATTTGTGGGGTTATGACGCTTGAAAGTAATGCTAAAATCGGTTATATTCCAATGGGTACAACTAATGATTTTGCACATTCTTTGCATATTCCTACAAATCCATTAGAAGCGGTTGATACTATTATCAATGGTAAAGAAATGAAGGTTGATATAGGCGATTTTAATGGTGATGAACAGTTTATTTATGTTTCCTGCTTTGGTAATTTTTGTGATGTCTCATATAAAGCAAAGCAAAAATTAAAGAACAAAATCGGTAGGGGAGCATATTACCTTGAAACTGCAAAAGAACTTCATAAAATTAAGGGCTTTAAGGCAAAGATTGAATGTGAAGATGGCGAAATTATAGAAGGAAAATTCTTTTATGGTGGCGTTTCAAACTCGTATTCTGTAGCAGGATTCCCTGTGCTTACAAAAGCAGGTGTTTTATTTGATGACGGTTTTCACGAGTTAGCACTTATTAGAATGCCTAAAAACCCTGCCGACCTTGTTACAATTATTCGCGATATGTTTGTTACAAGAGATGTGCTTCACAATGAAAATCTTGTGTTAAGACACGGCAAAAACTTTAAATTCTATTTTGACAAGCCTGTTAACTGGACTCTTGACGGTGAAAATGGTGGTGACCATGAATTTGTTGAGGTCAAAACCTTAGAAAACGCAGTTACAATACTTGTTGAAAAAGTATAAAGATTAATAATAAAAACTGCATTACTATAGTGTAGTGCAGTTTTTTGTTAGGTGATATTATGGGAGAAAAATTTAAAAAAGCCATAGGTGTAGAGGGTAAGTTTTTAGATACTGTATTACCTATGATATATTATTGCTTCACCAATATTTTTATTGGTGGCGGTGGCTATATCATCAGTATGTATTTTAGTATTTTCCTCACAAAAGTAGTTGGTCTTGATATTCGTTATGCGGGCTTTATTACTATGATTGCAGTAGTGTGGGATGGTATTAATGACCCACTTATGGGCATTATTACTGACCGTACACGCTCAAAATATGGTAGACATCGTGCGTATTTAAAATGGGGTATTCCGTTTGTGTTTGTTTCATACACAATGCTTTGGAATTCTTTTGGATTAGACGGTGAAAAGCATCCGTATATGACAGTAGCATACTTTGTGTTTGCCTATGTGCTTTACAAAACGGCATACACTATTATTGCAGTGCCACATACTGCAATGCTTCCGGAGTTAGCACCTGAATATAATAAGCGCACACAATATACATCGGTTAGCTATATCTTTAATTCTTGCGGAATGATTCCGTCATATATCATTTTGCTTATCTTGCTTTCAGTTTTCGGTTTTTCTAATGGACTTACTCGTGATGCCAAAATGCCGTTTTTTGTTGCAGGTATAGTTCTTGCAACTATGTATAGCGTGGCAATTTACGGTACATTTAAGCTTGTTAAGGAACCAAGCTCTTTAGATATGAAGAATGAGCCACTTGATTTAAAAGCGGCAATTAAAGAGTATGTGCTTGTATTTAAAAGTAAGTCTTTTAGACAATATTTCGGCATTAGTTTCTTTTGGGAAACTGCAAGAAGCTTTTACTCAACAACATATATTTATTACATAACCTTCCTTGCAAATCAGTATAAATATTATCCAATTTTTAATACCTTTGCAGGAATCTTTGAGTCCGCTGCATTCCCACTTAACTATGCTCTTACAATGAAGCATGGTAAGAAAAAGTGCGGTACAATTGTAACTCCGTTTATGATTTTAGGTCTTGCAATAGGACTTATAGTTACCGCTAGTCAACCAGGCACAACGAAAGCTACCTTTATGCTTATTCTTATGATTGTAGGTACAATTCTTTACCCATTTGGTATGAGTGGTATCGGCTTTGTTTGTAACAACGTTTTCCCTGACTTAACTGACGTAGACGAGCTTATCACAGGCCGTCGTCGTGAAGGTGTTGTTTCAACTTGCAATACAATGGTAAAACAGGTTACAGGTGGTATTAATACCTTTATCGTAACCCTTATTCTTGGCGGATTTGGTCTTGATACAAAAAGTGAAACAACTGAGTTTATAGAGCAACCTGACTCTGCAATTTTCGGTATTCGCCTTTGCGTTGCAATAATTCCTATGATTTGTGCACTTGTTTCATATATTCTTTTAAGAAACTTTAAAATGACAAAAGATGACCATACAATGATTCGTGCCGCTATCGCTACAAAACACAAATATGGTAGCGTAACTCTTAGTCCTTACGAAAAAGAGCGTTGTGAAGAGTTAACTGGTCACAAATTAAAAGATACTTGGTTAGGTAAAGATAACGATGAAACTGAAGGTCATACACTTGCGAAAAATGAGAATGGTGAATACATTATTCTTATTGAGCAAGAAGAAATGAAAAAACAACTTATGGCAAAAGTAGAATAGGGGAGTTAATTATGGAAAAAATTGATATAAACCAAACTGCACCAACTTATAAAAGAAGTAAATTGTTTGATGTTTTCTTTTATGTTGTACAATGGACTTGGGGACTCTCAGTAAACATTGTTGGCGGTATTGCTTATCTTATTTGCACAAGGATGTTAGGATATAAACACCAAAAATTTGGATATGCAAATATTGTGTATATGCCTTGGAATCAAGGTGGACTTTCAATGGGTACATTTATTTTTATGAGAGGTGACCACCCAAATAAAGAGTGGACATATAACACAAGAATTCACGAATATGGTCACACTTGGCAATGCTTATTATTAGGACCGCTTTATTACCCAGTTGTTGCAATCCCATCAGTTATTTGGTGTAACTGCTTCCGTAAATATCGCGAAAAGAATAATGTTTCATATTATAAACTTTATTGCGAAAGTTGGGCAAATAGCTGGGGCGAAAAATTTTCAAAAATGAAACGAGTATAAAAACAAGGGACTCAAATGAGTCCCTTTAATTTTTGCTTTTATAAATTTTTACATCTAAAATCTACCCAAGCACTGTCTTGTGACAGCTTACCGCCATCTTTAAAGGTGTTAAGCGCATTTGAGTTGTTTTTTAGCCAAGCATCAAACCAATCATGAATGTACTTTGAATATTTTTCAGGATTTGTGCTGCAAGTTGTATGAATGGCATTGTTAAGTGATGCGTAAATTGTAGGACCTTCTGCAATATCATAAGCCGGCTCAATCCATTGTGATGGACTAACAATCACATCGCTTGTACCTGCAATAAAAAAGGTAGGTGCGGTTAGTCCTTCAACCTCATAATCAAAGTTACTCCCTGCAATAGAAATTACACAGTCAATTCGCGAATCCGCATTTGCCGCATTAACTGATGAGCGACCACCTTGTGAGTGCCCGATAACGCCAATTTTATTCACATCAATCTTGT
Source organism: Candidatus Fimenecus sp. (assembly GCA_045615405.1). Classification (GTDB taxonomy): domain Bacteria; phylum Bacillota; class Clostridia; order Oscillospirales; family Acutalibacteraceae; genus Fimenecus. The sequence goes on from JAZLET010000102.1 coordinate 5,728, forward strand.
TGTAGAAAATATCACTTGAATCATTATTTTTTTCTAAAATAAAGTCAATAGATGCAATTTGTGCTTTGCCATCAGCCGACATTGATTCATCACAAGCAACAACTATGTAACCACCCTTTGCTATTTCAACAAGCAGCTTGTTGTAAAATCCGGCAGTAACCATTGTGCCGTTTGCCCATGCAATTACAGGATAAGGCTTTGCAACAACATCAATGTTGTCAGGGTAGTAAACAGTTTGTGTTGCTGATGTTGTTTTATATTCTTTAGTTTTAATTGATTTAATACCAGTATCAACCGGCTTTTTAGTTGTAGTTTCTTGCTTTGTAGTTGTTTCTTTTTTAGTTGTAGTTTCCGTAGCTTGTGTGGTGGCTTCGGTTGTGGTTGTAGTATCGTTATCCCAAATATTATCTTCAGTTGCACTTGTTGTACTATTATCTATTGGCTTATTTTTACCGCAACCAACTAAGGAAAATAATAAAACAAAGCATAAAAATAATGCGACCATACTTTTCATTATAAACACCCCTAATAACAATGATAGGGCGGGGAATTAACCCCGCCGCAGCTTTTGTATTAAAGCTTTGAGAAACCGTGACAGTTAATTAAAGCATCAAGCTTTTTACCCTCTTTACAAAGTGGACATTCATGTGAAGGCACACTAAAATAGTCAGGTAAATCTTTAGGATTAAATACTGAATTAATTTCATAACCATCACAGGTTTCACTTGTTGCGAAAATTGATGCAACACCTACAACATCACCGCCGTAGTACTTAATAGCCTCAATAGCAGATTTCGCGGTGTTGCCGGATGCAACTGAAACTGCAGTAATAAGCACGTGTTTACCTTTAATCATGTTAACAATATTATCACGGAAAATAATTTGTGAGCCATTAATGATTTCAGGAGTAATAATATAAATGGTTTGATGAGCATTAATATTGATATAGTCCTGCTTAGTAAGCTCATCAGCAACACAAGTGCTTATAACCTCAGTGCCATCAAGGCAAAGAATAGTGTCAACAATCTTGTTGCTGTATTTGTGATTTTTGCAAAGCTCGTGAGCAATAGCCTTAGCTTCAGAAAGTCGGGATTTTTGTGCAGCAACATCAATGTAGTAATTACTATGAGAGCTACTTGTTGCAAAGTGTCCTCTTGCTACGCGAAGGAACAAATTGTTTTGTTTTGTTTTGATTTTTGTAATGCTTGTTGTTGGCATAAAAAAATCCCCCTTAAAATTTATAGTATTTTTATGTTATACATTGTACCCTAATTTCGCGAGAATTTCAATAAAAAGTTACAAAAAAATATAACTAAAATAAAAATTTTTGTTTATTTGTGCTTATTTTACCCCGTTTTTATATTGCTTACCCGTGTGGTCAATGTAATAATCCTCTTTATAGATTAAATCATTCACTGAAACGAAGGAATAGCCTTGCTTTGAAAGCTCAGTAAGAATTTTATCAAGTGCAGGGGCGGTATTTTCCACTCCGTTATGGAAAAGTATAATTGACCCATTAGTTGTACCCTTTAACACCCTATCAACTATTTCATCAACGGAC
>JAZLET010000103.1:0-13628 GCA_045615405.1 Candidatus Fimenecus sp.
GTTTTTTCATAAAATCTCCCCTTTTGTTTATTATATTGCAAATACCCTATTTTTTCAATAAAAAATGGCTACTAAACTTGTTAGCAGCCATTTGTTTTATTTGTGACATTCATTTGACATAGGGCAACTTGCACAATTACAACCACAAGAGGATTTGCCCTGCTTTTTATCACGATACATTTTGTAAATTATAACACCTACAATTATTGCTAACACAAGTAAAACAATAATTGTGCCTATATTTGAAATTATAAATTCTAACATAATTTTAACCTTTGATTTTTTGGTATTCCTTAAATGGTTTCATAAGCATAAACAATATAGATACAAATACAAGTATTGCACAAATCACACCTAAAATATTTGGTACACCCATAAAGAGATTGCCAAATTGATAAATCATTAATGACACTGCATAAGCAAATGTACATTGGTAACCAATTGCAAAGAATGTCCATTTTGCTGAGTTCATTTCGCGTTTTATTGCACCCATAGCCGCAAAGCAAGGCGCACAAAGAAGATTGAACACCAAGAATGAATATCCTGAAAGTTGATTCAATCCACTAAATTCAAGAATCTCAAGAACAGATACAATTTCTTCTTTTGCAATAAGTCCCATAATTGTTGCAACCGCAGTTTCGGCATTACCAAATCCAAGTGGTACAAAAATGAACTTTAACGCATCACCTATCATACCAATTATGCTATCAGGAAGTGGCATATCAAGCGAAAACACAAATTTGCCATTCATCATACCAAACGATGAGCCGAGCCAAATTATAATTGAAGATACAAGAATAACTGTGCCCGCCTTTTTAATAAATGAGCTTGCACGCTCCCACATGCTTCTCATAATATTTGTGAATGTTGGCATATGATAAATTGGTAATTCAAGCACAAAAGGTGCTACCTCGCCTGCAAAAAGCTTTGTCTTTTTGAGCATGATTCCTGACATAACAACCGCTGCTACACCTACAAAGTATGCACTTGGCGCTACCCACCAAGCATCATCAAAAAGGTTACCTGCAATAAGTGCTACAATCGGAATTTTTGCGCTACAAGGAATAAATGTTGTTGTGATGATTGTCATTCTACGATCACGCTCATTCTCAATTGTGCGTGACGCCATAATACCCGGTACACCACAACCAGAGCCGATAAGCATTGGAATAAATGATTTACCTGAAAGGCCAAATTTTCTAAAAAACTTATCCATCATAAAGGCAACTCTTGACATATATCCACACGCCTCAAGGAAGGCAAGAAATATGAAAAGGACTATCATTTGAGGGACAAACCCCAAAACTGCACCCACACCCGAAACGATACCGTCAAGAATAAGACTTTGTAACCAATCGGCACAATTAAGAGTATTAAGTAGTGCTTCAATGAGTTGTGGCACACTTGGAACAAATATTCCAAACAATGACCAACCATCACCGAAAACGCCGTCATTTGCCCAATCGGTTGCCCAAGTACCAACTGTTGAAACTGACACATAATACACTAAAAACATTACAACCGCAAAAATTGGTAACGCTAAAAATCTATTTGTTACAATTTTATCAATTTTATCAGATGTTGTTATGTTGTTTCTTCTTTTTCTCTTATAACACTCTTTTAATACGGATTCAATATATAAATATCTTTCATTGATAATAATGCTTTCAGCGTCGTCATCAAGCTCAGCTTCGGTCATTTTTATATCCATTTCAATATGACCTAAAGTTTTTTTATCAATATTGAGTGTGGACAATACCTGTTCATCACGTTCAAATATTTTTACCGCATACCAGCGTTGTTGCGGTGTATTCATATTATGAATTGTTGCTTCTTCAATATGAGCAAGAGCATGTTCAACTGCGCCACTGTATCTATGTATAGGTGCTCTATGTTGAGTTTTTGCAATGTTTATTGCAATCTCTACCACCTCATTAATACCCGTTTCTTTTAATGCTGAAATTTGTACTATATTACAACCAAGTTTTTTTGACAAAATGTCAATGTCAATTTTATCGCCGCGCTTCTCAACAACATCCATCATATTGATTGCGATTACAACAGGGATTCCAAGCTCAGTAAGTTGTGTTGTTAAATAAAGATTTCGTTCAAGATTTGTTCCGTCAACAAGGTTTATGATTGCATCAGGACGCTCATTCACAAGAAAGCTTCTTGCAACAATCTCTTCGGGTGTATATGGTGACAAAGAATAAATGCCTGGCAAATCAACAATTACAACATCATCATATTTTTTAAGTTTGCCCTCTTTTTTCTCAACCGTAACACCTGGCCAGTTACCAACAAACTGGTTTGAGCCGGTAAGTGCATTAAAAAGTGTTGTTTTGCCACAGTTGGGATTTCCTGCAAGTGCAATTTTAATACTCATTTTATATCTTCAACCTCTATCTTTTCCGCATCTGCTTTTCTAAGTGATAATTCATATCCTCTTACGTGTATTTCAAGTGGGTCACCTAATGGCGCTACTTTTCTAACATATAATTCAACACCTTTTGTGATGCCCATATCCATAATTCTTCTTCTAATTGCACCTATGCCGTGGACTTTAATAACTTTTGCAGTACCACCGATTTTAACATCTTTTAGCGTTTTCACAGCGCACTCCCCCTACTTTTATTTATATGATTTTCTTACTTTAACTATGTTTGTTAGATAAATGTTAGTATATGCTAACATTTTAGCAAATATATAAAGTTAGCCATCGCTAACCTTATATAAATATATATCAGTTTTTCCATTTTGTCAATAGTTTTTATGGCAAAATTTAGAAAAACTGATACTTTTTAACATACTTATTTCGCTTTCTTACAAACAAAACAAAGCCAACCGCCGTCTTCATATCTTTCAACAATTTGAAAGTTGTTGTCAGCGAATGCTTTTGTTACCTCTTCTTCACGCGGTGCAATAATACCTGATGTGATAAATACACCATCATCCTTAAGGAAATCCCCTACTTGTGACGAGAAAAGAATGATAATATCAGCAACAATATTTGCCACAACAACATCAAATGTACCTGTAACTTTATCAACAAGATTGCCATTAAGAATGTTGTATTTAGGAGCATAAAAGCCATTTACTTTACCATTTTCAACAGCTGTTTTTACTGCAAGTTTATCAATGTCTACACCTGTTGCGTTGTCAGCACCCATAAGTAATGAAGCAACTGACAAAATACCGCTACCACAACCACAATCAAGGACACTGTCACCTGTTTTTACATGCTTTTCAAGGGTCTCAAGGCAAAGACGAGTTGTATTATGTCCGCCACTACCAAATGCAAGACCAGGTTCAATATTTAAAACTGCACGACCTTCCGCGTCATAATCGTCAATCCACAAAGGACGAATAAGAAGCTTTTCACCAATTTTCATTGGCTTAAAATACTGTTTCCAGTTGTTTTCCCAATCTTCATTTCTACAAGGCTTATACTCAATAGTATGAGGAATATTTTCACTTTCGTATCTTTCGGTTAAAAATGAAATTGCCTCTTTATAATTTTCTTCAGGTGAAATATAGATATGAACGCAACCTTTTGTGCGGTCTTTTGCTAATAATTCCTCGTCAATTAAATCTATATTTGCGATTTCCCACGCCTCTTGCTCAAGAGTACGATAATCTTCAATATAAATTCCATAAGGCACTGCCATACTTGCGATATCGGCAGCACGGTCAATGTTTTCAGCGTCTACTTCTATTTTAATTTCGGTCCAATCCATAATAAAAAATTCCTTTTTCTTATTATTTTACAGGTCGTCGCGGACGCCGACCCCTACGATAAACAAAAAGCAGAGATTTCTCTCTGCTCTGTTTTCATTGCGATGAATTTGGTTAAATTTGCTCTTTAACTTTAGCAGCCTTACCAACTCTGTCACGAAGATAATAAAGTTTGCTTCTGCGAACGCGACCACGTCTAACAGTTTCAACTTTAGCAACGTTAGGTGAGTTTACTGGGAATACTCTTTCAACACCAACGCCGTATGATACACGACGAACTGTGAATGTTTCTGAAACGCCAGCGCCCTTACGAGCAATGATTGTGCCTTCAAAAACCTGAATTCTTTCTCTTTCACCTTCACGAATCTTAACGTGAACCTTAACTACGTCACCGACTCTGATTGCTGGGTTAGATTCTTTAATCATACCCTCTGCGATTACTTTTAATGCGTCCATAACTAACCTCCGATAAAAATTTTTCAAGTGTTCGTACCGAATTTAGCAGAGGACCACCCGAGATAATAGTTATTTTTTTGCAGTTTCCCACAAATGCCTATACATAATATCATAAGTCAATAGAAAATGCAAGTCTTTTTTGAAAAAGTTTTATTTACTTAAAAACTTCCATATTCTCTGTATATGATTGGATTTTTATTACATCAACATCTTGCTCATCAGTTTCAGTACCCTTAACTAATGCACCAATTAAAAGCATTGGATTAATATTGATACTTGTGCCTGATGAAAGAACAGTATTAAGAATAAGTTTACCGTTATCATTGTTTAGTTCAAATGATTTAATATGTTCTTTTATGTTTACTTCTTTATTTACTTTCTTTCTACCCTGCTTTGCTTTTTTCTCAACTAAAATTTCGTTAGATGAGAGTGTTTTTTCGGCAGTAGCAAGTAATCCTTCGTCAGGATTATTGAATATGATTTTATAATCTGCCCAACGAATTGCATTAGGTTGCATTTCAGGTATTGCAATCTTTTTAACTGTAATGTCAAGTGGCAATGCATTGTTTATTCTTTCGGCTAATTCATCAAGATTTACATCTTCAGTAATACGAAAATCAACAGTTTCGCAATAGCTTTCAAATCCTAATGAAAGTGGCATTGCAAAACTCATAAAAGCGTGAGGATTAAAGCCTTCAGTAAACCAAATTGGCACATTAGCACGTTTCATTGCACGAGTTACACAACGGACAGTATCAAGATGCGAAATAAACTTTGCCATACCTGTTTTTTCAAAAAACATTCTAACGTCTATCCATTTATTTTCTAGCATCGCAATTACCTCCGTTCAACTTATTTGCACCACAAGCGGAGCATTTTATGCGACATTGTGGAGTTGTAACACTTTCATGTGCTTTTTTGTTTTCATCAATAAGAAACTCTTTGCGAATACCGTAATCCATAATTTCCCAAGGTAGAATTTCAGTATATTCACGCTTACGGTTTGTATAGAATGATGGAGTAAGATTACATTCACGGAATGCTTCGTCCCATTTTGAGTAATCAAAAAATTCATCCCAAGCATCAAATTTGCAACCTTTTTGCCAAGCCTTATAAATAACTTCACCAAGGCGACGGTCACCACGAGCAAACACGCCCTCCATCACGGAAGTTTTAGACTCGTGATAGCTGACTGAAATTTTGCGACTTTTTACGTTTAAAAGCAAGTGCTTTTGTTTTTCAATAAGCAAGTCACCTGTATCCTGTGGCTCCCATTGGAAAGGTGTAAATGGCTTTGGTACAAAGGATGCAACGCTGATGTTAACCTGCACCCCCTTACCCTTTTCTCTATTAGGGTTACGATAAAAAGTATCAACAACCTTTTGAGCAAGGTCCGCAATACCTGCAATATCTTCCATAGTTTCAGTTGGAAGTCCCATCATAAAATAAAGCTTAACACTTGTCCAACCACCATCAAAGGCTTTAAGAGCGGTACGAAGCACTTCTTCTTCAGTTACATTCTTATTTATAGCGTCACGAAGTCGCTGAGTACCTGCTTCAGGGGCAAAGGTAAGACCACTACGACGGACTTTTTTAAGTTCTTCCATAAGCTCGTCCGAAAAATTATCAACACGAAGTGATGGAAGTGAAACATTAATATTTTCTTTTAATGCCCAACCAAAAAGCATTGGAATAAGCTCTTCAATTTTTGTATAGTCGCTTGTTGAAAGTGAGCAAAGTGATATTTCATCATAACCAGTTGCATCACTAATTTTGCGACATTGTTCATTAATAACCTCAGGAGATTTTTCACGGATTGGTCGGCTTATAAAACACGCCTGACAAAAACGGCAGCCGCGAGTACAACCACGGAAAACCTCACCTACAGTTCTATCTTGAACAACATCAATAAAAGGTACAATAAAATCTTTAGGATAGTGTGCAGTATCAAGGTCTGCTATTATTCTTTTTTGCACTTTTTCAGGTGCGGTTTCACGATTTTCAACGGATTTAATAGTACCGTCTTCGTTATATTGGACGTCATAAAATTCAGGCACATAAACACCTTGAATTTGTGCTGCCTCCCGTAGAAATTCATTTCTTGTTGAGCCCATTTCTTTATGTTTAATGAGCAAATCAACAATATCATTTGTAACCTCTTCGCCTTCACCGGGTAAGAAGATATCAATAAAATCTGTCATTGGCTCAGGATTACATACACAAGGTCCACCTGCAACAACAATAGGTGTAAGTGATGTTCTATCTTTTTTAAGTACTGGCACTCCGCCTAAATTAAGCATATTAAGCACATTGGTATAGCTTAACTCATACTGTAATGAAAATCCAATTAAATCAAATTCATCAAGGGAGTCACCGCTCTCCAAAGCATAAAGCTTTACTCCGTTTTCACGCATAAGTGCTTCCATATCATCCCAAGGTGCAAACACACGCTCACACCAAGCGTCTTGTCTTTCATTTACAACGCTATAAAGGATTTTCATACCGAGATGTGACATACCAATTTCGTAATTATCAGGGAAACAAAAAGCATAACGAAGTTTTACGCTGTTTTTATCTTTTATAACGCTATTAAGCTCACCGCCCGTATAACGAGCAGGTTTTTGAACTTTTTTAAGTAGTTTTTCTACTTCCTTTTTAACCATAGTGAAACCTCACAAAAATATATTCATATTATTTTACTACAAATCGCGACTGATTTCAATAATCATTATTGCCCAGTAACGATAAAGTGAGAAAAATCGCAATAATTATCAAAGAAATATTATAGCCACTCGTTATAAAAGCGTAAATTCCCCACAAATAGATTATAGTAATGAAGAGCACTGAAGTAATTTTCAAGATTTTTGAACAAATGTGATTATCATATTTTTGTGACAAAAGAAAATACAGTGCCATTCCTCCGTCTAATCGTTTTATAGGAAGCAAATTAAAAATCATAAGTATTAAATTTACACACCCAAATGTAAGAATATTTTTGTTATTAAAAAAGCAAAGAATTACTACTGAAAATCCAAAGCATATTAAGTTTATAAGTGGACCACCAAGCGCTATAAGAATTTCATTTTTTACGCTGATTTTGTAATCTGGTTGACGGATTATATTCATACCTGTAATTTCAAATCTTACAGCTTGTGGTTTATTGCCTACAGTTATCATCATAATAAGATGTCCTAGCTCGTGCAACAATGATGAAAATATTGTTAAAAGCACATTTGACGGTGTATTCAGCGAAATCACAAAAGTTATAAGTGCCATAAACAAAAAAGTGATTTCTATTTTCACTCCACAAACACTAAAAATCATAATTCAACACATATATAGGATTAATATAAACACCATTTACAATCACCTCAAAATGCAAATGATTACCCGTTGCATAGCCTGTGGCACCTACAAGGGCAATATTATCGCCTTGTTTAATTAAATCCCCTTCTTTTACAAGCAATTTTTCACAATGGTTATATGTTGTTTTAAGGGTATCGCTATGTCTTATTACAATGTAATTCCCATTAATTTCGTGATATTGGGCTTTTTCAATCACACCATCATACACCGCATAAATTTTTGTATTTTTAGGTGTGGCAATATCAAGACCCTTATGTAATGAATATTCATTAGTAATGGGACTAATTCTATAGCCAAATTTGGATGTTATATTGCCATCATTTATAGGATTTTCAAAATTCGCAGTTAAAAAAACGGGAGAAAAGTTCACCTTTTCCCCCGTTGTGGTTTCAGTTTCACCTGCTGATTCTTTAATGCTTGGCGAAAAAGTTTCAGTCACAACTTTTTTAAAACTACCTAAAATTTTTGATACTGCAATATCGTTTTTGCAAACCTCACTATAAAAAGATTTTATATTTTGAGAGAGGTTGCTATCAGTTCTACACACAAGAAACAATATACCTGTAATAATTAACGATAGTACAAGTTGAGTTATAATAATTTTTGTCATAAAACTGCTTTGGTTTGTTTTTTGTGGTCTTCTTCGCTCACGAGATACTTCATAAAAATTATTGTCCATAATATCACCACTTAATACTATGATGAAACTATGGACAATATGTATTTATTATTTTTTAAAAAATCTTACGATTTCCGCTCTCTCGCCATCATCAACAATGTGCTTACCTTTAAAATTAACAATATAATCAAGCAAATCTTTTTCATTATTGATAATAGCAACGCCTAATTGAGCATCATCATCAATTTTAAGTTCAGAACGGTCATCAACAAAATAAAGAATTGGAGAAATATCAGCCGAAATGCCAAAATCTATAAACATTTCCACCATTCTTCTACCTTGACGATACGCTTGCTTTGCAGGATTTTTAATTTCCTTTTCATAGGTTTTATTCTTACCGTGCTTAATTTGTTTCCAAGTTTGGTCATTTGTGTTGCCTATAATAATTCCACGATAATTTTTGCTTTCAACTACAAACACACCATTTTCACCAATTACAACAAAGTCAAGTTCATTTACTGAGCCACGATTATGAATTACAGGATTTGTGATTACTGTAAAATTCTTTGGTAATTGTTTAAGTATGTCGTATGTTTGTTGCTCACCTTTAACGCCAGAATTTAAAATTTCATACTCTTTTTTCTTTGTTGCATACACATATAATAACACCAAAGACAAGATAATGAACAAGCATGGGAAAGCAATATGAAGAGTTGACTCAGCAAACAATATAAGATATAGCATTACTGCACCAACACTAAAAAATACAAGTGTAAAAAACAAAGCAAAGGATTTATGCCAAAAAGCCTTATTTTTATTGGTTTTAAGTTCAGATTTAATACGAACTAATTTTGCCATTTAAAACACCTTCTTCATAACTGCACCGTCTTTTGCAGATGAAACGAGAGTTGAATAACGAGCAAGCCAACCTGATTTAACATTTGGCTCAGGTTTAACATAAGATTTTCTTCTTTCAGCTAATTCTTCGTCAGTAACTTTTACATTGATTTTACTTGCAGGAATATCAATTTCAATAATATCGCCCTCATAAATAAGACCAATTTCACCACCTGCAGCTGCTTCAGGTGAAACGTGACCTATAGATGCGCCACGAGATCCACCACTGAAACGACCGTCAGTAATAAGTGCAACTGTCTTATCAAGGTTCATACCAGCAAGTGCTGATGTTGGATTAAGCATTTCTCTCATACCAGGGCCACCTACTGGACCTTCGTAACGAATAACTACAACATCACCGTGAGTAATTTTACCATTATAAATAGCATCAATTGCTTCGTCTTCTGAGTCAAACACTCTTGCAGGACCTGAGTGAACAAGCATTTCAGGTGCAACTGCTGAGCGTTTTACAACACAACCGTCTTTTGCAATATTACCCCAAAGAATTGCAATACCACCAGTTTCGCTATATGGATTATCAATTGGTCGAATTGCATCAGTATTCTTAATATATGCACCTGCGATATTTTCACCAACAGTTTTACCTGTTGCAGTAATAAGTGACAAATCAAGAAGGTCTTTCTTTGCAAGTTCAGCCTGAACTGCAGGAATACCACCTGCATTGTTAAGGTCGTGCATATGAGTTCCACCTGCAGGTGCTAAATGGCAAAGGTTAGGAACTTTTGCACTGATTTCGTTAAACATTTTAAGGTCAACAGGAACACCTGCTTCATTAGCAATAGCAAGAAGATGAAGAACACTATTTGATGAGCAACCAAGAGCCATATCACAAGCTAATGCGTTACGAATTGACTTTTCATTAATAATATCACGAGCTTTAATATCTTGCTGGACAAGGTTCATAATTGCCATACCTGCATGCTTTGCAAGTTGAATACGACCACTATGTACTGCAGGGATTGTACCGTTACCAGGAAGAGCAATACCAACTGCCTCAGCAAGACAGTTCATTGAGTTTGCTGTATACATACCTGAACAAGAGCCACAGCCCGGGCAAACATTCTCTTCAAATTCAAGAAGCTTGCAGTCATCAATCATATTAGCTTTGCGAGAGCCAACTGCCTCAAACATTTTTGAAAGTGAGGTTTCAACACCATCAACAAGTCCTGACATCATAGGTCCGCCTGAACATACGACTGCAGGAATGTTAAGGCGTACTGCCGCCATAATCATACCGGGAACAATTTTGTCACAGTTAGGCACAAGCACTGCTCCATCAAATCCGTGAGCCATAATCATTGTTTCAACGCTATCAGCAATAAGTTCACGAGATGCAAGTGAATATTTCATACCAATGTGTCCCATTGCAATACCATCGCAAACGCCAATTGCAGGTACCATTACAGGAGTACCACCTGACATACGAACTCCTGCTTTTACTGCTTCAGTAATTTTATCAAGATGAATGTGACCCGGAACAATTTCACTATGTGCTGACACAACCGCAATCAAAGGTCTTTCTAATTCTTCTTTTGTATAACCCATTGCATAAAAAAGACTTCTATTTGGTGCTCTTTCAACGCCTTTTAATACATTTTCACTTCTTAAATTCATAAATAATCGCCTCCGCTTGTTTATGGAGAAAACTATCTCCCCACTATACATTAATTTCTATTTTATACTTTTACATCAATTTTTTCAAGTGGGAATATTAAAATAACATTTTACATTTACTTTTTACTGTGTTACTATAACTATTAGAATATGCTTTGAGGTGATTATATGCTCACAAACAAGATTCACATAGCTTATGGCTTTCACGTTAACTGTTATCACTCTTATCGTGGTGACACTAACGACAATTTAGGCTTTGGCTCTGATATTAGAATTATTAGAAAAATTCTTGATACTCTTACCGAGTTTAACAAGCAAGGCATTCCCGTAAAAGGTACTTGGGACTCAGAAAACTTCTTTTCATTACAAAAGATATTACCTGAATATGCTCCTGACATTATTGAAAAGATGAAAGAGCGTGTTATTAAATATGGTGATGAAAATATAATAATGGGCTACAACAATGGTGCTTTGTCAGCAATGACTGAAGATGAGTTTTGCGAAAGCATTAACTTAGCCATTACAAATCCTGAGGGTAGCGGACTTGAGGACATTTTTGGTACTTGCGAAAAGATTGTACGACCTCAAGAGGTTATGTTTACTCCATCACAGGTTACATTATACAATAAGTTAGGTGTTGATGCACTTTGCCTTTATTACAGTTGTGTGCCATTTGATGCTTTTAGGACTATAATCCCAAAACTTAACGATGAAGAAGCTTTTAACCCACTCACCTACACATACAATGGCGAAAGCATGACAATTATTCCTACATATTCAAACTCTGATGTTTGTGATGCGGGTTGTCTTCGTGCTTGGGTTAAGGATTTAAGAAGCAAGCAAGAGTCAAATGAAATCAACAATGACCTTTTCTTATTTATCAATATGGATGCGGATGCAATATTTTGGGAAACTATTGATATGGGCAAAATGACAGGTAAAATTGCTAATACCGATGGTATTCACGGTCTTGTAAAAGAGGTTGCCGATTTACCTTATGTTGTTTTTGACACTCCTGGTGGATATATTAAAACTCACAAGCCAATTGGTAAAATTGAATTTACACACGATACTGCTGATGGTAATTTTACCGGTTATGCATCTTGGGCGGAAAAGCCTTTTAATAGGCAAATATGGACTCGCATTGAAAGAGCAAGAATGATGGCTAAGGTTACAAGCAAACGCGATATGCTTTCACCATCTTTCAAAAATAGGGTTTTATTGCTTTCAACTACTCACTTTGGACTTGCAACTCCTGTACTTAACATTCAAAGAGAAAAAACTGCTCTTGACCTTAGTGACAAGGTAATCGCTGATGAAATGAATGCAATGCCTAAAACTAAAAAAATAACAGTTTATAACACCACAAATTCATTATTACAATGTGTACAGGTTAAGATTAAAGAAAAGATTTCTAACCTTTCTTGTATGACAGTTAAGGCAAACGACCTTGAAAGCTTTGTTGCGGTGCCTACTGACAACAACCTTTCCTCTACTTTCTTAATGATGAAATTTAAGAAAAACAAGAAAAAGTATGAGTTAGAAATAGGCTTTGATGGTGAAATTAAAGAACCAGCCTTCAAAAATCTTCTTGAGACACCTCGTGTATCACTTATGTTTTCACCAAACGGAAGCATTGCTTTTGCACAACTTGATGGAAGAAGAATTGGTAACTATGATTTCTTGCAATCATATATCACTTATGGCAAAAAGAAGTATGAATTCGAAAACACAAGTGCTACTGCATTGTCAGTTGCAGGTAATGGCGAAGGTGTGCGAATTCAAGGTGAAATCCATTTGCCTAAAGAGCTTAAATCGGGTAGCTACACCTTTGATTTCTTTAAAACGGATTTTTCCAATGCTATTTTTGTACGCACAACTGTAAACTACCCATACACTGCGGAAACTACTTCAATTTCCACTGAAAATTCAGCACTTGGTAGATACAGTGATATGAGTTGGAAAGAGACTGTACCATTTCAAATCACCCCTACTCTTAATGGGGATATTTCAGTAATTAAGAGAAACTTTATGGATGATATTTCTTCATTTAGGACACAAAGCTTTCCTGAATGTGATGAGAAAAATAAAAAAATTGATTCTTTTAATCATCAACTAACAGGCGGTTTTGTTGGTCTTTATGATGAAAATGGCGGTATTATTATTGCCAATGCACGCCAAGTGCTTTCATCTATGGCTCATTGTCCTATGAGACTTGAAGAAAACAAAACTGTTAGAATGAATCCATTTGGTACATATTACGGAAAGCAAAGACACCATTTTAGCAGATCAAATGATGAAATTCTTGATACCTATACACTTGTTGCAGCTCAAGGTAAGAGCATTGCGCCATCATATAACGGAAGCTGTGAAACTGCAATTTTTGGTATTTACCCAATGGCTAAAGATGGTCTTTCAGACAATGAAAAACAAGAAATTTGTGCTTTTGCTGATGGTGCTTTGTTAACAGCGCCAAAAAATGAAAACGTGGCTCCTTTTGTAAAAGATAATATTACATTAAAAGAGGTTAACGCTGACGGAATCAACGAGAAAGACTTGAAAAATCCTGTTATGACCGGCTTTTCAGGTAATCTTGGCAAATATGTTACTAATGGTGTAAAAGCGGTTGCACATATTATAAAAGCTCAAATTAAAGCAAAATAATCTTTGCATTTTTAAAAAATATAGTGTATAGTTGATTTAATGCTTTTAAAATGGAGAAAAGTTAAATGGAAAATTTGTCACAAAGAATTGCTGAAACACTCAAAAAAATGATTATTGAAGAGCATAAATATAACTACGGCGAAAAGCTTCCTAATGAAAACGAGCTATCTCAAGAATTAGGTGTAAGCCGTTCTACACTTCGTGAAGCTATCAAAACACTTATTTCTAATGGTGTGCTTGTAGTTAAGCGTGGTAA
>JAZLET010000104.1:0-3815 GCA_045615405.1 Candidatus Fimenecus sp.
AGCTCTGACGAGTTGCTAATCATTTGCTCCGCCTTGTGGGTAATACCTTGACTAACTGCTTGCATAAGCTTTCTTTCACCCTCATAACGACTTTCAAGCATTTGCATTGCAAGTAGTGGGTCGTCAATGTGATTACCAATATGCTCAACAATTTCAGGAAATTGGCGTTCAGTGTAATTAAGATTTAAACTTTTAACGGTAAAGTTATCCATACTGCCCCATAAAATTTCACCCAATGCATTAAAAAGAGATGAGATAATATCTTTGTCAGTATAAACGGGAACAGATGTGTAATATTTTTCAATTTGACTGCGAAGGGGAAGGGGAATATCATAATGCTTTGTCGCGTCTAAAAACATTTTTTGTGTAAATTCTTTATCAATGTAAGGACCAGCAACAAATGTCTTTTTGCTATCGGTTTCAGGCAAAAGAATAAAAATATAGTTACAACTAAAACTGTCAGTAAGTAAAAAAATTGTATTTTCAGTTAAAGTTTCGTGATGTGTGCAAAATAATTGGTCGTAATCTTCACTTAAGCCCAATAAGTCACGAAGACCACGGTCGGCTTTTCTATAAGAAGTATCACCATCAGTTAAAATGCAAGAGCTTATTCTATATTTTTCAAGAATTTTTTGGAAAAAGCTTAGTTCATTGTTGTAATTCATAATATTCCCTCGCGTGTTAAATGCTGTTAATATTATCGTACAATTTTTGGTAATTTTCAAGAGTAAACTAAAAAAAATACTGAAAAAAACGAAAAAAATACTCACTTATTATACCCATTATCGTTTAAAATATTGTTGTATGGGAACAGGGTAGAGTTATACTCTTTCCAACACACATTAAAGGGGGATTTTTCACTATGGCAAAAAAACCAGTACAACTTGATGCTAATGGTTACCGCAAGTTTGGTATGCGTGATAAAGTTGCATACGCTGCAGGTGACTTTGGTTGTAACATGAGCTTTGCGCTTAAGAGCTCAATTATGGCAATTTTCTGGACACAGTTTATGGCACTTGGCGAGGAAATGTACGCTACATTGCTTGTTCTTGTTCAAGTTTGGGACGCAATTAACGACCCACTTCTTGGCTCATTGTTTGATGCAGACAAGAGAAAGTATAAGAGAGGTAAGTTTAAGACATACATCCTTATTGGTGCATTAGGTCTTCTTTTCTCAGGCTTATTCTTCTTCCTTCCTGTTCCTAACGCTCCTAAGGCTATGAGATGTATTCTCTTCGTATTAGGTTATGTTCTTTGGGACGCATTCTACACAGTAGCAAATGTTCCTTACGGTTCAATGATGTCAGTTATTACAACTGACGGTGGTGAACGCGCTGAGCTTTCAACATGGCGTTCAATCGGTTCAATGGTTGGTAACATTTTCCCAATGATTATTCTTCCAATCATTTGCTATGATGCATCTAACAACCTTAAGGGTGAAGTTGTTTTCGTTGCAGCTCTTGTAATGGGTGCATTAGGTCTTATTGCATTCTTGTTTATGCTTAAAAAGACAACTATTCGCGTTGAAGAAAATTCAATTAAAATCAGTGAAGAAAAACAAAAGTTTAATATCTTTAAGGCATTTGGTAATTTTATGAAAAACCGTGCAGCAGTTGGCGCTACACTTGCAGCTATGGCTATGTTTATCGGTATGCAGGGCTCATCAACAGCAACAACTGTTCTTTTCCAATCATACTTTGGAAACGCTAAAGCATCTGGTATTATCATGCTTATCGGTTATCTTCCAATGTTCCTCTTTATGCCTTTCATTAAGAAGCTTGTTAACAAGTTTGGTAAGAAAGAAGTTTGTACAGCAGGTGCAGCAGTTTCTACATTTGGCGCACTTCTTCTCTTCCTTCCACTTGGTAATGGCGGTGTAGGTCTTATTGGCTACATAATTGCTCAAGCATTCTTCGGTCTTGGTCTTGGCGCATATTCTTGCGTATCTTGGGCTCTTATGGCTGACGCTATTGACTATAACGAATGGAAAAACAACACTAAAGAAGAAGGTACAGTTTATTCACTTCACTCATTCTTCCGTAAACTTGCTCAAGGCCTTGGACCATCAGGCGTTATTCTTCTTATGAGTGCTTTTGGTTACAATGGTGAGCTTGGTGCAAACCAACCATTCAATGTTGCTGAAAATATGAAGTGGCTTGTAGCTGGTCTTTATACATTCAGTGCAGTTGTTATGCTTGTTTCATTTGCTTTCATTTACGACCTTAACAAGAAAAAGGTTGCTGAAATGGCAGCAGACCTTGAAGCTAGTCGTGCAGCAGCAAAAGCAGATGTTGTTGAATAATTAAGATTTAGGTGGGCGGGGGCTAAATTAGTCCCCGTTCTTTATTTTAAGGAGTAAAATTATGAGAAAAATTGTTAGTTTAAATCGCAAATGGTCATTCCGCAAGGGCGTAAACACTGTTCCTGCAGTTACACCTGCTGATTGGGATTTTGTAAATGTTCCACATTGTTGGAATGCTATTGATGGTCAAGACGGTGGTAACGACTATTTCCGTGGCACTTGCTGTTATGTAAAGGACCTTGACAGAGAAGAAATTCCAACTGCTGACAAATACTATCTTGAAATTAACGGTGCGAATTCATCAGCAACCGTATATATGAATGGTAATAAGTTAGCATCTCACGACGGTGGTTATTCTACTTGGCGTGTTGACATTACTGAAGAGCTTAAAAAGGGCACAAGACTTGCAATTCTTGTTGACAACTCAGCAAACGAAACAGTTTACCCTCAAATGGCTGACTTCACATTTTATGGCGGTCTTTATAGAGATGTAAATCTTATTGCAGTTAGCGAAAGCCACTTTGAGCTTGATTACTACGGTGGCCGTGGTATTGCAATCACACCAAAGGTTGTTGGTAGTGATGCACAGGTTACATTTGAATCTTTTGTTACAAACAAAAAGCCGGGTCAAATGATTAACTACATCATTAAAGATAAATCAGGTGATGTTGTTACAACACTTAAAACTGACGAAGCAGTAGAAACTATTGAAATCAAAAATGTTGTACTTTGGAATGGTAGAAAAAATCCATATCTTTACACAGCGGAAATTGAACTTTGCGAAGGTGATAAGGTAATTGACAAGGTAGCGACTCGTTTCGGTTGCCGTACTTTTGAGATTGACCCTGACCGTGGATTCATTCTTAACGGTGAAGAATACCCACTTCGCGGTGTTTCTCGCCATCAAGATAGATGG
Organism: Candidatus Fimenecus sp.; assembly: GCA_045615405.1. Taxonomy (GTDB): domain Bacteria; phylum Bacillota; class Clostridia; order Oscillospirales; family Acutalibacteraceae; genus Fimenecus. The sequence continues at coordinate 3,219 of JAZLET010000104.1, forward strand.
GGCTTTGGTAACGCTCTTACACACGAGCATCATAAAGAAGATATGGAATTAATCTATGAAATGGGTGCAAACACAATCCGTCTTGCTCACTATCAGCACGACCAGTATTTCTATGACCTTTGTGATGAATACGGTATGGTAATTTGGGCTGAAATTCCATATATTTCAAAGCATATGCCAACAGGCCGTGAAAATACAATTTCACAAATGAAAGAGCTTATTGTTCAAAACTATAACCACCCATCAATCGTTGTATGGGGACTTTCAAATGAAATTTCAATGAATGGGTCTGATGATGACCTTCTTGAAAATCATAAAATCCTTAACGACCTTTGTCATGAAATGGATAAGACTCGTCTTACAACTATCGCGGTTGTTTCAATGTGCAGTACGGAAGACCCATACATTCAAATTCCTGATGTTGTTTCACATAACCACTATTTCGGTTGGTATGGTGGCGACACAAGCATGAATGGCTCTTGGTTTGATAACTTCCATGCTAAATTCCCTAACATTCCAGTTGGTATGAGTGAATATGGCTGTGAAGCACTTAACTGGCATACATCAAATCCACAACAGGGTGACTATACTGAAGAG
>JAZLET010000105.1:0-2069 GCA_045615405.1 Candidatus Fimenecus sp.
CGTCCGCCTGCTTTAAATATTGCTCTCCTAACTCATACAAAGTCATTTCTGCCTCCTTTCTATAACGAACATTTGTTCGGTACGAAAGTATAATATCACAAGCAAAAATGCTTTTCAACTAAAGCAAAAGAAAAACAGTCCGCTAAAACGGACTGTTTTTTAAATTTATCGTAACATTTTTAGTTAAGCAAATTTCAGTTTGTGGGGCTAATATGACCCCGCCCTACAATTTTCATATAAATTAAACGATATAAACAACCTTAAATCTATTTATGTCTTCTTAATTACTTTCGCTCTACATTTTGGGCAAGTGATTTCAATTTTTCCTCTGCCTTTAGGTACTCGCATAATTGTTTTACAGCTTGGGCATTTAAAATACTTGTGTGTTTTACGGTCGCGGATTTTATTCATTAAAAGTTTAGCATATGCTTTTGGTTTTTCCGACCAAAGTAAATACCAATTAAGTTCTTTTCTTCGTGCTTCGTAGTTTTTTGAAAGAGTGCGGAAAATTGCATAAAAAATCATTAGTGTACCTATAAAGTAAACTATTGTTCCTGCCACATAAAGAGCACGAAAGCATCTTAAAAAATTACTTAAAAATGATAATATAACACCTGCTATTGATAAAAACAAAGTGAATTGGTCATTACCATAACGACCTACCATAAATTGTTGGAATTTCGCCATAAGTTGTTGTAAAAAGTTCATTTGTATCGTCCTTAAATTTATTACTGATATAGTATAACACAAATATTTGGAAATGATTACCTAAATTTTAATAATGTGTAAACTTATCGTAAGAGAATGATAAATTTGAGTTTACCTAACTGTTTTAATTAGTAGGGAACTGCGTTGCGATTATAGATATAATCAGCGTCGCAGACCCGAAATTATTCATCATTCATTATTCATTAAAATAATCCCTACAAACTCAAATATATAAAAATAGGGCAGGAGCAAGCTCCCACCCTAAGTGTTTTAGTTTTATGCTTTTTTGATTTGATTAAGTTTTGCGTTAAGGTCTAAAAGCTCTTCTTTTGTCATTTTAAGACCTGTCATACCAAGCATACCGATAAGACGAAGTACTGTAAATCCGCCCATCATTTGCATCATACCCTCGTTCATTTCAAATCCGCCTTCACCAGCACTTTGCTTTGCTGCTTCAGCGATTGGTCCCATAATTTGACCAAAGAGCATTTGTCCTTCAGGTACCATAAGAAGCTCACTCATCTTTGAGTTAAGTGAAAGATAGCCGTCCTTCTCAGTTACATCAAACCAGTTAAGGACTGCACCTTTTTCTTTAAGGCGGTAATCTTCATTAAATGTGCTAACCTTACGAATTTCGCTTTGGTCACCGAAAGTACCTGCAATTGCTTGAATATGTGTAACTGCTTCAGTATTTGGCACATCAAAATAGAAGAAATGATTATCACTTGTTTGTTTACCAACGCTCTTACCGTTTGCAACAAGCTCAACCTCAGGAAGATTTGAATAAACAGTAACTTTTGTAAGATCTTCTACACGGTCAACATAGCGTTTACCACAAATATGCACGAATGGGTCATCCGAAAGCCATGCTTTGTAAGCATAGAATGAGTCCTTTTTATACTTACGGTCAAAAGTTACAAGACCTTTATGGTTTTGTCCGTTTTCGCCACCCTCTTGACGAGCATCAGCACCAAAGTCAAACATATTCCATACATGAGTTGCCCAAATGTATTTTCTTGAGAAGAGTTGCTTAATTAACTCTTCGTGGTAATATGCCTGATACTCTTCAGTATAGTCACCCTGTTGTGGATTTGATGTATGCCAGTTAAGTGCTTCACAGCCATATTCACTCATACCAACTGGAATGTTAGGGAATTTAGCGTGGAAATTATCAAACCAAGGGCCATTCATACTTGTGTCGCCACCATACCAACCGAAATAGTGGTTATGTGAAACAACATCAGGAATTTGAATGTATGGGTCATCAAGGCTGCACATTGATACAACTGCAATAGTTGTAAGGCGTGTTTTGTCCATTTCATGACAAAGGTCGTTAAGGATTTTATGATTTTCAAGAAGGT
>JAZLET010000106.1:0-9273 GCA_045615405.1 Candidatus Fimenecus sp.
GGTGTTATAAATCTTCTTGGCAGAGTCTGGCTTGAAGGTCACTCTGACCCATTTGAAACCGCTGAAAAAATCATAAACAAGCTAAAAAAAGAGACAAAAATCATAATTGTTGACTTTCACGCAGAAGCAACTGCCGAGAAAAAGGCTCTTGGCTATTTCCTTGATGGAAAAGTCAGTGCAGTTTTCGGAACACACACTCATATTCAGACTTCTGATGCACAAATTATGACAAATGGTACAGGTTATATTACCGATTTAGGTATGACAGGCCCAGAGGAGTCTGTTTTAGGCGTAAAAAAAGAAATTATTATTGAAAAATTCAGAAAAGGTTTTGCACCTATGTTTGAAACGGCGGACACATCTTGTTTTATGCAAGGATGCATATTTACAATTGACCGCGATGCTGCAAAAACAGTAGAAATAAATCCAATTACTGTGAGGTGACACAATGAAAAATGCATTTAAAATAATAGCATTAATTTTGTGTGTTACTATGCTCTTTTCCGCTTGTGCAAGAGAAAATATTAAAGAGAGTGAGTCAGTAACTGAAACTACTCAACAAAATGTAAATACTGGCGCTGAAACCCAACCAAAAGGCGACGGTGTAATTTCTTTGCCATACAATGAGGCGGACGGATTAAATCCTTATTTTGCAAAAAGTAATGAGAATATTTATATTTGCAAAATGCTTTATCAGTCACTTTTTTCAACTGATAAAAATTATAACATAGTCCCTGAAATTGCAGAAAATATAGTTGTAAATGGGAATATTGCAACTGTACAGCTTCGTAGTGACGCTAACTGTCGTGGGTCGCAACCTATTAATGCTTATGATGTTGTATACTCTTTTAACCTTGCAAAGGCGTCTTATTCTTGGGCAGGTTATTTGATGGGCGTTTCAAGTGCCACTGCAAACTCAAAATATTCAGTTGATTTTACACTTGATTTTGAAGATGCTTTTGTAGGTGCAAAGCTTTGCTTCCCAGTTGTTAAAGAGGGCACAGCCGATATTCAAAGTGCCGTGCCAACAGGTAGCGGAGAATACTATTATTTAGAGGGTAACCTTCATAGCAATTTTAATAAGTCAAAAATTTCGCTTTACAGTATCAGTACAAACAAAAGTGCTGAAAATACCTTTAAAATTGGTATGACAGATGTATTTTTTAGTGACTTGTCAAATTGTGAGTACATGGGCGTTGTAGGCAAAACTGAAGAAGTTATGCTTAATAATATGGTGTATCTTGGGCTTAATAGCAACAACGGAGCCCTTAATAAATATGTCCGTAGTGCAATCGCGGCAGGACTTAATAGTGAAGATGTTGTGATTTCGGCATATCAAGGACACGGTGAAGCTGTAAAGCTACCAATAAATCCTAATGCAGAGCTTTCAAAAAAAATCTCACCTATTGAAGTAAAAGGCGATACTGACCTTGCTGAAAAAATTCTTGATAGATGTGGTTTTACAAGATATTCAGGCAAAGCAAAAACAAATGGTGCATATTTATTGTCATTTAAATTAATCGTTAATCGCGATAACAAATATAGATTAGCAGCGGCTTTTAATATTGCTGATAATCTTAATAAGCAAGGCTTTATGATAGAGGTTTTACCGCTGTCATTTGCCGATTATAATCAACGAATTATTGCTGGTAACTATGATATGTATTTAGGCGAAATAAAGCTTGATGCATCAATGGATTTATCACAATTTTTCCGTGGAAATCTTAGTGCAGGTATTGACAAAGCAGGTCGTGCGGCAACAGATTATTTCAATTTCCGTGCAGGAAAAATAACGGCGGAGGAATATTATGCAGTTTTTGCTGAGGAATATCCTTTTGTGCCAGTATTATTTAGAAACGGATACGTGGTAACTTCAGCCGATGTGCAAACACCATTATCCAATAATCCATTTGATTTATATAAAAATTTATAATAAGGTGAAATTATGAAGTTTTCCGACGATATTAAGTATATCAAGGGTGTTGGCGAAGCTCGTGCTGAGGGTTTTCGCAGTCTTGGTGTGTCAACTGTTGGGGAACTTCTTCGTTTTTATCCTCGTGCTTATGAGGATTGGAGCAAGATTTTACCTATCTCTCAATGTGTGATTGGTGAAAATGTATGTATTAAAGGCACAGTAATGTTTCCTGTTAAAAATGAGCGTGTCCGTGGCGGAATGCTTATAGCAAAAGCAACTGTAACTGATGGTGATGATGTTATTGCGGTAACATTTTTCAACAATAAATACATTGAAAAAATGCTTAAAAGTGGCGAGGAATATCTTTTTTATGGCAAACTCACACTTGGAAAATTTTCGGCTCGTGAAATGGTAACACCATTGTTTGTTAAAGCTGAAAAAAGTTTAACAATAAGACCAATTTATTCACAAAACAAAACAATAACATCAAAAATAGTACAGTCAGCGGTGCAAAATGCATTGGCTAAAATTGATGCAATTCCTGACTATTTACCTAATTATATTCTTGAAAAATATAATCTTGTAGGACTTGACAAAGCAATTCGCGATATTCATTTCCCAAAGACTGATAATGATTTGCAAAATGCCCGTGATAGACTGATTTTTGATGAGTTATTTATTTTACAATTAAGCTTATTGACTTTGAAAAATGACAACTCAACAGTAATAACATCAAACACAATTCAAAAAGATTATACTAACGAGTTTTTCAGCTTTTTACCATTTACGCCTACTAACGCTCAAAAAAGAGCGGTGCAAGAAGCGGTTGCCGATATGCAAAGTGGTAAGCAAATGAATCGTCTTTTACAAGGTGATGTTGGTAGCGGTAAAACTGCAGTTGCGGCGTCCATTATTTACACCGCGTCAAAAAATGGTATGCAGTCAGCGTTAATGGCACCTACTGAGGTGTTGGCTACACAGCATTTTGAAACCTTTGCAAAAATGTTTAAGGGCAGTAATATTCGCTGCGAATTGTTAACAGGTAGCACAAAAGCGAAAGAGAAAAAAGAGATAAAAGCTCGTCTTCAAAATGGTGAAATTGATTTAATTATCGGCACACACGCTCTTATTCAAGATGATGTTATATTCAAAAAACTAGGACTAGTTATAACTGATGAGCAGCATCGTTTTGGCGTAAAACAGCGTACAGGTCTTTGTGCAAAAGGTGAAAATCCACATGTTTATGTTATGTCGGCAACACCAATTCCAAGAACATTAGGGCTTATATTATTTGGTGATTTAAATGTTTCAATTTTAGACGAATTGCCACCAGGCAGACAAAAAATTGATACATATACAGTAAATTCCGGCAAACGCGGAAGTATGTTTGACTATATTAGAAAGCATCTTAATGCAGGGTATCAGGCGTACATTGTGTGTCCACTTGTGGAAGAAAGTGAAATGATGCAAGGAGTGCTTTCCGCGGAGGAGTATTTCAAAAAAGCACAACTTCCATTTAAGGGGTATTCTCTTGATTTGCTTCACGGTAAAATGACACCGAAAAAGAAAGACGAGGTAATGCTCAAATTCAAAAAAGGTGAAACACAACTACTTATTGCGACTGTTGTTATTGAGGTTGGCGTTGATGTGCCAAATGCGGTAATTATGGTTATAGAAAATGCCGAGCGTTTTGGACTTTCACAGCTTCATCAGTTGCGCGGTCGTGTTGGTCGTGGGCAGGCAAAGTCCTCTTGTATTCTTGTGACAGATGCAAAAAATGATGATGCTATTGCTCGTATGAAAATTATGTGTGAAACTACTGATGGCTTTAAAATTGCTGATGAGGACTTAAAACTTCGCGGTCCTGGTGATTTCTTCGGTACTCGTCAACACGGACTTCCAAAACTTCGTATTGCTGATATTTTAACCGATACAAAAATTCTTATGCAAACTCAAGAATTAGCACAAGAAATTATGACGAACGACCGTAATTTCCAAAAAGAAGAGCATTGCCAAATTGGAAAACAAGTAGCGAAAAAAGTTTACAGCTTGCAGGTGGCGAATACTGCAAACACAATATAGCAAGGATGTTATTTATGAACGAAATTAAAGGATATTTAAGAGATTTTCGTATTGATGTCCCAAACGAGATTTATGAGTGTAGGGGCATAAAAATCTTTGGTAGAAGAATAAAATCTATTGTATTTTCAACGGATGTAAGCATCATAAGAAACTGTAACGCGGATGCGGTTATTGCCGTTTATCCGTTTACACCGCAACCAGTAATTACACAAGCTGTTATGATGGTTGCCGATTGTCCGGTTTTTGTAGGAGTTGGAGGAGGTCTTACAAAGGGTGAACGAGTAATAAATCTTGCTCGTCACGCTGAATACCAAGGTGCAACAGGGGTTGTGCTTAACGCACCAACTTCAAATGATACTATTCGTGAGGTAGCAAAGGTTGTTGATTTGCCTATTGTGATTACAGTTGTTAAAGAGGATGATATTCAAGGTCGTCTTGATGCCGGTGCTGATATCTTAAATGTTTCAGCAGCATCAAAAACACCTGAATTGATTGCAAAAATCCGTGAAAGCTTTCCCAATGTGCCTATTATGGCAACAGGCGGACCAACAGAAGAAAGCATAAAAGCTACAATTAAGGCAGGTGCCGATGCAATTACTTGGACTCCACCATCAAATGGCGAGGTTTTTCGTGATATTATGGAAGCCTATCGTAATGGTGAGCCACACCCATAAAAAGAAAGGGGTATCTTATGTACATTTTTGAGCCGATTTTAAGAAAAAACTGGGAAAATACAGCAAAAATGGACGCTAAAAGAATAGCGTCACAAACTGAACCCAATACTTGTGAGCAGGTGCTTGATATTGCCTACATAGATGATGGTGAAAAAGGTCATTTGCTTGACATTTACTATCCAAAGGGTACAACTGAAAAGCTTCCTGTAGTTATTGATATTCACGGTGGCGGTTGGATGTATGGCTACAAAGAAATCAATAAAAACTTTTGCTTAAAGGTTAGCGAGAAAGGCTTTTTGGTTGCATCTATTAATTATCGTCTTGCAGGTGATGTGCTTTTTGAAGACCAAATTCGTGATATTTTCGCAGCGCTTAAATGGTTAAGTGAAAATCTTAATGATTACCCTGCCGATTTAACTAATGTATTCTTAATGGGCGACTCTGCTGGTGGTCATTTTTCTTGTGTAACAACGGCGGTGAATCTTAACGAAGATATGCAAAAGGATTTTGGCGTTACATATTGCGGACTTAACTTTAAGGCGGTTGCAGCAATTTGTCCTGCGATTGATTTGTTAAGCCCTAACTTTATTATGAATATCAATGTGCCAATTTTGTTAGGCAAAAAACATAAAAAGAGTCCGTTAAGAAAATATTTAAATGTGGCACAAATTATATCAGCGGATTTTCCGCCATTTTATGTAAATACAGCGACAAACGATTTTCTTAAAAATCAGTGCTACAAGTTTAAGGACTTACTTGAGAGTCATAAAATTGAGTATAAATTCCACGACTTTAATGAAAAAGAAGATGGCAAATATTTAACTCATGTTTTTAATGTTGTAAATCCATTCTCCCCTGCAGGAGATTTAGCAAATACTGAAATTGCGGAATTCTTTAAATCAAAAATGGTAGTAAAAGCAAAATAACAACAAAAAACAGCCCCTATTTTCAAGGGCTGTTTTTTATATTTCTTTATCTTGAAGTATTTTTTGTGGATTTGTTGTCACACATTCCATAAAAAGCTCGTGGTCAATTTCATAAGGCAATTCACGAAATTTTTCTTTCACTCTTGTGTGACGATACTTTAAGTCGTGAGCATCAGTGCCGACAAGCTTTGCAAATCCGCGACAAAGCAAGTCAACTGACAAATCTTGTGGCGCACCACCGTTTTTGCCAATAAGACTATCAAGGTTTACCTGAAAAACAACATCTCTATCAAGCAACGCGTTAATAATAGAAAGATTACGGTGAATTTCATAATATCTTTCAGGGTGAGCAAGAATAGGTGTGTAGCCACGCTCAATAAGCTCGTCAAGCCATAAAAGACCGCGCTTTACATTGAATGGACCAAGAGGAAATTCGCAAAGCACATAGCGTGAATTGTTAATTGCAAGGTCATCAAGATTACCTGCATCAAAAATGGCGTCACTTAAATACAATTCAGCACCACTCACAATGGTCAATGGAATATTTTCGTTTGCTAACGCTTCTTTTAGAGTGTTAACTTTATCGTCGCGCTCACTTATAAACTCGTCAATATGATTATAATTGGTAAAATGAGGTGTTACCACAAGCACTTTGTAGCCGTTTTCATAAGCATCACGACACATCTCAATAGATGTATTAATATCAGGGGCGCCGTCGTCTATATTAAAAAGAATATGGTTGTGAATATCAATCATTTTTTCTTTGGCACCTCTACTTTTTCTTCGGTGTTTTCTTCAGCTTTTGTTTCAGTATCTTTATCAGCATAGTGGAAAATGTGAATAATTCCTTCGTCGTTTAAAAGCTTAAGCATAACAATTGTAATTGGTAAAATGAAAATACCGATTACACCAAAAATTTGTGAGCCAATAAACATTGAAACAATTGTAAGGAATGCAGGAATACCTAATTGAGCAGCAACAAGCTTTGGCTCAATAATTTGACGAATTACTGTAATACAAGCATACATTATAACAAGCCCAATTGCTAATGGGTAATTTGCGTTAAGAAGTGAAATAAGTGCCCAAGGAATAAGCACGGTACCAGTTCCAAGCACAGGCACAATATCAATAACTGCAGTAAGAAGAGCAATTACAAAAATGTATCCGCTATCGTAAACGCCGATAAGCTTTAAAAGGAAAAGACCTAACGATAATTCACAAAATGTAATTGTGATAATAATACCGTATGCCTTTGCCATTTTGCCAAGAGATGGGAATAAAAGTCGTTTTGCACGAACAATTTTTGAGCGTGTGTCAGGTTGGAAAAATCCAAGCACAAGACGTTTAACTGATGCAAAATCTGCAGTCATAAAGCAACAAGCAACAATGGCAACTACTATTGAAACAAGAGTTGTAGGAATTTGCTTTGCAGTATTCCAAATTCCTAAAAGTGGCGTAGAAAGAACAGATAAATCAAAGTTTACGCTTGGCTCACTTGGAGTTGCAGTAGGAGTTGTTAAGGTTCTTAACTTTTCACTTACAAAATCCATAACGGCTTTTTCTAGTTCTTCAGGTAAAAATCCAATAGCATTAGCAATATATCCTTCAATTTTATGAATAAGAGCAGGAACATCTTCAAATTGAATCATAATATATTGGAAAAAGCCTTTAAACTCCGAGCCAACCCAAATTACAATAAGTACGAGTCCTGAAATGGCAATTGCAAATCCAAAAAGCACACACAATGCGGAAACAAGACCTCTTTTAAGCGGAGTTTTTTTGCAAATGAAATTAACAGGCTTTTGCAAAAGCATAGCCGCAACTACTGCACATAAAATTGGGAAAATTGTTCCCAAAGCATATTTAAAAAATAAGTAAAAAAGTGCAATAATAATAACTGTATAAATGGTGCTTATAATAAATTTTCTCTTTTTTTCGGTATTCGTCATATTTTTCAATCTCCATAATAAAATAATGGTCAATAATATAATAAACCATTTTTTCTTAAGTATCAATTGAAAAGTTGTATTTTTATGTAAAATTTTCTAAAAAAACCATAAAAAAATACTTAAATATATTGTATATTACCTCTTTATTATCTTGACAATTTGTGATAGAATATTCAAAAGTATTTTTATAATGCTTTATTCTACCTTGTAATAGGATGTGAATATAAATGTATGTAGCAGTTATGGGCTATGGCACAGTAGGCTCAGGTGTAGTTGAAGTGCTTACAAAAAATCATGACAGTATTGTTAAAAGAAGTACTCAAAGTGAAATGGAAGTTAAGTATATTCTTGATTTAAGAGATTTTCCAGGCGACCCTCACGAGAGTAAAATGATAAAAGATTTTAACCTTATTCTTAATGATGATGACGTTAAAGTTGTTGTTGAAACAATGGGTGGGTTACACCCTGCTTATGAATTTGTTTCATCTTGCCTTAAAGCAGGTAAAAGCGTTGTAACATCAAATAAAGAGTTGGTTGCTGCAAAAGGCTGTGAACTTTTACAGTATGCCGCTGAAAATAATGTTAATTTCTTGTTTGAAGCATCAGTTGGTGGCGGCATTCCAATTATTCGCCCAATTTCACAATGCTTAGCAGCAAATGAGATTGACGAAATCGCAGGTATTTTAAACGGCACAACAAACTTTATTCTTACAATGATGATTGAAAAGAATATGAGTTTCCAAGATGCTCTTAAACTTGCTCAAGATAATGGCTATGCAGAAAAAGACCCAACAGCAGACGTGGAAGGTCATGATGCTTGTCGCAAGATTTGTATTTTGGCATCTCTTTGCTTTGGCAAGCACGTTTACCCTGATTCAGTGTATACTGAGGGCATTACAAAAATTACACTTGACGACGTTGCATATATCGGTGCATTCGGTGGTGTAATTAAACTTCTTGGCCGTGCAAAAAGAATGGATGACGGCAAGATTTTCGCAATTGTTTCTCCTGCCATTGTAATGGATGGTAGTCAGTTAGCAAGTGTTAACGACGTATTTAATGCAATTCTTGTTCGTGGCGATGCAACAGGTGATGTTGTATTCTATGGCAAGGGTGCAGGTAAGCTTCCTACCGCATCAGCAGTAGTGGCTGACGTTATTGACTGTGCAAGAAATATGGGTAGAAAGAAACCACTTGGTTGGGGCGAAGCTGAAGAAAATTATGTTGTTGATTATAAATCAGCGGTTAATCCTCTTTACATTCGTGCTGAAGTTACTGATAGAGCAAATGCTTTACAAGATGTTGTTGCAACAGTTGGCAAGGTTAAAGTGCTTGAATTTGCAGGTTGCAAATCAAATGAATTGGCATTTGTAACAAGTGCTATGGCTGAGGGTGAGCTTATAGAAAAGCTTAACGGTATTCCTTCAATCAGTATAAAATCTCTTATTAGAGTAACAGATTATTAATAAATAACCTTTATAGGAGGCATATATGGGACTTATAGTTCAAAAATTTGGCGGCTCAAGTGTTCGTGACGCCGAAAGAGTAATGAATGTTGCCCAAATTGTTACTGATACTTACCGTGCAGGTAATGATGTTGTAGTTGTAGTATCAGCACAAGGTGACACAACAGATGAATTAATTGAAAAAGCGTATGAAATCAACTCTAAGCCATCTAAAAGAGAAATGGATATGCTTATGGCATCAGGTGAGCAAATTTCAATCGC
>JAZLET010000107.1:0-14285 GCA_045615405.1 Candidatus Fimenecus sp.
GCTTTCATTTCTTTTACGGTATAGCAACCGATTTCAAAGCCTGTATCTTTATTATAGTATGTCTCTATGTAGTCGTTACCTTGTTTGATATTAAATACTGCCAAAACAGTACCCTCCTAAAAATAAATATAAATATAGATAGTGATCCTATTATAGATATTACATTATAACTCTTGCTAAACAGTTTGTCAATTATTTATGAACGAAAAATGAACATAAAAAACCACGCAAAATTTACATTTTGCGTGGTTTTTATTAGTTTTTAGACACATTCAAACAATGCGTTTTACTTTTTTATTTTTTTGCAAGTTCTGTAAGAGATGTTGCAAGACCTGCAAGTCCCTGAATTTCTGATGGAATAATAATCTTTGTAGCCTGACCATCAGCTGCTTTTTCAAATGACTCAAGTGCTTTGATGCTGATAAATTCTTTACTTGGATTAACCTTGTTAATCATTTCAATACCAGCTGCAGTTGCTTCTTGAATCTTAAGAATTGCTGCTGCTTCGCCTTCTGCCTCACGGATTTTTGATTCCTTAACAGCATCAGCACGAAGAATTGCAGATTCTTTTTCACCCTCAGCAACAAGGATTGCCGCTTTCTTTTCACCTTCAGCTTGAAGGATTTTTTCACGACGCTCACGCTCTGCCTTCATTTGCTTTTCCATTGAATCTTGAATTTCTTTTGGAGGCATAATGTTCTTAAGCTCAACACGATTAATCTTGATACCCCAAGCATCAGTTGCCTCATCAAGAACTGTTGTGATTTGTGAGTTAATTGTATCTCTTGAAGTAAGAGTTGAGTCAAGCTCCATATCACCAATAATATTACGAAGTGTTGTTGCTGTAAGATTTTCAATAGCCATCATTGGTCTTTCAACACCATAGGTGTAAAGTTTTGGGTCAATAATTCTATAGAAAACAACTGTATCAATTGACATTGTAACGTTATCTTTTGTAATAACTGGTTGAGGTGGGAAGTCTACAACAGCTTCTTTAAGGCTTACTCTTTTTGCTACTCTATCAATAATAGGAATTTTCACATGAATACCGGTTTCCCATGTTGTGTAGTATGCGCCAAGACGCTCAACAACATAAGCATTTGCCTGAGGTACAATGATTACGTTTTTAATAATGATTGCGATTACAAGCACTGCAATAATAATAAAAGGTGTTAACAATAATTCCATAATTTTTTCTCCTTTAATAAATAATTTTTAATAACCGCTGACTAAAGTGGTTACCTTGTTATAACAAGCGTTGTCCCCTCAACGCTTACTATCTTAACTGACTGGTCTTTTGCGATTTTTTCGCCATTTTGAGTTTTTGCTTTCCAATAAACATCGCCAACAAGCACTTTCCCATTAAGACCATCTGTATCTTCTATGGTTTTACCGTATTTGCCGATAAGTTTACTCTCTAAACCAACTTCATCTTTGTCTTTTTTTATGTATTTCTTGTAAACCTTACGAGAAATAATCATAGCAATTATGCTAAGTATTACAAAGACAAATACTTGAATAAGAAAACTGTCAACTACTAAAGATACAAGACAAGTAAGAAGTGCTGCAGGTACAAACCAAATTGAAACTAACGCTGCCGTTGAAAGTTCAATTATAAGAGCAACAACGCCCACAGCGACCCACAACGCCCATAAATTTTCTATTAAAAAGTCCATACTTCCACCTTCTCTTTATTGTTATATTTTAATTATAGCACGAGTATGCAATAATCTCAAGTTAATTCTTATAAAAATAAGGGTAGTTTTTCAACTACCCTTTCATTTTTGCTTTTGCATTTTTAAGTGTTTTCTTTAAGAATATTGAGCTTAAAATTAAAGATACTGTTTCGGCAATAGGGAATGCAAACCACACAAGATTTAATTTCCCTGTTTGTGCAAGAAGCCACGCTGCAGGAAGTAGCGCAAACAACTGGCGGCAAACTGAAACAAGTAAGCTATGATTTGGATTTCCAATCGCTTGACATACTGACCCTGCAATAATACAAAAGCCTGCAAAAAGAAGATGTGTGCCGATAATTCTTAATGCTGGTACGCCAATTTCTAACATTGTTGCGGACGCATTAAAAAATCCTAACAAAACATGTGGTATAAGCTCAAATGTTAGCATTCCTATACTCATTACTACAACTGCAGTCGCTATAGTAAGTATAATCGTCTTTTTAACTCTATCATATCTTTTTGCACCATAGTTATATGCAATTATTGGCACCATACCATTGTTTAGCCCAAAAATCGGCATAAATATAAAGCTTTGTAGTTTAAAATATGCGCCAAAAACTGCTGTTGCTGTTGTAGTGAATGCAATAAGGATTTTGTTCATACAGAAGGTCATAACCGAGCCGATTGACTGCATTATGATTGATGGCAAACCTATTTTATAAATCTCTTTTGCTATTTCTTTATTAAAGCGGATTAACTTAAAGCTGATATGAATATCTTTGTTAAATTTCAAATTGAAAATAACCGCTACTATACCTGCTACAATTTGTCCTGCAATGGTAGCAGTTGCTGCACCTGCAACTTCCATTTTGGGAAATCCAAAAAGTCCAAAGATAAGAATAGGGTCAAGTATAATATTAACAACGGTACCAATCATATGAGTAACCATTGTACAAAAAGTTCTACCCGTTGCCTGAAGCATTTTTTCAAAGCAAAACTGAGTTAAAATGCCTATTGAACCGCACATACAAATTGATGCATAGTCTATACCATGTTTTACAATTTCCGAGTTATCAGTTTGTGCTAAAAAGAATGGCTTTGAAAAGAAAAATCCAATTAACGCAAACACTACATAGCTACAAGCAAACAAGAAGATGCTTGTGTTTGCAATTTTGTTTGCTTTGTCAAATTGTTTTGCACCCAACGCCCTTGACAAAAGTGCATTCATACCAACTGCAGTACCGCCACAAACCGCAATCATTAACTGTTGTAAAGGGAATGAAAGCGAAACTGCATTAAGTGCATTTTCACTTAACTGTGCAACAAATATACTGTCTACAATGTTATAGCACGCTTGAACAACCATTGAAATCATCATTGGTGCCGACATTGTAAAAAGCAGTTTGCCTACAGGCATTATTCCCATTTTATTTTCTTTAACGCTCATTTTTTAATATCCTTTTTTCACAAAAATAAACCGTACAAGAAAGTACGGTTTATTTAATATTTAATTTAATTATTTTTTGCTTTTTTTGTCTTCACCATAGCCGTAGCCATAGCCATAGCCGTAGCCATATCCGTAGCCATATCCGTAACCTTTTTTGTTCTTCTTTGAAGTTCTAATGAATCTATTAGCAACACTTGTTTCAGTGCCGTTATAGATACAACCGATAACCTCTTTACCTGATGCACCCATATCTTCAATTGTCTTTTTAATACGACGAATTGGAGAGTGGTCGTTACGAACAACAAGCATACATGCATCAGCATATTGTGTTACGATTGCTGCGTCAGCAACAAGACCTGCTGGTGGAGTATCAATAATAACATAGTCGAATTCATTCTTAACTGCTTCAATAATTTCAGCAGCCTCATCAGATGCCAAAAGTTCAGCCGAATCAGTAACTGCTTGGCTTGATATAAGAAGGAATAAGTTGAACTTTTCAAAATATTTAATTGATTCGCTAAGTGTTTTTTCGCCACGGATAACACCTGCAAGACCAACCTCGTTTGTAGCTGAAACGCCCAATGTTTTGTAAACTGATGGTTTACGAAGGTCGGCATCAATAAGCAATACTGACTTGCCATTTTGTGCAAGTGCTAATGCAGTATTTGTTGAAATAGTTGTTTTACCTTCATTTTCAGAAGCACTTGTAATTGTAAATACTTTATAATTTTGACGCTTTGCAACGTTTTCAATCTTTGTACGAATTAATTTAAATGCCTCAATAAACATAAAGCCATTTTTTCTATCAGTAATAAGAATATTTTGTTTTTCAGTATCCTTACCTGATTTTTTAACGCTATTAATTGAGCCAAGAATTTTGCTATCAAGCTTCTTTGTAATATCATCAGATGCTTTAACTGTATCTTTAACGAAAATGATAAGGCAAATCGCAAGTACAACCATACCTGCACCAAACATAAAGCCTAACAATGTGTAAAGAAGTACGCTTCTATCAGTATTTGGAGCATCAGGCATTACAGGTGGGTCATAGTTTTTAGCGTAGGTGCTTGGATATGCATCTTCTGTAACAACGCGGAAATTGTTAATGTAGCTTGTTGAAATTGCATATGAAACCTTAGGGTCAGTAGATGTAACTGAAACCTCAATGATTGATGTATCTTCAACAAGACTTGCTCTAATCATTTTCTTAACATCTTTGCCTGTAAGATTTTCGCCATTTACCTTGTAGCCACTATTTTCAGCAACGAGCTCCATAAGCTTTGTTGAGTCGCTCATAATTTTCAAATAGTTTTTAGCAAGTTGAACACCAGCACTGATATCTGATGATGACTGACCTGATGTGATTGTACCTTCACCCTTGTTATCAATAGTAAAACGCATTGTACAAGTATAAGTTGGTACATAGTTAAGCTTTGCAACGGTGAAGCCAACACCAGCACAAATAACAGCAGCAAGTAAAATTGCCCACCATTTTTGCATAACGCGTACTGCATATTGAGTTATGGTTTGAAAATCTATGCCATTTTCAACATGATTTGTTTTAGAATTGTATTCCATTTTTTACACTCCTATCATATATACCCAAGGTTGTGTTTAATCCAACCTATTATAGCAAAGGGATTCGTTTTATGCAACCTTTTTTACAAATTATTTAACTTTCAGCAATTTTGCCTTTCGCAACTTCAATTTCACGGTCACAGCAATCAAGAACTGACTGCCTATGAGTAATAAATACTATTGTTAAATCGTCACGATTTCTTAAATTATGAAGTAATCTTTTTTCACTTTCATCGTCTAAAGCGCTTGTTGATTCATCCATAAGAAGTATTTTACCCTTGCCAAGCAACGCTCTTACAATAGCAAGTCTTTGCGCCTGACCTTCCGAAATACCTGCACCATCTTCACCTAACACGAAATCAAGTCCACCTTGAAAATCGTATACAAATTCGGCACAAGCATCAGTAATTGCAAGGCGTATTTCATCATCAGTTGCCTCAGGATAAAGCATTGTTATATTCTCTCGCACTGAGCCGCTGAAAAGCATATTGCCTTGTGGCACAACGGAGAAAAGATGCCTTGTATTACGACAAAAATGAATGCCTTTTTCAGTTTCAACATAAATGCTACCTTCGTTTGTTTCATAAAGACCTGTAAGCAACTTAAATACCGTTGATTTACCTGCACCTGAGGGTCCTTTAACACCTACAAACTCGCCCTTTTCAACTGAGAATGTAGCGTTTGAAATAACATTATCATCACCATAACCAAAAGAAACACTCTCAGCCTTAATGCATTTAAAATCATCATAGGTAATTGTTGTATCACATTCGCTGGTATCTTTATCAATTTCCGCGATTTCTATAAGGCGTTGCGCCGAGGCTATCATAGAGAAAAAAGATGGAATTACGCTTGTTACACCAACAACAGGAGATTGTAATTGATTTACAAGCTGAACAATTGCTACAACTGTACCAAAGGTCATTGTGCCCTTTAAGATTCCATAAGAGCCATAAGAAATTGCCGCTAAAAACCCTGCTGCAAAGGCAAGTGAAAAACCAATTGTTGCAAGTATAGAGTAGTTTTTTCTCTTTACCTTTTCACGATAAAATTTCTTTTGTTGCTTATGTGAGCGTTTAATAATTTTTTCTTCAATACCAAAAACCTTTACTGCAAAAAGATTTTCTAGCATTTCTTGCATAAACGAGCGTACTCTTGCATCACGCATTAGCACCTTTTGATGTAATGCTTTAAGTTTTTTTCTAAATATTGCGGCAACAGTTACCACAATCACACCGCACACAATAAAGACTATTGCAAATCTACGGTCAAGGGCAAACAAGGCTACAGCCGCACTTAAAATTCTTACCACATAGCCCACAACAGTTGGGAAAATATGCACATAGTTATCACTTACATATGTGACATCCGCAGTAAGTCTTGTCATAAGGTCACCGCTATGATGCTCATTCACCTTTGCATATTCGCCATAAATAATATTGCTAAACACATTTGTTTTTAATTTAATTTCCGCCTTGCCTTGACTTATTGCCTCAACAAACGAGGACACAATTCTTGCAAGTATTTGAGAAACTATTAAAACGAGTAACGCTATTGCACTTCTAAAAAGCTTATTGGCATCACCGTTTTGAGCATAATCCATTACGGTTTTTGAAAGCATAGCAAACAGCGTTACACACACAGCGGACCAGGCGTTAAGCACAACAAGTGCTACACCCTCTGCTCTACGCTTACCGCAGTTGTTATAAATCCATTTTAGTGTTGCCGTATCTTTCATAACTCTTACTCATCAAGCAAATTATGCTCTCTCATTTTATTTATAAGATTTTCTACATCAGTTTTTACTCTTTCAAAAGGCACATTGTAATCCTCTGCAATTTTTCTTGCGATATCATCAATAGAGTTTGTGCCATTGAGCATATTAAAAACATCAGCGCCAACGCTGTTAAATGTCATAACACCGTTAAAATTCATTTTTTGCGCGCCTGTTGCAATAACTATTTTTGCACCTGCAACATCTTTAAGAATGTAACCTTCTTTGATTTTCATTCTTTTATCAACCTTTCAATTTCATTATACGCAGTTATTGCTGCATCATCACTCATATTGCACCCTAACAAGAAAACGGGTACTTCTCTTAAAAGCTTGTCAACCTTATCAAGCATTAATTCAGCAAGACCTCTGTTAGCAGGATTAATGGTTTGCTCCATCAGTAAGCTTACTGCTTGAAACGGTGGAATTCTTTTTACAGTATTTGTTTCACTTCTGTGCAAGAATACAATTGCTCTTATTGGGACTTTCACATTAATATTTTCATCAGTTTTCCCTGAAAATGGTGTACCACAAGCATACCATTTACCGTCTTCGCAAATAAGAGCAGGTTTATCATCATTAATAATTTGTGTCCCCTTAAAATTTTTAAGCCACAAGTGAGTGTGAGTTGACTTACCCGTGCCACTTCTTGCGGAAAAGAGATATGCAAAGCCATCTTTTTCAACACAAGATGAGTGAAGCATTAATCCGTTGTGGTTTAAAAGCTCACTATAGAAAGCCTCACCAGTCCACATATACTCGTGCTCTTCTATTGTAAGGTGTGGATGCTCCGCTTTCTTTTTATTGATAAAATCCTCTTTTACATTAAGGCGGATTTGCGTTTCACTGTCATCAAAATCTGCCTTATATGGCTGTGACCTTGTACGAAGCAAGTTACCACGAACAATATATTCAGTTTTTAGCCCTGCAATAACAAATTTTTCCATATTAAATCCTTGCTTATCGTTTTAAGTAATTCATTGGGTTTACATTTCTACCATTTACCTTAACCTCGTAGTGAAGGTGGGCACCTGTAACATAACCTGTTGCTCCTATTTGGCCAATTGCTTGTCCTCTTACAACCTTTTGTCCTGAGTAAACTCGCAACGAGCCATTTCTCATATGACAATACATTGTTGAAAGTCCGCCTGAGTGTTTAATGATAACTGTATTACCACCTGAGCCATACCAACCAGCAAAGGTTACTGTACCTGCTTCAGAGGCAACAACTGTACAGCCTGTACTACCACCTGGACGAACAATATCAATACCACCGTGCCAACCGTCACCAAAATTACGGTATCCATAACCAGATGAGATTGAGTATGCGCCAACAGCAGGCCAAAGAAGGCGTCCGCCACCTGACACAACTGCGCCTGATGAATATGAATTTTTCTTTGTACCAACCTGAACTTTTTTGTCAACAGGCTCACTAATTGTTGTGCGAGAAACCTCTTTTGTTGAAACTCTTACACCGTCAATGTAAGTAACAAGCTCAGTTACCTCTTGCACACCGTTTACACCCTTGGTAATAGTCTTTTTGTCACCGATATAAAGCTTGTCAGTTTTTATTTCAACTGTTTTGTAAGGAACTGACACTTTTCTTGTTTCGGTTTTTGTTATTTGTACGCGAATAAAGTTAACCTCACTGGACAAAAGAATTTTTTGACCTATATAAATATTCTCTTTAAGCTCAGGATTAAGGTTAAAGATTTGTGAAGATTTCATTCCAAATTTTTGTGCAATTTGTGAAACAGTATCACCTGCTTGAACAGTATAATAACGAGCCTCACTCTTTTTAGAGTTAAGCTTTTCGCTTAAATATGAGGCATCCTTAATAGTGTCACTATCATCAGGATACAAGCCCTGCACATATTCAATTTCTTCAACAAAACCAACTACTGCATTTTCTTCACCGGTTTCGTAGTCAGCAAGAATACTGTCAAACACGCTTAATGCATCAGTTTCATTTTTAACTGCACACACAAAACTGTTATCAATATAAATGCCACAAGCATTTGTGATTTTTGTGTTAGCATTCTCAATAAGCTTATCGCAAATTTCAGCAGCATCATTAATTTGACTAAGTTTTACTGCTTTAATTTTATAGTCAGCATCACCAATTAACTGAGTAATTTCGCCCTCATCATTAACGATTGAAGATGCTGCAGACAAGTCAAGTCTATCAAAAGCTAATTCTCGCGCCTCTTTATAAATTGCCTCACTTTGCACATAACCGATTGTTTTATCGTTATAATTTACTTCTAACGCAAAGGTAGTGTCAGTCCATGCACCTATAACATTAATAAGCAATACAAGTGATGCAACTGGCAATGCAATATTAAGCACATACATAAACGCTTTTTTATAACGGGAATATGCTTTTTTTACATAAGCCGTCATCTTCTTGAAAAACTTCTCTCTACCCTCCGCTTTTGCTTGGGCAATTTTGTCGGAAACATTTTGTGCGTCAGTAATAAGTTTTTTAAACTCTTTAACGCTTTCATGAAATGTTTTAAGAGCAAATTTATCAATAAGAATAATCACGGTAAAAACAAGCGTAGCAATAGTCTTTAAAGGCTTAAGAAGTAATGCCCAAAGCCATTTAAAAAAGCGTTTGCCGTATCGCATTGTTTGAATGCCGATATAATATATTTGATTGTAAATGTTGTTGAACATAACAATTCCTCATTTATAAGTAGACATAAAAATCCAATATATAAACTAATTTTACCACAGTTTACTGAAAAACGCAAGTTGCAGTTATCGCCTTTAATATATACTATAAAATATATATTTTTTTCAAATACTCATTTACTTTTTTTGACTGTTGTTGTATAATGACTATAATTGTATAAATATGCACATTTTTTAAGGGGCGAATGAAATGAAAAAAGGGACAAAAAAGTTTTTGGGATTTGCAATTCCTACTACAATCACTGCAGCACTTGCTTTAGTTGTAAGAAAAAAATATATCGATATCCGTTATGGTGCAAAAAATGCGAAAGATACACTCAAATTTAGCGAATCAGTTGTAGGCGAGGCTAACGACATTCATCTTACCGCACATAGAGGACTTTCTTCAGTTTGTCCTGAAAACACAATAGAAGCATTTAAAGAAGCTGCAAAATACAACTACTATGCTCTTGAATGTGATGTGCACTACACAACTGATGGCAAGTGGGTTATTATTCACGACTATATGCTTCAGTCAATGTGTGAAGAAAAGGGCGACGTTAAGACAATGTCTTACGACGAAAAGCTTTCAAAAATAAAGTTTACAAACGGTGCAAACATTAAAGATTACCCTGATGCACGTCCTTGCCTTGTTGAAGAGTTCATTGAAATTTGTAAAGAGGCAAACATTAAGCCAATGATTGAAGTTAAAGATAAGAGAACTGACAAGGTTGAATCTCTTTACAAAATCATTTGTGACTACGGTATTGAAGACGATGTTATTCTTATTTCATTCCATAAAGAAGTTCTTCGTGAATTTAGAAAGCTTTCTCCTAATATGGAGTTGTGGCTTCTTGTACACACTATTACTGACGAAAAAATTCTTGAATGTATTGAAAACAAAAACGGAGTTGCTTTTGAAGCAAAGCGTAGCAACCCTGAAGCAATCCAAAAAATCCATAACGCTAATCTTACTGCCGCTTGTTGGACAGTTGACACAAAAGAAATGCTTAACAAAATGATTGAAAGCGGAGTTAAGTATATTACAACAAACGCAATTCTTCCTGAATAAGAGGTTTATATAAATGACAGACTGCAAAAAAATTGCTGATTTAATTTTCAGCGATGTGGACAAGTCCACAGAGTATTATGAAGAGCTTTACCCTGCAAGAGAATTGCCTGAGGGTGCAAGAGTAACAAGATTTGCTCCAAGCCCAACAGGATATCTCCACTTTGGTGGACTTTATGCCGGTTTTGCTTCAAAGCTTACCGCACAAACTACTGACGGTGTATTTATGCTTCGTATTGAAGACACTGACAAAAAGCGCGAGGTAGAAGATGGTGTTACTGGTATTGTAACTGGTCTTCAGGCATTTGGCGTTGCCCCTGACGAAGGTGTTATGGGCTTTGACAGTGAAGAAGGTAAATATGGTCCTTACACACAAAGCCACCGCAGAGCAATTTACCGCGCTTTTGCTAAAAAGCTTATGGAGGAAGGCAAGGCTTACCCTTGTTTTTGTACTCCTGAAGATTTAGAAGAAATCCGTAACAGCCAAGAAAACGAAGATATCAAAGGCTACTACGGTGCTTATGCAAAGTGTCGCGACCTTACTGATGACGAAATTATTGAAAAAATCAACAGTGGCGCTACTTACACAGTAAGACTTCGCTCAAGCGGTGACATTTCAAGAAAAATCAAGTATGAAGATATGATTAAGGGCAAAATTGAAATGAGCGAAAATGTGAATGACGTTGTTATTTTAAAGGCTGACGGAATTCCTACTTATCATTTTGCTCACGCTATTGATGACCACTTAATGCACACAACTCACGTTGTCCGTGGTGATGAGTGGATTGCATCTGTGCCGCTTCACATTGAGCTTTTTAGAGTTTGTGGCTTTAAGCCAGTTAAATACGCTCACATTGCACCGATTATGAAAGAAGAAAACGGTGGCAAGCGTAAACTTTCAAAGAGAAAAGACCCTGAGGCGAATGTTTCATACTACATTGAAAAGGGATACCCTGAGGCATCAGTTAAGGAATATATGCTTACAATTCTTAACTCTAACTTTGAAGAGTGGAGAAAAGCAAACAAAACTGAGGATATCAGTAAATTCCCATTTAATCTTAAAAAGATGAGCGTTTCAGGTGCACTTTTTGATATGGTTAAGTTTAACGATGTATCAAAAAATGTTATTTCAGTTATGACAAACAATCAGGTTTATGACTTGGTTGTTGCTTGGGCAAAAAATTATAACGAAAAATTATATAATCTTTTCACCGCTGACTGTGACAAGGCAAAGGCAATTCTTAACATTGACCGTGATAATCCAAAACCAAGAAAAGATATTGCTTGTTGGGAAGAAGTAGAAAACTATGTTTCATTCTTCTATAACGAGCTTTATACTGCCGACTACACACTTCCTGAGCATATTGCAAAAGAAGATGCTGTAACAATTCTCACAAAGTATAAAGAAGTTTATTCGGCAAACGATAGCAAAGAAGAATGGTTTAACAAAATCAAAGAGCTTTGCTCGGCTTGTGGATTTACTCCAAATGTTAAAGAATACAAGCAAAATCCTGACGCGTTTAAAGGTCACGTTGGTGATGTTTCAACAGTTATTCGTATTGCAGTTACATCTCGCACAAACACTCCTGATTTATACTACATTATGCAAATTCTCGGTAGCAATGAAGTGATGAATAGAATTGACAATGCGATAAAATCATATAAAGCATAAAGAGGCAAAATTATGGACGAAATTATTACAACTACTTCAAATTTTATACACGACTTCATTGATGAAGACCTTGAAAATGGTGTGTATAACAAGGTGCAAACTCGTTTTCCACCTGAGCCAAACGGATATCTTCACATTGGCCACGCTAAAGCAATTTGCATAAACTTTAGCACATCAAATAAATATAACGGTGAGTGCAACCTTCGTCTTGACGACACTAACCCTCAAAAAGAGGACACCGAATATGTTGACGCTATTAAAGAGGATATTGAATGGCTTGGCTTTAAGTGGAATAAATGTCTTTTTGCATCAAGCTATTTTGACTACATTTATGAATGTGCAGTAAAGCTTATTGAAAAAGGTCTTGCATTCGTTGACGACCTTACCGCTGACGAAATTAGAGAATACCGCGGTACACTTACCGAGCCAGGTAAAAACAGTCCTTATCGCGATAGAAGCATTGAAGAAAACCTTGATTTGTTCAAGAGAATGACTGACGGTGAATTCCCTAACGGTGCAAGAGTGCTTCGTGCAAAAATTGATATGGCATCACCTAACATCAATATGCGCGACCCTGTTATTTATAGAATTGCTCACGTGCCACATCACCAAACAGGTGACAAATGGTGCGTGTATCCAATGTATGACTTTGCACATCCACTTTCAGATGCAAGAGAGGGCGTTACACATTCTCTTTGTTCATTGGAATTTGAAAATCATAGACCACTTTACGACTGGTTCTTACAGGCACTCAATATAGAAATGCCACCAAGACAAATTGAGTTTGCTCGTCTTAACCTTAACTATTGCCTTACAAGTAAAAGAAAGTGTTTAGCACTTGTTAACGAAGGTATTGTTGATGGTTGGAACGACCCACGAATGGCAACTCTTAGCGGTATGAGAAGACGCGGCTACCCTGCAGCAGCAATTCGTAATTTCTGCGAAAAAATTGGCGTTTCAAAGGCATATTCAGTAGTTGATTACGGTCTTTTAGAGTCTTGTGTTCGTGACGAGCTTAACGCTAATGCTCCAAGAGCAATGGCAGTTCTTCGTCCATTAAAGGTTGTTATTGACAACTACCCTGAAGGACAAACTGAAACTTTAGAGGTTGAAATTCATCCTGAGCACCCTGAAATGGGTACTCGTAAAGTAACCTTTGGCAAAACAATTTATGTTGAGCAAGAAGACTTTATGGTTGAGCCAGTTAAAAAGTATTTTAGACTTTTCCCAGGTAATGAAGTTCGTCTTAAGAGTGCATATTTTGTAAAATGTGTTGGCTATGACACTGACGAAAATGGAAATGTTACTTGTGTTCACTGTACTTACGACCCTGAAAGCCGTGGCGGTAACTCACCTGACGGTAGAAAGGTTAAGGGTACACTTCACTGGGTAAGCGAAGCTGACTCATTTAAAGCCGAAGTAAGACTTTATGACCGTCTTTTCAATAAAGAAAATCCATCAGACGAAACTGCAGGTGCTTTCACTGAAAATCTTAATCCTAATTCACTTGTAATTCTTAATGATTGCTTAATTGAAGGTGGTCTTAAAGATGGTCTTAAAGCAGGTGACACATTCCAGTTTATGCGTCAGGGTTATTTCTGCGTAGATATTACATCGGCTGAAGATAAGATTGTATTCAACCGTACAGTACAACTTAACTCTTCTTGGGGGAAATAAATTATGAGTAAGACAAAAAAGATTAAACAAAAAACAACAGGTTTTGACATTGTCTTTCGTGTTGTTACTGCTGTTATGGCAATTTTAATGTATCCTCTTTTATGGTTTCAAGATTTGATTTATATTGAAATTGAACACAAATCACTTGCTGATATTATAGGGTCAATTACACAAAATTCTAAACCAAATCTTGAGGTTACATACGACATATTTTCAATTCCTGAGTTAATTGATTTGTTTAAGGCTTTCGGTTCATTCAAATCAGAAAACTCAGCGTCAATAATGGATAACCCAGCATTTTACCCTATTTTTGTGGCAATCGGTTTTCTTGCCGTTGCTCTTGTACTTGGTCTTATAATTTTCTTCTTTGCTGTTTTTTCAAACAATGTTAAGGCAGTTGTAGGACTTTCAGCAACAGGCTTTTTATGCTCAGTTGTTTCATTCTTTTGTTTCTCAGAAGGCTTTGCAGCAAGACTTATTGCTGGTGAAATCACAGTTGCTCAGCTTTTAGGAAAAGAGGGTAACTTTTTCATTGAATTAATATTTGGTCTTGTTGGTGATGTTTCTCACTTAAACCTTGAAAGTGGCTTTTATTGGGTAATGTTCTTGTTACTTGGAATTCTTATTTGGTCAATTTCAGTGTTTATTGTAAACAAAGGCGATGAAAAAGAAAAAGCAATGAAAGCAGCAGCAAAGAAACACAACTAAACAAAA
>JAZLET010000108.1:0-10876 GCA_045615405.1 Candidatus Fimenecus sp.
ATCGACAACTCCAGGATTAATTGCACCAATACCAATTAATAAACCTTTTTTCACTTAAATCACCCTTTACTTTAATATTTTAACAATTTTTAATCATCAAATCCGTTTGGATTATGGCTTTGCCAACGCCATGAATCCTCACACATTTCAAGAAGGTCGCGCTCTGCTTTCCAGCCAAGCTCATTAAACGCCTTTGAAGCATCAGAATAGCAAACATCAAGGTCACCTGGACGACGAGGAGCAATTTTATACTCAATTTTTTGTCCTGATGCTTGTTCAAACGCCTTAACTATATCAAGAACGCTATAGCCGTTACCAGTGCCAAGATTATATACATTTACTTTTGGCTCATCTTTAAGAATTTTTTCAACTGCTTTAACATGACCAAGCGCCAAATCAACAACGTGAATATAGTCACGAACACCTGTACCATCAGGAGTATTATAATCGTCACCGAAAACATTAAGATATGGTAACTTACCTATAGCAACTTGTGTAATATATGGCATAAGGTTATTTGGAATACCATTTGGATTTTCACCAATACGACCGCTTTTATGTGCACCGATTGGGTTAAAGTAACGAAGAAGTGTTACACCCCAATCTTTATCAGCCTTATGGAAATCATCAAGAATAATCTCAATCATATATTTTGTCGTACCATATGGATTTGTAGTACCACCTGTTTTCATATCTTCTTTAAGCGGTGAAATATTGTTCATACCATAAACCGTTGCTGATGAACTGAAAACAATCTTTTTGCAATCATATTCAGCCATAACTTCGCAAAGAGCTAATGTACCACCGATATTATTGTCGTAATACATTAATGGCTCACGACAACTTTCACCAACTGCTTTAAGACCTGCGAAATGAATACATGCATCAATTTTGTGTTCTTCAAAAACCTTACGCATATTCTCTTTATCACGAATATCATAAGGATAAAAAGCAAAATCCTTACCAGTAAGTTCACGTACTCTATCAAGTGATTTTTCACTTGAATTATAGAGATTGTCAACTATAACAATTTCATAACCTGCATTAAGAAGTTCAACGCAAGTATGCGAACCAATAAAACCTGCTCCACCTGTAACTAAAATTTTCATACCTTTTCCTCCTGTGTTAATCTTGTACCATTGAAATATGTTGAAAGAATTTTCTTGTAGTTTGCTCTATTTCCTGCCATATAGTTAGCACCAGTTTTACTCATACCAACACCCAAGCCACTACCATAAGTTGTTACTGTGAAATCATTGGTTGTTTCATCGTAATCAACTGTAAAACAATGTGAAAGAAGTGTTGATGGTGTAAATACTTTTGTACGGAAATCAAGACCACTTATTTCTTTATTTCCAACCTTCACCTTTGTTACATAACCAATGCTTGAAGAAACAGATGCATCATGAGTTAAAACGTCAACCCACATAATTGGCTCATCACCAAGCACAAGGTTACTGTCAAAATTTAAAAGCAATCCCTTGAATTCACCCATTGAATATTTACGTTCAACCTTAAACGCTTCAGATGAAGAATCCGGGTCACCTGAAATTGAAATTGGTTTAAGATATGGATATTCTTTTGAGAAAACATTCTTAGCGTCAGTTGTATTTTTTGCCGCAATTTCAAAATATGGTGTTAATGCAACCTCACCATTATATGTAAGATACTCACCAAACACTTGGTCAACTGCCGCCTTAACCTCATCATTAACTGTATCACTAATTTTTACGCCATCAATTTGGAAATTAGTGTCACGATATTTAAGATAAGTGTAAATAACAACGGCTTGTGCTTTAACTGCCTCAAGATTATAACCCTCGCCCATTTCAGTCATTACAAGTCTTGCAAGAGCTTCTTTAGCCTCAATTTCAACACCATTAATTACCATAACTGTAGGTGCGCCTTTATCGGCTTCAGTTTCAGGTTCTATTGTACCAGTGGTGGACTCAGTCGCATTAGTTGTTGATTCAGTTGTACTTTCTTCAGTATTTTTAAGCATTTCAATTTTAATTAAGTCCGAAATCATAAAATCCGAAAGCTTATTTTCAACAACTTGTGTTTGAGTTTGTGGCTCAGTTGTAGTAGTTGTTGTAGTTGTGGTCGTTGTGGTGGTTGTAATATTGAAGATTTTATTAAATACATTTGCAAGAGCACCATTTTCGCCCTGCACTTTATATACAATACCAAGAATTGTACAAAGAAGAACAATCGCACCTAAAATAGCCGAAAGAATTATGATTGATTTTTTATTTATAGGCTTTTTGATTTCTTCAGCAATTTTATTATTATCTTCAGTAATTTCAATACCTACACTTTGAACTCCAGCTGCTTTTTCACCGATAAGTTCAATAAGTTCAATTGCTGCCGCTTCAATAAATGCTGTTTCAGTTTCAGCATCATCCATATAAAGTTTTCTTACAACGGCTGATTCATCATTAGCTACTGCAATACAAATAAATTTTGAATCGTTTGATGTATAAATATCACTAATAGCTGCGCCGATATTTGCTGCAGATATGTCAAGACTTACTTTTGCAAGCTGTGCTGCATATTCAGTGGCATTAACATCACCCTTATCTTCAACATGGGGTGTAAACACAAATACATCATCAAAGTTTGGTACGTTATCTCCACAGCTTTTTATAACCTCGGCATTTTGTGTACCACATACTGCTACTATTGACTCAGATTCCAAAATGCGGCTTACCGCAATTGCAACCTTTTCGTTTTCAAATAATTTCTTTTCACCTAAAAACTCGTCTTCAACCTGTACTTCAATATTCTTTGAAAGAAATGGAACAACACCATTTCTTAAAATGATATTAATTCTTTCGTTATCAATAGGCAAAACTAAAAGTAACTGAGATTCATTGCCCATACCATAACCGGAATACAAACCATCTTTTGATAAGAATACTGTTGCTGGTTCAGGGAATGTTGAAAATGCTTTTCTTTCAGCATCGCTAATTTCTTCATTACCCTCAAGCATATTAAGAATTGAAGGATTACTAACAACACCAGTTTCAAAAGCTTGAACCAATGCATTTTTAAGTTTTATGTAGTGCTTATTATCTACAGCAAGAATAATAAGTTCATCGTTTTCTAACGAATCTTGCAAAGCCTCAAACAATTCACGAAGATTATCATACTGTTCAAAGGATGAAATCTCATCTGAATATGCTTTAATGCTACTAATTACCCTTGCCTGATAGCGAGCAAACGGCATACTCTTGTCAACATTCAGTGACAATAATTTTACATTCATTTACTTTACCTCTCTTTTTACCCTATATATAATTCTAAAATTAACTAATTTATGGAGTCCAACAAATATCATCAGCATATGGGTTAGACATATTCTTTGCATCATACCACGCTTGTGGATATTTTGGTGTTGTATTAAGTGATGCCTCTTCAACATCAACGACTGTTTTTTCGTTTTCGCGAAGAAGTCTTCCCATTACAACAAGTCTTGCACTTTCAAACTCATAAGAGCATGTAACAAGAGTAATAATCTTGTCATCAGGTTGTACATTTACACCAGTCTTGAATATACTACGTTTTTCAACCTCATCAATAAACCCATTAAATTTCTCGTCAGTTGAAAAATCGGTAACAAGAAAATTGAAGTATTGGCCCCTATCATCAACAAGCTTTGCATTAGAAATAAATGCTGCAAAAACCTTAAAATAATATGTTTCATACAAAGTGCTATATTCAATAATAGGCGATTCCTTATAACCTTCAAGTGTTTTGTATTTATCAAGATTTGAAAACATAAGTCCGTCAGTCATATGATGACCATAAATAACAGTATTGTCATTAAGATATTGTGAGTCGTTTTTAAAGTCAAGATATGGGCAACCATAACGGCTTGTTCTACCATAAAAGTCACGTTTAAGATAATAGTCGTTATCATTTGCTTGAACAACCTGAACATCAAGATTGGTGTTTGGAATTTTAACCCAACCAACCAAATCTTGATTAACCGCATAAAGATATGCATATTTAAGATTCATATTTTCAGGAAATTCTATTGTAGGATATTTTGTAAGAACCTCTTGCCACGCTTCAACATATTGGTTGTCATCAAGGTCATCGGTTTCAACAATAATACTATCAATTTCTTCTTTTTGTTTTAATTGCAGTTGTTTTTCAACAAACAAATTACCAAAAGCAAACAAGCAACAAATTATAACAATTAATCCTGCATCATGAATAATTTTACGGATTTTTTCTTTTTTACTATCACTTTTTAAAGGTATAAAATTCTTAAAGAAATCAGAAAAAATCTCATTAAAAGTTTTAACTTTTTTCTTTTTAGGAGTTATAGTTTCAGGTTCCTCTTCAGGTTCGTTGATATCGTTTGTTACGACAATATCTTTTTTTACATACCGCTCAGTAATATCAACAAAAGTACTACCGTTTTCAACAATTTGTTTTGGTTCATCAGTTTTAACATCTTCAGTATTTTCAGTATCTTCAGCAATCTTTTGTTCTATTTCAGCAAAAAGGTCATCATTAACTGTTGACTTTTGTTCAACAACTTGTTTTTGAGTTTTAACCTCAGGCTTTGCAGTAGTGTCTACGCCCAATTCTTTAAGAAGGTCTTCAAACGAGAGCTCTTCATTATTAATTTTTTCATTATTGCTCACTTTTTTCTACCTCCCATGGATACCATTTTTCATCATTTATAAAAGGATTTTTCATATTTTTATTATCATACCAAAGTTGTGGATATTTTGGGTTTGGATTTAAATACGCCTTAGTGATGTCAACATATTCATTTTCATCTGGTCTTACCGCACGAGCAAGAATTACAATTCTACCATCAGCACGATATGTTGTTTTGCCGTATTTATTTACAGTATCAAGCGTTCTTACACACGTTGATAGCACAAGCATTTTATCATTATTATTGATGTCAACACCCGTAGTATAAAGACTACGCTTATTTACTTCATTTATAAAACCTTCAAAGTTTTCGCCAACCATATGTGGATATACATAATTAAAAATGTAGTTATTATCTTCACTAGCTTTTGCAGTTGTAATAAAAACTGCATATATTTTCCATTTATAGTTTTTTTCAAGTGTATTAAATTCAAACACTGGTACTTTTTTATAAAAATCAATATTTTCATATTGGTCAAGTTCCGAAAACATTGTTTTATCATAACAGTTATGACCATAAATAACTGTATTTGCATCTAAGTTTATTGGATTAGCGCTATAATCCATATAAATTGCACCGCGATAATTATACTTTTTATCAAAGCCATGTCTATTATAATATTCGTTGTCTGAAAACTGTACAACTGGATAATTAATATTAGTATTAGGAACTTTAATCCAACCAACTGTATCGGAATTCATTTTTACGGCTGTAGAATAATCAAGAGCTTCATCTACCACATTACTTACGCTCATTTGAATATCTTCATAATATTCAAGATTTTCTTCACGCCCAATAAAACACTTTACGGCAAGTGATACTGAGATAACAAAAACAAGAGCAAGAATAACGAGTAAAATTATTTTACCTGCTCCTATTTTCATATCACTCACCTACCAATTCTAAAATCATTTTTAGTGCTTCATCACAAGCACTTTTTCTATTATTTTCTCTTACATTCTCTTCAAAAATATTATTTAATTGATGAACTATAGTTGTTTCTCCATTTGAAACTGCCAAAAATATAAGTCCAACTGGCTTTTTAGTGTTATCGGAATTTGGACCTGCAATTCCTGAAACGGAAACTGCTATATCAGCGTTTGAAATCCTTAAAACACCTTTTATCATTTCGCGTACAGTTTGCTCACTCACTGCACCATATTTTTCAAGGGTTTCGTGATTTACACCAAGAACACTTTCTTTAATTTCGTTACTGTAACTTACAATTCCACAATTAAAGATTGCTGAAGAGCCACTTACGTCAGTTATTCTTTTTGCAATAAGTCCACCTGTACAAGACTCGGCAGTAGCTAATACAAGACCTTTTTCATTAAGGACTTTAACAACTTTTTCTTCTAATGTCATTATTTCACCTTAAAAACAAATATTTTTTATTGTTGTGTTTTCAATTGCTCTTTCAATAAGTGCATCAATATCTAATGCTTTTTCAGCGTTTTCAAGTACTGAAATTTGCGGTTTAGTTTTAGGGTGCTTTGGTGTAAATACTGTACAACAATCTTCATAAGGCTCAATTGAAATATTGAAAGTATCAATTTTTCTTGAAATCTTAATGATTTCATCTTTATCAAGACCAATAACTGGTCTAAAAACTGGCATACCTACAACCGCATCAGTACAAGCAAGAGCGTTAAGAGTTTGACTTGCCACTTGTCCAAGACTTTCACCAGTTATAAGAGCTTTACAATCTTCTCTTTCAGCAATTCGTTGTGAAATTCGCATCATAAAACGTCGCATAATAAGAGTAAATAATTCTTCAGGACATTTGTCACGTATTTCTTCTTGAATTTCAGTAAATCCAACAGTAAACAATGTTATATTACCGCTATATCTTGAAACTTGACGAAGAAGATTATGCACCTTTTCTTCAGACTGTGGAGATGTATATGGTGGTGATGCAAAATGTATTGCATTAAGCACAAGACCACGTTTTGCCATCATATAAGCCGCAACGGGACTATCAATACCACCTGAGATAAGGATTGCTGACTTACCCGCAGTGCCAGTTGGCATTCCACCTGCACCTTTAGTTTGATTTCCACGAATAAATGCAAATTTTTCACGAATTTCTATAGTAACAAGAATCTCAGGATTTTTAACATCTACTCTTAAATGCGGAAATGCGCTTAAAATTGCACCGCCAACCTCCGCTGAAATTTCAGGAGATTTAAGTGGGAATTTTTTATCAGCACGTTTGCCTTCTACCTTAAAGGTTTTTGCATTTTTAAGTTGTTCAGCAAGATATTCAGGTGCATTTTTCAAAATCACATCCATATCTTTTTCAACCTGTAATGCGCGAGAATATGCCGCAATACCGAAAACACGACTGATTCTATCACTTACCTCATCCATATCTATGTAGTCATCCATTGGGACAACCGCAACTGTTGACTGCTCTTTTCTATATTCAAACTCGCCAAGCATTTTAATTCTTTTACGAATATTTTTAATTAAAATATCTTCAAAAGTTGAACGGTTAAGTCCTTTAAGAGCTAACTCGCCATTTTTGATAAGTATAATCTCTTTCATTTTTATCTCCTAACACGATTTATAGTGTCTACTATTCCATTATATAATAAATCCATTTCATTTTTAGTGGTAGTTTTTGCCAAACTTATACGAATCGCACTATCAATGCCTTTTGGCAAAACTCCCATTGCAGTAAGCACGTCACTTCTATGACCTTTAGCACAAGCGGAGCCGGCTGAAACACATATTCCCATTGAAGAGAGTGAATTTAACATTACTTGTGATGGTACACCTTCAGCTGAAATATTAATAATATATGGAAGTGCGTCATCAGGCGAATTAACATAAACTTTTGGGAGTGTAGAAATCTTTTCAATAAAATAATCTCTAACTTCAGTTACTTTTGCAAGATTTTTTTCAATGTTGCCAATATCATTAACAGCTTCACTAAATGCGCAAATTGCAGGGATTGCCTCAGTACCTGAAATCAAGCCATTTTCTTGACCTCCACCAACAATAGTTGGCAATATGCGAATACTGTTATTCACATACAAAGCACCAGCGCCTTTAACACCGTGAATTTTATGAGCACTCATACTCATTAAATCAATCCCAAGTTTTTTAGGTTTTAGCACTATTTTACCGAAAGCCTGAACAGCGTCACAATGGAAATATGCTTTAGATTTTTTGTCTTTTATAATTCCTTTGATTTTTGAAATATCTTGAATTGAACCGACCTCGTTATTAACTGCCATTACACTAACAAGAATTGTATTTTCATTAACAGCATTTGAAAGCTCTTGCAACGAGATTTTACCCTGACTGTCAGGTTTTAAGTAAACCACATCAAAGCCTTGTTCAGCAAGTAATTCAAAATGCTTTATTACGCTTGGGTGCTCAAGTAATGTAGTAATTACTTTTTTACCTTCACGATGCTTTGCTTTAGACGTACCAAGTATTGCGGTATTATTTGCAACCGTACCACTTGGAGTAAAGAAAATCTCATTTTCTTGACAAGAAAGGAAGTTCGCAAAAGTGCGTCTTGCGCTATCTAATTCTTTCTTAGCATTAAATCCGCAAAAGTGTAATGATGAGGGATTACCGAAGTTTTCGTTCATCATAGTAAACGCTTTTTGCACCGCTTTTTCGCAAGGTTTTGTTGTTGCACTATTATCAAGATAAACCATAACGATACTTCTCCCCCATTTTGCATAGTTAATCAAAATAATTATACTACAAAATTCGTTGTTTGGCAAACATAAATTAACGATTTTTACGGTATATTTTTTAATTTTTTGTTAACAATATCACCAAATACACAAAGGAGTGTAAAAAATGAACAAACGAGCTAATTTTTCACGAGGGAAAATACGACTTATACTCTACACGACCACAGTTATTTTGGTACTTGGAATATTCAGTATTGTACAATCTGTTAAGCTTGCCAAATATGAGCGTGAAGTATTATTGACGAATCAAATGGCGCTTATATCTTTAGACGAAAACCTTAACAATATTGAAACAAATCTTGAAAAGGTTATGTATTCAAGTACACCTACAATGCTTTCAAAATTAGCATCGGAATTATGGCGCGAATCATCAGGTGCTAAAAATTCTCTTTCTATGTTACCTTCAAGTGACACTCAACTTGTTAACACTTATAAGTTTTTATCACAGGTTGGAGAATTTGTCATGGCGTTAGGTCGCAAAAGTGCTAACGGAGAATCATTAAGCGACAATGAGCGTCAACAATTAAAAAAATTATATGAATATTGCAATTCATTGAGTGAACAAGTTAACAAAATGTGTTACGAGCTTGAAAATGGAACATTTTCTTTTGACAGTTATGACTCTACCCTTTTAGAAAAAAACAGTAACACCATTGAAATAAACAATAGCTTTGATGATGT
Organism: Candidatus Fimenecus sp.; assembly: GCA_045615405.1. Classification (GTDB taxonomy): domain Bacteria; phylum Bacillota; class Clostridia; order Oscillospirales; family Acutalibacteraceae; genus Fimenecus. The sequence goes on from JAZLET010000108.1 coordinate 9,076, forward strand.
TGAGCAATCACTTTCGGATTTACCATCACTAATTTATGATGGACCATTTTCAGACCACATTGAACAAGGCTCACCAAAACTCTTAAGTGGATTAAGTGAAATTTCAAAGGAAGATGCATTGAAAATCGCAGAAAATATATGTGAAAATGAAAAAAGCGCATTAGAATTCACACGCGAAGAAGACGGTGACATTCCTTGCTATGTGTTTCAAGGTGAAAATTGCACTGTTGGAATTTCAAAAATTGGTGGAATTCCATTGTATATGATTAACTCACAATTTGTTGGTGAAATTGAAATAAAACAAGACGAAGCCGTAAGAAACGCAAAAAAATATCTCCAAAAAATTGGATTTAAAAATCTTAAAGAAAGCTATTATTTTACTGATGATGGTATATGCACTATTAATTTTGCAAGTAATGATACAGGGGTTGTAATATATCCGGATTTAATAAAAATCAGCGTTAGTCTTGAAACAGGTGAAATTTTATCATTTGATGCTACAGGCTACGTGCATAATCATCACGAAAGAAAAAAGTTTACACCTACACTTACTGAAGCACAAGCAGTATCAAAAATCAATAACACCCTTAAAGTTATAGATACTCAGGTTTGCATTATTCCAACTGAATGGAAAACTGAGCAATATTGCTATGAAATCCATTGTAAAACCAACGAAGGTCAAGAATTGCTTGTGTATATTGATTGCAATACAGGTGAAGAAAACAACATTTTAATTTTGCTTTACAGTGACGGCGGTGTGCTTACAAAATAGTATAATTCCACTTTTCTTGTGAAATAATAATAACACCACTTATAAGGAGGGATTACAATGAAAAAAGCAGCAATTATTATGGTAATGGTAGCCACTTTACTTTGTGTTTTTCTTGTAGGTTGTAACAATACCGAAGATGGTAAAGTAAGCGACACAAACACAAGTACAAGCACTACTAATACAACAAACACAGCAGGAAATAATAACAACAGCACTACAGATAGAAACAATATAGGTAATGATATCAGTAATGGTGTAAGCAATGCAGGTAACGCTGTTGGCGATGTTGTTGATGGTGTTGGTGAAGCAGCATCTGACATAGGAAAAGGCTTGGGCAATGGATTAAGAGACATTATGGGCTAAGCAATAAAAAGAGCCGGTGTTTAAAAACATCGGCTTTATTTTTACATATTTAATTTTTGTCTTTTTTCCATTCGTTTCCAACTAATATATCCGTACATATCATTTACGAAAAATACTATAAAACAAATTACAACTGATAAGTAAGAGATTTTTGTTATTGATGCCAACACCCATAATACAATCAATACCAAATCATTCATAGCATACGCTAATGCAAAATACGGACTTCGTCTAAAGGTTAAATAAACCGCTAAAAAACTTGTGGTAATAGACACTGTACTTGGTATAAGGTTTGCGGTATTAAAGTATTTTAGTATGAAATAGAAAACAACCGTTACAACAAGTGCCAAAAAGAACATAAATACAATTTCTTTCTTAGATAATCTATTCACTTTAACTTCCGCTCTATTGTTTTTATAAGGATTTTTAAGCCACGAAATAAACGCTATAACCGCCATAGGCAAGGTCATGCCAAGATATGTAATCATTTCGCCATAATATGAAAATCCGTATGAAATAACGCCGTAAAGAATACCGAAAATGATTGTTAAAAACTGACCTATAGGATTACCCTTTGCGCAAAAAATCAAAAATGTTGCACCAATAATTGACGCTATTAATGTTAAGTAGTTTTCCCTGTCAAAGATACAAAACGAAATAAGAATT
>JAZLET010000109.1:0-9848 GCA_045615405.1 Candidatus Fimenecus sp.
GTTTTCTTCAATACCAGCATACGCCACAGGGTCAAGAAAACGGATTGCTCTATCTTCAAGTTCTTCCTTAACGGAACGAATACCAAGGCGGTGAGAGATAGGTGCAAAAATTTCTAAAGTTTCTAATGCTTTATCTCTCTGCTTTTGTGGGTCAACAAATTCTAATGTTCGCATATTATGAAGTCTATCAGCAAGCTTTACGATAATAACACGAATATCTTTTGACATTGCAAGAAGCATTTTACGAACATTTTCGGCTTGTTGTTCTTCTTTAGTTTCACGGGAATTAAGTTGCACCTTACCAAGCTTTGTAACGCCATCAACAATAAGGGCAATATCTTCACCAAAATCTTCAGTAAGTTCCTCCAAAGTATATTCAGTATCTTCAACAACATCGTGTAAAAGTGCCGCTACTATTGACTGATAATCCATACCCAAATCAATAAGAATATTTGCAACTGCAATAGGGTGAATAATATAAGGTTCACCTGAGCGACGAAGCTGACCTACATGGTATGAGTTTGCAATTTTAAATGCCTTGTCAACAATTAAAAGTTCATCTTCACTATGAATTGATTCAAATTTTGCTCGCAAATCACTATAAAGTTTATCTACATTTGTAGGTACCATTCACCGCTCACTCCCCTCTTAATTTTAAATCTTTTAGAATTAACGATTGTGACAAATCCGCTTTTTTACCGTCACCATCAAATATTATTATGCCGTTTTCACACTTAATAAGACCTAATTCGCAAAGCACTGACAGTGCAACCGCCATTGTGCAATAACGCTCAATTGGACAATTTGCGCGAACAAGTAGTGTTTCAATATCATACTCCCAAGTCATATAAGACTTTATTATATTGTACACACCAAGCAAGAAATCTCTTGACGGTGCTAAAAATTTTGCCTCTTGAGAAGTGAGCGCTTCACCTCTCATATATTTTTCATAAAGGGCTTGTGACTTAAAAAGCTTATCTTCGTCTATATTTGCAAAGCGCATTTCTTTGATTTGTACTGACGCTTTTACCTCGCCCCTGAATTCGTTTTTCTCAATTCTTACCGCTAAGTCAACTGTGTCACCCTCACGGAATGGAAACTCGTTTAATGTTGTAGAAAACTTCATAGCAACAAACTGTGTATTTCCTTTATTAAATCCTAATCGTAAGTGACGGTTACCCTCACCAACTGGTCTTATTGATGAAAGGCGAACTCCGTAAACACCAAAAAGCGGTTGTGGATTACCTGCACCAAAAGGTTCTAACGTTTCTAAAGATTCAACAAGTGAAGCATTGATATATGCAGGATTTAATTTACAGTCAAGAGTAAGCGTTGGCACCGCGTTTGACACGCTACCTGCATACTCATTAATTTTTTCAAAGAAAGCATTTACATTTTCACGCTTAAGCCCTAAACCTGCAGCCATAGTATGACCGCCAAAGTGAGTTAAATATTCACTTGCTGATTTAATTGCATCATAAACCGAAAAGCCATCAATACTACGAGCTGAGCCTGTACCTTCATCACCATCAAAGGTAATTACAATAGATGGTTTACCGTATTTTTCAGTAATTCTTGCGGCAACAATACCAATTACACCGTGATGCCAATTTTCACCACAAACAACAATTACTTGCGAATATTTAAGCTTATCATTTGACTCTATATGAGCAACTGCTGCTTCCATAATCTCGTTTTCTGCGGTATGGCGTTGACGATTGCACATATCAACCTTTTCAGCAATTTCTAACGCTTTTACAAGATTATCGCAAAGCAAAAGGTTAAGTGCGGTTGTTGCAGACTCCATTCTACCTGCAGCATTTATTCTTGGTGCTAATGAATAAGTAACTCCCACCGCATTGAGAGTTTTATCACCTACACCTGCCACCTGACGAAGTGCATTTATACCATTACAAGGATTACTATTAATTTTTGCAACACCATATTTTACTATGGCACGATTTTCATCCTTTAAATCAACCACATCAGCGACTGTACCAACCGCAATAATATCGGCATAATTATTTAAGATTTCAAAATAGTCGCCCTTTTCAAGTGCACAAACCACCTTAAAGGCAACACCAACACCTGCCCAATCTTTAAAATGGACATTACAATCTTCACGATGAGGGTCAATAACCGCTACCGCATTTGGCAAGGTTTCACCTACTTGGTGGTGGTCAGTAACAACAGTTTCTATTCCTAGGCTGTTAGCGTAGTCAATTTCTTCAATAGCGGAAATTCCGTTATCAACAGTAACTATAAGCTTAACACCTTGCTGATGTAATTTATCAATAGCTGAGCAATTCATTCCGTAACCTTCACTTACACGGTCAGGAATGTAATATATAACATCAGCACCCCTACCCTTAAGATATGAATACATAAGAGCAGTTGCCGTAACACCGTCAGCATCATAGTCACCAAAAACGCAAATACGCTCACCATTTTCTAACGCAAGGTTTATACGGTCAACACACTTTTCCATATCTACAATTAAATACGGGTCACAAAAACTAAAATCGTAATCAAAGAACTCTTCAACATCTTCATATTCAGTAATTCCACGAGATGCAACTATTAAAGCGGTAAAAGGGTCAAGACCGTGATTTTCAGCCACCTGTGCCACTATTTCTTTGTCAACATGTGTAGTTATCCATTTTTTACGACTCACGGTATACGCCCCCTTTTTAACATATTTTTCTAAATTAACATTATAGCATTAAATCCTTGATAATTCAAGGGTTTGAGCATAAAAAAAGCAGTGCAAAAGCACCGCTTTTTTATCATTTTTTATCATCAGTTTTCTTTGAAACAATGTAGCGTGGTCTACCCTTAACCTCTTCGTAAATTCTTGCTATATAATAACCGATAATTCCAAGTGCCATCATAATACTACCGCCTATTAAAAGCAACAGTAAAATTACAGTTGTAAAACCCTCAGCCGACTGACCGAGTATGAATCGTAAAAGAGTTTGAATTGCCATTCCAAACATAAACACCAAGAGTATGCAACCAAGACCTGTTATGATTTGCAAAGGTGCAGTTGTAAATGATGTTATATTTGAAATTGCATATTTTACAAGCTTTTTAAAACTCCATTTAGACACACCATTTTGACGAGCTTGTACCTTAAATTCAACCTGTGTTGATTTAAATCCTGACCAAAATGAAAGGGCACGGAAAAATGTGTTTCTTTCAGGAAGTGAAATAAGTGCGTCAATAACCTTACGGTCAATAAGTTTAAAGTCGGAGGTCGCCTGCATATCAACACCAACAAATTTACTTATGATTTTATAAAAGCTTTTTGCAAATAGTTTATAAAATAGACTTTCGCCACCACGGTCAGCTTTTACACCTTCAATTACCTCAAAGCCTTGCTCCCAAAGTCTATACATTGTGACCGCTTTTTCAGGTGGAAATTGCAAGTCGCAATCAAGAATTACCGCACAGTCACCCTTTGCCTCGTTAAGTCCTGCATAAATTGCCGCTTCTTTGCCAAAATTACGACTAAAGCTTATACCCTTAACATTGTCATATTTTTCGGCACACTCGCAAATTTTTTCATAGGTTTTATCTCCTGAACCGTCATCTACAAAAATCAGTTCAGTAGCAATGTTATTCTCTTGAAATAAATCACTTAAAACCTTTGCGGTATTGTCAATATTCAATTCTTCGTTATATGATGGAATAATTACTGAAAGCACGTAAATTTCCTCCGCAATATTTAGTATTATAAATATATCATTAACAACTTACTTTGTCAAATAAAGTATTGAAAAACACAAGGATTTATGGTAAAATTTATATGAGTAAAGCACCTTTAAGGAGGCAAGAAAAATGACAAACTTTGATATTGCAATTATTATGGCAGGTGGCACAACAATTAACCCTAATTCTTCAATTCCACGCGTTATGGCAACAGTTATGGGTAAGCCTATGATTGGCAGGGTTACTGATGCGGCAGTTGCAGCAAAGCTTGTGCATATTGTGGCGGTTGTACCCGCTAATGACACCACCATTAAAGATTACCTTGTAAAAGATCATCCTGGTAGTTTTATTTCCGCTGTTGAGCAGGAAAAACCACTTGGTACTGCCCACGCAGTTATGCAGGCAGAGCGTTTTATTCGTTCTTGTGCTGAGCATCACGGTAATGTGCTTATTTTGAATGGTGATACTCCTTTTATGGATGCTAATACAATTTGCTCATCCTATGCACATCATATTAACGAAGGTAACGACCTTACAGTTATTACTGCTAATCTTGACAAGCCTTTCGGCTACGGTAGAATTGTGAGAGGTGCAGAGCGTCAATTTATGGGCATTGTTGAAGAGCATGACGCTAACCCTGTCATCAAGCGTATTAATGAAATTTCTTCAGGTACATTTTGGGTAAATGCTGAGAAATTGCTTAACGCTCTTAACAAATTACAACCAAGACAAAATGGTCATTACAATCTTGTTGACCTTGTTTCAATGTTTATTGAAAACGGTCACACCGCAGGCACATATTTTGCACCAAGAGCTGATATTATTCTTGGCGCAAACTCAAGACTTCAGCTTATGGAGCTTAATCAGCACGGCAAAATGCAACAAATTGAATATCACCTTTCTAATGGTGTTGATATTCCATTTAGTGACGGTGTTATTATTGAGCCAGGTGTTGAAATTGGTGTTGACACTCAAATTTTACCTAACACAATTATTCAAGGCAACACAAAAATCGGCAAAGGCTGTATAATTGGTCCTAACACAATTATTCGTGATAGCGTTATTGAAGATGGTGTTAAGCTTAACAATGTACAATGCTATCAATCAAAAGTGCATGAGGGTGCTGATATTGGTCCATTTGTGCATATAAGACCAAACTCAGTTATTGGCGAAAAGGTACACCTTGGCAACTTTGTTGAGGTTAAGAATTCTAATATTGATACCGGCACTAAGGTTTCTCACCTTACTTATGTTGGCGACTCTGATGTTGGTAAGCGTGTAAACTTTGGTTGTGGTACAGTTACAGTTAACTACACAGGTAAGGCAAAACACCGCACAACTATTGGTGATGATGCTTTCATTGGTTGTAACACAAATCTTATTGCTCCTGTTAAGGTTGGCAATGGTGCTTACACCGCAGCAGGTTCTACAATTACTGAAGATGTTCCTGCTGATGCACTTGGTATTGCAAGAGCAAGACAGGTTAACAAAATTGACTGGAAACTTAAATAAGAGGTAAATCATAAATGTTTGGCAAATTCAAAAAGAAAACCTTTACATCTACTGGCACACCTGAGTTTTTGGTGGTAGGACTTGGAAATCCAGGTAACAAATACACCTATACTCGCCATAACTCAGGCTTTTTGTGCATAGATACGCTTATGTCAAAGCTTAACTTTAGGGTTGATAAAATTAAATTTAAATCAGTAATTGGTGACACAACCATTAACGGTCACCGCTGTATTGTTATGAAGCCACAAACCTATATGAACAACAGTGGTGAGGCAGTTAGAGAATGTGCAAGTTTTTACAAAATCAGCCCTGAAAATGTAATTGTTATTTATGACGATATTTCTTTAGACGTTGGTAAGCTTCGTATTCGTAGAAAGGGTACTGATGGTGGTCACAACGGAATTAAAAGCATTATATATCACTTAAATTCCGACCAATTTCCAAGAATTAAAATTGGTTGCGGTAAAAAGCCACATCCTGATTATGACCTTGCGGACTGGGTGCTTTCAGAGTTTAAGAAAGATGAGCAAAAAGCATTAATACCTGCATTAGAAAATGCTTGCAAGGCTATTGAACTTTTAGTTGATAATCAAACGGAAAAGGCAATGAATTTATATAATAGTTAGGCGAAAACTATGTCAGCATTCACACGGGCAATTGAATATTCAGCGGAATACAAAGGGATAACCAACAGTATTAAAAAAGGTTTTCTTCCGCAAGGTGTTTTAGGGTTAACGCCCGTACAAAAAGCACATCTTGTATCTGCGTTAGTGGGGGGTCTTGAAAAAAAGGCCCTTATTGTCGTGCCTGACGATGCTACTGCAGTAAGACTTTGTGAAGATTTAACCGCATTTGGAATGAGTGCACTTCACTACCCTGCTCGTAGTTTTTCTTTTTATTCAAATGACAGTCAGTCTTACGAATATGAGCAAAAAAGAATTAAAGTGCTTCGTCGTATGCTTGACGGAAAGTGCGATATTGTAGTAGCCTCTTCTGAGGCGGTAGTTTCTTATACTATTCCACCTGAAATCTTAAAGCAAAAATCCGTTTTACTTAAAAAAGGTGAAGAAACCACACTCCAAAATATTCTTGTATCGCTTAACTGTGCAGGGTATACTCGTGTTGATGCAGTTGAGGGTGTTGGTCAATTTGCTTGTCGTGGTGGTATTGTTGACTTTTTCTCACCTGACGATGACGAGCCTGTCCGCATTGAGCTTTGGGGTGACACCGTTGATACAATGTGCCGTTTTGATGTTGTTAGTCAAAGACGCACTATGAATATTGACGAGATTTTAATTGCACCGTCAAAAGAAATTGTTATTGATGATACACCATCTCTTATTGAAAAAATTGAGAAGTTTGCATCTTCAATCCGTGGCAAGAAAACTGATATAATCCGCGAAAAACTTTACGCTGATATTGATAGGCTTCGTGACGGATTAAAGCCTGGCTCGGCAGACAAATATTTACCACTTATTTACTCCCCTGCTACTATTTTTGATTATGCTAATAATTACTTGCTTTTCGCATTTGAAACAGGTGGAATTAAAGAAAAACTCAGTGCATCACAAAAGCTATTACTTGAAGATATTAAGCTTTGCAACGAAGATGGTATTCTTTGCAAGGGGCTTGATAAATTTACTCTTACATTTAACGAGTTAGTTGAAAAATACACTCAATTTGGTGCTACTTATATAGACAACTTTGCTCGTGGTAGTTTTGACACACCTGTAAAATCGCTTACCACCTTTAACGGTAGCACTTTGCCTATTTGGAACGGCAAGTTAGACATACTTATAGACGATATCACACCGTTACGATCAAAAGATTCTTGCATAGTAGTTTTTGCAGGTACTGAAAAAAGTGCTAAAAATCTTGCAGAAACTCTTAATGATGAAAATATAACATCAGTCTATTTTCCTGTAATTCCTGGCGAATTTCCTAAAGGTGCGGTGTCCATAATACCTGGCTCACTCACCTCAGGCTTTGCATACCCTCGCGAAAAATTTTATGTTTTCACCTACTCAAAGGTATATCAATCAAAAACACGCCATAGAAATACAGGCTTTAAGGCAAAGGACACTATTCACTCCCTTGATGAGCTAAAAAAGGGTGACTATATTGTTCATGCGGTACACGGAATTGGTATTTTTGATGGCGTTACACAGCTCACCGCAAACAAGATTATAAAGGATTACATTAAAATCAAATACGCAAAAAGTGATGTACTTTATGTGCCTGTTACTCAACTTGATTTAGTGTCAAAATATATTGGTCCACACGAAGATGATGGTAAGGCATTAAAGCTTCACCGTCTTGGTGGTGCGGACTGGGAAAAATCAAAAAGTCGTGTTCGCAGTGCCGTTAAAGATATGGCCGACCAGCTTATTAAGCTTTATTCGGAGCGTTTGCACACTGAGGGCTTTGCATTTTCTCCTGACATTGATATGCAAGCGGATTTTGAGCGTCGTTTTGAATTTGAAGAAACCGGTGACCAATTACGAAGCATTGATGAAATCAAAAACGATATGGAAAAGCCATACCCTATGGACCGTCTTCTTTGCGGTGATGTTGGATTTGGTAAAACTGAGGTAGCACTTCGTGCAGTATTTAAATGTATTGCTGACGGAAAACAATGTGCAATACTTGTTCCTACCACAATTTTAGCGTTACAGCATTATCAAACACTTATGAAGCGTTTTGACGGATTTCCTGTTGAAATTGAAATGCTTTCACGCTTCCGCACCCCTACACAAAGAGCAAAAATCATAAAGAGTGTTAACTCAGGATTTATTGATATTATTGTGGGTACTCACTCGCTTATTGCAAAAAATGTAAAATTTAAAGATTTAGGTCTTTTAATAGTAGACGAAGAGCAACGCTTTGGTGTTGCGCAAAAAGAAAAAATTAAAGAAAAATTTCCAGGTGTTGATGTGCTGACACTTTCAGCTACGCCAATCCCACGTACGCTTAATATGGCTATGTCGGGCATTCGTGATATGTCAGTTATTGAAGAGGCACCGTCAGACCGTTTTCCTGTACAAACCTATGTGGTTGAGCATAATCTTCCACTTCTTTGTGAGGCTATGGAAAAAGAACTTCGTCGTGGTGGTCAGGTGTATTTCTTACACAACCGCGTTGAAACCATTGACAAGGTTGCTCTTGAAATTAAAGAATTTTTGCCTGATGCGCGAATTGCTACTGCTCACGGCAAAATGAACGAAGAGCAGTTAAGCGATATTTGGCGTGACCTTATGAATGGCGAAATTGATATTCTTGTTTGCACCACAATTATTGAAACTGGTGTTGATGTGCCTAACGCTAATACTCTTATTATTGAGGATGCGGACAAATTAGGTCTTGCTCAACTTCATCAGTTACGTGGTCGTGTGGGTAGAAGTGCTCGTAGAGCAAGTGCATATCTCACCTACAAAAAAGACCGGGAATTAAGCGAAGTTGCCTACAAGCGACTTCAAGCAATTCGTGAATACACTGAATTTGGCTCTGGCTTTAAAATTGCTATGCGCGACCTTGAAATCCGCGGTGCCGGTAATCTTTTAGGCGCACAACAGCATGGTCATTTAGCGGCAGTTGGCTATGATATGTATATGAAGCTTTTAGGTGAAGCAATTTCTAACGAAAAGGGTGAAAAGCCCAAGAATACAAAAGAATGTCTTATTGATTTACAAATCAATGCACATATTCCTGATAAGTATATTACCGCACTTTCACAGCGTCTTATGGTTTACCGTAGAATTGCAGATATTCGTACATTCCAAGATGCTGAAGATGTTCGCGACGAGCTTCGTGACCGTTTTGGTGAAATCCCACCATCAGTTGAGGGGCTTATTGAGGTTTCGCTTTGTAGAAACAAGGCATCGGCTATGGGTATTTATGAAATTGGTCAACGCGGTGACATTATTGCTCTTTACTGTGACGAAATTGACGCGTCACTTGTGCTTGATATTTCTTCAATACTTAGAAAGCGCGTAAGCGTTACATCAACAGGCAAAAAAAGTATAAACATTAAAAAATTACCTGACCAAACTTCTCTTGACACGCTTAAAGAGATTTTTGAAACGGTAGAAAGTATAAGGGTTGATAAAAAATGATTGGTACAATAGTTAACACTGCCACTATTCTTACTGGAAGTATTATTGGTAGTTTACTAAAAAAAGGCATTAAAGAAAAATACACAAAATGTCTTATGAATGCTATGGGACTTGCTGCGGCAGGTATTGGTATAAACTCGGTTGTACAAAATATGCCAAACAGTAAACACCCTGTGCTTTTCATTGTAAGTCTTGCAGTAGGCTCACTTTTAGGTAATATGATTGATTTAGACAAGCGTTTTAATACTCTTACTGAGAAAAAGGGCAAAAGTGATTTAGGTAAAGGACTTGGGGCTGCAATTCTTCTTTTTTGTATTGGTAGTCTTTCAATTTTAGGTCCTATTAATTCAGCACTTTATAACGACCATACATATCTTTTCACAAATGCCACGCTTGACCTTGTAACAAGTATGGTTTTGGCTTCTACATACGGAATAGGTATTGCTTTTGCGGCTCCTGTACTTTTCTTATGGCAAGGCAGTATTTACCTTCTTGCAAAGCTTTTAGGTGAAT
>JAZLET010000110.1:0-3705 GCA_045615405.1 Candidatus Fimenecus sp.
ACAACCTTTGCCTGTGAATATGGGCCGATTGCTGCAGGTGCTTTATCTGTACTGATTGTTTTAATCATAATTATTACTCCTTATACTAACTTGTAGCCTTGGCTTGTTAATTCATTTCTAATCATTTCAATATGGTCAAAGTTTCGTGTTTCTAACAAAATACGAAGATAGCAACCATTGATTTCAGAGTTTTCTGATGCTCTTTCATGGTGAATTGAAATAACATTACCGCCCAAATCGGCAATAATATTTGAAACGCCCTTAAGCTGACCAGGTTTGTCAACAAGTTCAATAGTAAGTGAATATGTACGGCCACTAGTCAAAAGACCACGCTTAATTACACGAGAAAGAATTGTAACGTCAATGTTACCGCCTGAAACAAGACATACAACTTTTTTGCCCTTAACTGGGATTTTATTAAACATTACCGCTGCAACTGAAACTGCACCTGCACCCTCAGTTACAAGTTTTTGTTGTTCAATAAGTGTTAAAATTGCAGTTGCAATTTCGTCATCACTAACTGTTACAACTTCGTCAACGAATTTCTTTACATACTGAAATGTATTTGCGCCTGGCTCTTTAACTGCAATACCGTCAGCAATAGTCGCTACATTTTCTAATGTTTCAATTTTATCATCTTTTATAGAATTATACATACTTGGTGCGCCTTTTGCCTGAACACCATAAACCTTTATATTAGGATTAAGTGCTTTAATCGCAAATGAAACACCGCTGATAAGTCCGCCACCGCCAATTGGTACAACAACTGCATCAGCATCAGCAATTTGGTCAAGAATTTCAAGACCAATTGTACCTTGACCTGCAATAACGTCGTCATCATCAAACGGATGAACAAAAGTATAACCTTTTTCATCTCTTAATTGTAATGCTTTATTATATGCATCATCATAAACGCCTTCAACAAGGCAAATATCAGCACCATAGCTCTTTGTTGCTTCAACCTTAGAGATTGGAGCACCATCAGGAAGACAAATAAGTGATTTAATGCCATTCTTTGTAGCGGCAAGAGCCACACCTTGAGCGTGGTTACCCGCCGAACAAGCAATAACGCCTTTTTCTTTTTCTTCCGCTGAAAGCTGACTGATTTTATATGCTGCACCACGAACCTTAAACGAGCCTGTTACCTGCAAGTTTTCAGTTTTAAGATAAACCTCACAATCAGGATTAATTTTTGGTGCATAAATCATATCAGTTTTACGAATGATGTCCTTTAATACGAATGATGCGTGATAGATTTTGTCTAGAGTTACCATAATATTACTTCTTTCACAAAAAGATTAGAGTTATTCTATCATATTAAACGAATAAATTGCAATAGAAAATGTAAATAAAATAAAAATCAACAAAAACGGCGGAGTCAAGACCCCGCCCTACGAATTCATTTACCATTTAATTATTTCGTTATAGTCGTCATAACCGTAGTTACCTGCGGTATTCTTAAGCAATTCTGCTAAATCCACCTTTTCACCGTAAGGGTCTTTTACGCTGATTTTTTTAAGAATCGGTTTAATTCTATTTAAGAATGCAATAAACACATCACCCTCAGGAGTTCCCTCGTTATAGGTTTGGTTACCGCGGAAAACATTACGCACAAGTACAGTTGCATAGTCTATTAGTTTAACCTTTTTAATACTCTTATCGCACTTAATAAAGAGTAATTTTGCAAGAGTGCCAAGTTTTACTGAGCAAAGAAGTTTTCCAGCCATACGAAGTGCAAAGATAAGCCCTTTTGACTGTTTTATTCCAAATTTTCTCATTGCACGAGTAGTGTCATCACGAAGGTCAAGCATAATATTTCTAATCATAGCGTCAAACACGCTTGTTAAGTATTCCTTACAGGTCATACCCTTTGTGTCGTACTCAAAATCAGGTGTTGGAATACTTTGGATTTCAGCTTGATTTTCACCTAAAGTTACAAGTCTTATGTATGATGGGTCCGCAATAATTGAGCCCGTTGTAACATCATAAAATTTATTGCCTTTTTCCGTTACAAACTCGTTAATGCTTTGGTTATGCATATGGCCTGTGAAAACAAGATGCACACCCTCATCAGCAAGAAGCGTTGCAACTGCTTTATAATCATACATAAGTGCTGATTTAATAATTGAGAATAATGGTTGAATTGGTAACACAGGGTAATGACAAATTGCAAACATTGTTTGATTTTCTTCCCTTGCCTTTTTAGTTTGCTCTTTAATCCAATTAATCTGCTTTTCAGTTAAACTGAATTGACCTTTTGTTTTAATATCAGCATTTATTGCTAAAAGTCGCACACCGTCGCAAAGTTGTGCAACATAAGAAAGATGCTCACTATCTACTGCAATAGCATCAGCAAAACCGAAGTCGTTATAGAGTTTAATAAGCTCTTCTTTTGGTGTTGGCTCAGGCATATAGCGACCATTTTCACCAAACGCAAATGGGTCGCCTTTCCAGTCGTGGTCAGCAGTAATAAGATAAACCTTTTTGCCTTTTCCTTTTAAATCATAAAGAAGTTTTATAAACTTTTCGTGGCTTTTACGCTCACCATTTTGAGTTAAGTCACCAACAATTAAAACTGTGTCGCTTAAATCGGTTTCACCTAAATATTTAAATACCGCATTATTAATGCTTTCAGTTTCGGCAAAGCATTTTTGCTCGTAATGCATAAAATCTTCATAAGCTTCACCGCTACAACCTAAATCAGTATCAAAAAAATGTGGGTCTGTTAAAACCAAAAATTTAAAACTCATGATATCACCTATAAAAATAACCGCTGAATTTTTCTTATCAGCGGTTATGTATTTTTATTCTACAACTGTAAATCCTTCTGCGTCACGCTTTTTAACTAATTGCGAAATCATTTCTTCCTTCTCTTTACCAGCAATCTTATAGAAGAACATTGGAATTGCGCAAAGAAGCATACTGATACCTGGTACAATTGAAACGAGTGAGAACATTGCAAATCTCATTTCAGGTGGCATATCAAGTGCTGAAACCACTGATGTTGAACTGAGCATTTGTGCAGGGTCAAGACCGATTGCCATATACATAACAACGATACCTGATGTTGCGAATGCGTTACCAACCTTGTTAATGAATCCTTGGCAAGCAGCACCTAGAGCATTATCACGGAATCCTGTTTTAAGCTCCATAAAGTCAAGACAGTCGCCAATCATCGCAAGGCAAACTGTATTGATAACACCAAGAGGAATACAAGAAATAACTATAAATGGAATACAAGCGTAAAGATTCATTGTAAACCAACCAACAATTGTTGTAACAATACTTGCTACAAAACCTGCAAGACAAGTTACAATAACAAGCTTCTTGTAGTCAAACTTTTTCATAAGCTTTGGCATAAAGAGTGTTGCGCCAAAAAGACCTACGATTGAGCTAATTTGGAATACTGTTTTAACTGTTGAAATACTACCTTCAATAGCCGCAATTCTTTCCGCCACAGTTGCAAGAGTTGAAAGTTCAGGGCCTATGTAGAATGAGTAACGAGCAACGTGAATAGCTGCTGCTGATACCATATAACGACCACTTGAAAGAACACCCATCAAGAGAACAAGAACGAGTGGCTTGCACTTGAACACACGAGCAAGTTGTGATGGTTCGCCAGGTTGACGCTTGCGAACAGGCATTTTAACGTGTTCTTTAACGCCTGTACAAGCACGAGAATACATAATTATACCAAGGCCAACT
>JAZLET010000111.1:0-4195 GCA_045615405.1 Candidatus Fimenecus sp.
TTTTGAAACCTCATATTTTTCCGCGATTTTGCCCAATGTTTCATTAAGCTCAGGGAATTTTTCGTTATCAATAAAGCAACCCTTAAAGAAACCGTATTGCATTGGTGACCAAGGTTGAATGGTGATTTTATTAAGTCGGCAATAGTCAAGCACACCGCCATCACGATTCACTGCCGATTCGTTATACATATTAACATTTATGCCTGACTGAATCATTGGAGTATGCATAACGCCAAACTGCAACTGATTTGCGCAAAGTGGCATATCAAGAGAATTTTGCAAAAGCTGCATTTGATATGGATTTTGATTTGAAACTCCAAAATGACGAACTTTACCGGACGCTTTAAGGTAATCAAATGCCTGTGCAACCTCATCCGGCTCCATTAGTGCATCCGGACGGTGTAAAAGCAAAACATCAATATATTCTGTGCCAAGTCGTTTAAGGCTACCGTCAACTGAGTTTACAATATGGTCATAAGAAAAGTCAAACTGACCTTTACGAATACCACATTTTGTTTGAATAAAAATATTTTCGCGCATTGATGGTGTAATCACTTTACCGAAAACCTCTTCACTTTTACCACCGCCGTAAATATCGGCATGGTCAAAAAAGCAAGCGCCATAACTCAATGCAGTATTAACAAAAGCAGATACTTCTTTTTCACTCATATCACTAATGCGCATACAACCAACCGCCACAGTAGGCACTTGAAGTCCGCTTTTACCTAGTTCAATTTTATACATAAAATCAGTCCTTTATTTTTTCAAAATAGGCATTTCAGTCATACGAAGTTTTGCACAACCGTATGGACAAAGTTCAATTTGTTTAACTTTGGAAATTGGATTTGTCGCTTTAGGAGTTTTTCTTGCAACGCTTTTGTATGGGAATTTAAATCCCCAGTTGATTTCTTGCATATTTGCCTTAATTGTTACAGGTGGATTTTCTAAAGAGAATGGGGTGTCGCCTACTGAATTAAAGCTTATTTCAAACTCTTCATCAACAAAACCATAATTCCAAGGTGTTTTTGGTATAAACTCATAATCACAATATGGGAATTTACGTTCAACACCTTTTTTAGTATATTCTCGCATTTTCTTCTCATATTTAATAGGTACTGAGAAAATCAATGAACCCATTTGCAAGGCATAAAGGTTATTGGGTCTTGCTTTTAAAAATGGCGTTGTAGTAAATTCAACTGTAATTTCGGTTTCACCTTGTTTTATTGCTAATTCAATATCTTTTGCGTCAACATTCGCACCATTTACCTTAAGATTTTTTGCAAATGATGGAATACGAATTACAAAGTTAAAATCTTTTTTTGCATCTATATGATAGTGCATTTTGTTTTCAAATGGATAATTAGTTGTAAGATTAATTGTGACACCATTATCATTTAACTTGCAAGGCAACATAACTGAATTGATAATTGTATCACCCTTATGCATAAATGGAGTAAGTGCAAATTTAGGCCATCCTTGGTTAAAGTTTGCAGTACAACAACCATAGTTTGGTTCAAGACCAAAAGTGTGAGCATAAGGACCATTTGTGCTGAATGGAGCCATAATCATTGTTTTTTGACAAGCGATTTGGTTTACCATTTGCACATATTGGTGTGTCCACATATCTTCACTGATTGTGGCTGGTAGCGCGTTAAATCCAAGCACTTCAAGACGTTCAGCCCATTTATCATCACCAGTATGGGCAAACATTTCTTCATAGGAATACATTTGCTCAACAACAGCACAAAGTTCAGTACCTCTTGTTGGGTCAATACCTGAAAGCACCTCATCACCTGTAAAGCCCTCAAATACAGTACCATTATATTTATCAAGGATTTCACGAAGTTTTTCAGCATTATCGGTATATTCTTCACCCAACAACTCGTGAGAAACCGCTTCACTTTTAAGCATCATAGCTATATTTACAATATGGGTATTCATTTGCCACTTATGACTTGGAATTTTCCAATTTTCAGTTGTTGTGTTATAATCAAAGCCTTGCTCTTTAATAATTTTTGCAAGGTCGCAAATCCAATCTTCCCTATATTTTTCATACAAGAAATTAAGTGATATAAATGACTCAAACCATCTAAATTTACCCCAAGCAAACAACTTTATTTCTTTGTTTTTAAGGAGTTCATAATAGTTTTTAAGCACCCTATAAATGACTTGTGGAATTCTCTCATCGCCTGAGCAATCGTAATAGACCTTTAAGGTCTTGCAAATGAGCTGTAACGCCCAAGTGTCATATTTTGCACGTTTTTCTTTCTTGCAAGGACAAATCCAACCGTCAACCTCTTGTGCGGAAATAATGGCGTCAATGTATTTTTTTACAGTTGCAATCATTTCTTCATTTTCAAGAAGATATGCAAGAGGAATAAAGCCGTCAAGCCAATATGGGACTCTCTCCCACCCTTCACAGTTACCACCAATCCACGCGCTGTCACGAATATCGGGCCAAATTTTATGAAGATTACCGCTAAGTCCATTTGCTTGGATTTGTAATTGTTTTAAGAGCCAACCCTGTGGTTTTAACTCTTTTGATGTGTAAAATTGCCACTTAGCCATTAAATCAACGACCTTTCATTCAATATGATTTAATGATAGCATAAATAATGCTTGATTTCAATTGATATGTAAAAAATCCCCACCTATGTTTAGATGGGGGGTAGTTTATTGTTTTATTACAGTTAGCAAAGTGGGGAAAGCCTGTATTTAAACTCTCTTTTTCATTAACCCATGTTTATTACAGTAAATGTACAAATATCCCCTGCCTCTGAATTGCATACGAGTTTCTGCATTGCCCTCAGGGTAAAATTTTACAAACTGCACTCTATCAGTTGTTAAATATGCAATAAACGAGATATAGTGGTCTTTACTCATAGAATGACTTATAGTTATAAAATGCTCATCCTCTACTCTTTCAATAGTTATTTCGTGATTATCATCAATATCTTCTGTCTCAAGTGGTGGGAGCGTAATTCCACAACAACTTATAAGAGTGTCACCCGTAGTTCGTATAATATTTCCACACAAAGGGCAAACATAAAATCTGGAGAGTAAAATATTTGAAGAGATATTTTTATTTATAATAGTATCTCCCGACATCAATTCCATCACCGAAACACCAAGGGCTTTTGCCAAAGGCTCAATCAACGTTATATCGGGTAAGCCCTTTGCTGTTTCCCATTTTGAAATCGCTTTACCGCTGACGCCAAGTACATCTGCCAACTGTGTTTGTGTTATCCCCCTTTTTTCACGCAAGGTTTTGATAGTTGCTCCCGTTATATATGTATCCATATAAGTCACCTCACAAACAATTATACTGCCTTGTCATCCATACTGCAACCTACTCTGCGTAGACATAGAAATCCCCACCGAAAATCGGTGGGGACAATTTCACTTTAGAAATCTAATTACTTAGATTCTTTAATAGCAGCCTGTCCTGCAGTTAGCAAAGTGGGGAAATTATCTGCCAAACGCACCGATTTCATACCAATTACTGTCTATTCTATGATATTCAATACTTTCATACCAATCCGACTTCATATCCCAAATTGTTGACAATGGATTTTCAGAATAAACCAAACCGTAGTATTTTGTTTCGTCTTCCCAAAAAATTACATAATCTTTGGTTACCCACATATAATCAAACTCTTTGTCGATAGTCTTAATTGCTGATTTTTCTTCTTCGCTAAGGTTAACTACAACCCTATCTTCCAACGGATTCTTGTAATTAGACACTTTCATATGGTCATCATAGGTTAAAAGCGTTATACGGTCATCTTTATCAGTTAATTCTTTATAATATTTCATTGCTACATTTGCAATGGTTTCATAATTAGCAGAAACATCATTGAAATTCTCAATTTCTGGCTCGCCACCATAAACGAAAAAGTAAGATGTAACAACTAAAATAAAAGCTAATAATATTGCGAGAATTATCATAATGCGTTTTTTCATAACTCTTCACCTCATTTATAGTATAGCATTACAACGGAAAATTTGCAACAGACATAAAAATCCCCTTGGATTGCTCCAAGGGGATTCGTTTAATTATTTGCTTTTCCGAATAATTAGAAACTAATTATTTCATTTCAGCGATTGCTGCCTGTCCAGCAGTTAGCGAAGGGGGGAAATATTATCTCACCTACAAATTGAAATTTGTTTATTTCTTTGTTTTTATTAATTCACC
>JAZLET010000112.1:0-3981 GCA_045615405.1 Candidatus Fimenecus sp.
GCATTTGAAAATATGGGTGCTCAACTTGTAAAAGAAGTTGCAACAAAAACAAACGACGTTGCAGGTGACGGTACAACAACAGCAACACTCCTTGCACAAGCACTTGTTCGTGAGGGTATGAAAAACGTTGC
The DNA here is from genome assembly GCA_045615405.1 of Candidatus Fimenecus sp. GTDB lineage: Bacteria > Bacillota > Clostridia > Oscillospirales > Acutalibacteraceae > Fimenecus. The sequence goes on from JAZLET010000112.1 coordinate 132, forward strand.
AGCAGGTGCAAACCCAATGGTAGTTAAAAAGGGTATGCAAGCAGCAGTTGATGCAGTAGTAGCTGAAGTGCTTAAAAATGCAAAACCAGTTGAATCAACTGAAGATATTGCTCGTGTTGCCACAGTTTCAGCAGCTGACGAGTATGTTGGTAACCTTATTGCAGATGCAATGGCAAAGGTTACTGCTGATGGCGTTATTACTATTGAAGAGTCTAAAACAAGTGAAACATATAGTGATGTAGTTGAAGGTATGCAGTTTGACCGCGGTTACATTTCACCTTATATGGTAACTGATACTGATAAAATGGAAGCAGTTATTGATGATGCTCTTATTCTTATTACTGATAAGAAAATTGGCAATATTCAAGAAATCCTTCCACTTCTTGAACAAATCGTTCAGTCAGGCAAAAAACTCGTTATCGTTGCTGAAGATGTTGAGGGTGAAGCACTTTCAACACTCCTTGTTAATAAACTTCGTGGTACATTTACTTGTGTTGCAGTTAAAGCACCTGGCTTTGGTGATAGAAGAAAAGAAATGCTTCAAGATATTGCAATCCTTACAGGTGGTCAGGTAATTACATCTGATTTAGGTCTTGAGCTTAAAGATACTCAACTTATGCAACTTGGTCGTGCAAAGCAGGTTAAGATTTCTAAAGAAAACACAATTATCGTTGACGGTGCTGGCGACCAGGATGCTATTAAGGGTAGAATCAACCAAATTAAGGCACAAATTGCTGAAACAACATCAGATTTTGACCGCGAAAAGCTTCAAGAAAGACTTGCAAAGCTTGCAGGTGGTGTTGCAGTTATCCGTGTAGGTGCAGCAACTGAAACTGAAATGAAAGAAAAGAAACTTCGTATTGAAGACGCTCTTGCAGCAACAAAAGCAGCTGTTGAAGAAGGTACAGTTGCAGGTGGTGGTGTTGCACTTCTTGGTGCAATTAAAGCTGCTTCAGCACTTCTTGATACTGACGATGCTGACTTTAAGACAGGTGTTAAGATTGTTCTTAAAGCAATTGAAGAGCCAGTTCGTCAAATTGCAGCAAATGCAGGTCTTGAAGGTTCAGTTATCGTAAATGAAATTGTAAATTCAAATAAAGTGGGTTATGGCTTTAACTTTGCAACAAGCGAATATGTTGATATGTTTGAAGCAGGCATCCTTGACCCTGCAAAAGTTACTCGTTCAGCACTTCAAAATGCATCATCAGTTGCAGCAATGGTGCTCACAACTGAGTCACTTGTAGCTGATATTCCTGACCCACAAGCTGAGGCAGCAGCTGCAGCAGCGATGGCACAAGCAGGCGGCGGAATGTATTAATAATTCGTAATTGTTAATTCATAATGCGTAATTAAATAATAAATCCTCCCTCTGCTGAGGGAGGTGGCATCGCGTTAGCGTTGGCGGAGGGAGAGATTGAATCTTTTCCTCCGTTTTTTATACCCATTATTGCATTTTTACAAGATTTTCTTGCAAATTTACACGATTTATTGACATTTAATAAATCAAGTGGTATTTTAAAATTGGAAAATTGTAAAAGGAGAGGTGGCTATGAAAAAAACTGTTTTACAAGAAATATTTAATATTTTATTTCATATTATATTAATTGTTTCTATTTATATGTGGTTTTGTTCTCGCTTTCCTCGTTGGGAAGATTTTGCCACATTATTGAATACGCTAAGTTTTTCATTAATTTTCTTTTCAGGATTTTTCCACCATATTTCATACAAATATGATTCACTAAGGGAAATAAGCACTGTAATACTTATTTTACACGGAATAACATCCGCTATATTTGCTGTTATCAGTGATAACGGTTGGGTTATAATTGAAATCTTCGTTTTTGCTGTATTATTGATATTACATTTTGTCTCTTGCGGTAAATTTAGTGGAGAAATCAAAATCCACGAATTTAGTGTTAAAATGGAAGATGGTAGATATGAACAAGTAACCATTAAAGAGAAAATACCTAACAGTTCAAATCAAATTGATGTAAAAACCATAATAAAAAAATTAGTTAAAAGTATTTTTGTACTGTTTCTTGTGCTTTCTATATCGCTGTTTATTTTGGGCATAATCATTGTAATTGACGATGTAAAGACCATTGACGAACTTAAAAATTATTATCGTGAAGATTTGCCAACTGAAATGGCAAGTGAAGAATTAAGTGAAGAAATTATAGATAACATTGAAAGTGAGAATGAAATATATGTATATTTAGACCCGCGTTGGCATGCAGATGTCAATCTAGCATCTCAAAGGCTTGTTTCACAAAGTGATACTGATGACTACTGGATTATAAATGATAATCCTAATTTGATTTATCACTTATTCTATGATAGTTGGGACAATGTAGCTGATGAGCATATATACATAAAAAATGATTATAAATATGTTGACCCTGAAACTGCAAAGGTAACAAAAATTTGTTTTGGTAATGCTGATATTGATTTAAGTGAACACCAAATAAACGAAATTCGTGATTTTATAATGGGTCATAATTATGATGAAAACAAAACTCAATATTATGATAAAGAGTATTATGAAGATGAAATAGAACGTTACATTTACTGGCATTTTGAGGGTGAAGATACGCTTTATTATAGATGTGGCGAGCTTGTAAAAACAAAAGATGGAAAATACCATTTAAGAGCAGCACCATCATATTATACAGTATATACTTTGCCTGACGAAATTTGTGAAAAATTAGATTCATTATGGCAATAGGGGAGGAACTTTTATGAAAACAAGAACAATATCAATTTTCCGCGCTCACTATAATGTACGAATTACTGAACTTGCTCAAAAATTAGAAATGACTACAGAGGAGTTAACTGCAATTGATGAGATTTATCCTGTACCTGAATCAGTTGCTGAAAAAATTATAACTGAATATAATCTTTTGCCATTCTATTTTACCGAAGAACTTGAAGTTGAAAAAAAGGCAAAATCACAAAAGAAAACTCCCAATAATCCTTTTTGGTATTTCTTTGGAGTTTCGTTGGTGGCAACTATAGTTTTGTCATTCATTACAATAGTTCCTACCTCAATAGTAACAGTTGTAACAACTTTAGTTACCGAGTCCGTGGAGTTTGTTGGTGACCTAATGTTTATTATGCTTAACTTGACATTACTAGTCTTAACGTTAGGTCAGTGTGTTTTAGTTAGTAGACACATTTTGAAAAAAACTACTCTTACCGGAAAAATCAACGAATATAAATTCTTATGGTATATCTTACCAAATGCAATACTTCTCATTCCAAATCTTATGGGTAATTATATTGCCGGTGATTTTCATAGCAATATTGACGATACTGTTGGCTATATACCTGTTTCGGCTTTGTTAGGCTTTGGTGTAAGCGTAGTACTTATGTTGATAGGATTTGCTGTACAGTCATATATTTTTGTATTGGCTATAGAAGAGGATGCAACTAAACAAAAAAAGAAAATGCGAATTGTAGCAATTTGTAGTATTATATCTTATGTTGCTTATTACATAATTAGAGTAGCATTTGTTCCATTAGACGGTGCTAAAAACTGGATTGCAAGTATTATTACTGCAGTGTTTACAATTTTGGTTGCAATAGGACTTATTATTAAAAAAGAAGATAATAAAAAGTTAGATAACTTGATTTATACAGTCTTCCCATTACTCGCAATATTGGGTTCAGATATCTTTACAATTATCTGGAGTATAATAAAATAAACAATGAAAAAACGGACATCGTAAGATGTCCGTTAATTTTCATATTTTGCTTTGAATTAAACTGCTCTTTCAACCTTACCTGAACGAAGGCAACGAGTGCAAGCATAAACTCTCTTAGGAGAGCCGTTTACAACTGCTTTAACTCT
>JAZLET010000113.1:0-6471 GCA_045615405.1 Candidatus Fimenecus sp.
CTGGCGAAATGTCGGGAGGAATTATAATGAAAGTTTATGAAATTAAAGAAATCTTAGACGCAGAGGTTATTTGCGGTGAAGAATTTATGGACCGTGATGTTTTTACTGCTTGTGGTAGTGATATGATGAGTGATGTACTCGCATATGTTAAAGAACAAGCGGTACTTCTTTCAGGTCTTGTTAATCCACAAGTTGTAAGAACGGCTGAAATGATGGATATGCAATGTATTGTATTTGTTCGTGGCAAACAACCTGACCAAGGTATTATTGATTTGGCGAAGGAACGCGATATTGTCCTTATGACAACAAAACAAGCAATGTTTGCTTCTTGTGGAATGCTTTATGAAAAAGGCCTTAGAGGGGGAGCAATGAAATGAGCAACTTGAAACTTCATTTTGAGGTGCCGGGTGATGATTTTACACGCGCAGGTGAAGCGTCAGGTAAAGTAAAAAAGACCCTGAAGGACTTAGGGTTTAGTCCCGAAGTGGTTAGAAAAACTGTAATTGCTCTTTATGAGGCTGAAATCAACCTTGTAATTCACGCAGGCGGTGGCCAAATTGATGTTGAAATTTCACCTGAGTGTATTGATATGGTTTTAACTGACCAAGGCCCTGGTATTCCTGATGTGGCTCTCGCTATGAAAGAGGGCTATTCAACTGCACCTGATAATGTTAGGTCATTGGGATTTGGTGCAGGTATGGGACTCCCAAATATAAAAAAATATACCGACGAAATGAAAATTGATTCAACTGTCGGCGTGGGTACAACTATGTATCTTAAAGTATTTACAAATTGAGTGATTATTTATGAATGAAACTTATTTCCATTCTGTGCGATTAGATGCGGAAAAATGTAAGGGTTGTGTTTCTTGTCTTAAGCGTTGCCCTACAAATGCAATTAGAGTTCGTAACGGAAAGGCGTACATACTTTCAGAGCGTTGTGTTGACTGTGGCGAGTGCATAAGAATTTGCCCGTATCACGCAAAATATGCTGAGAAGTATTCATTAAATGAAATTTTAGAATATAAATATAGAATTGCTGTGCCGGCACCATCACTTTATGGCCAGTTTAACAACCTTGACGACACTGATTATGTGTTGACAGGGCTTAAAAGACTTGGCTTTGATGATGTTTTTGAAGTGTCAAAGGGTGCGGAGTTAGTCAGTGAGGCAACACGCCTTATACTTTCAATGAATAAGACTAAAAAGCCTTTAATTTCTTCTGCTTGCCCTGCAGTTGTAAGACTTATTCGTGTGCGTTTTCCTAATCTTATTGAAAATGTACTTGACTTAAATGCCCCAATGGAAGAGGCTGCTCGTCTTGCACGAATTAAGGCAAAAGAAGAAACAGGACTTACTGATGAAGAAATTGGTGTGTTCTTTATTACACCTTGTACCGCAAAAATATCTTCAATTAAACAACCTATTTGTAATGGCAAGTCATATATCAATGGTGTTCTTGCAATTAAAGATATTTACCCTGTACTTGTACAACAAATGGACAAAATTAGTGAGCTTGAAGATTTAAGCGATTCAGGTATTATAGGTGTTAGCTGGGCTTCATCAGGCGGTGAGTCAGCGGCACTCTTAAAAGATAGATATTTAGCGGCCGATGGTATTGAAAATGTTATTAAAGTTCTTGAAGAATTAGAAGACGAAAAGCTTAACGACCTTGAATTTATTGAACTTAACGCTTGTTCAGGTGGGTGTGTTGGTGGCCCGTTAACAGTTGAAAATCCATTCGTGGCAAAAGCAAGACTTCAAAGACTTCGTAAATATATGCCTGTTTCTTGTAATCATTTGGAGTACGAGTCAATTCCAACAGAGATGTATTGGGAAAAACCTTTGCAGGCGGCTCCTTGGAAATTGGCTGACAATGTGTTTGAGGCAATGCAAAAAATGAACGACATTAACGAATTTCGTAAAACCTTGCCAGGTCTTGACTGTGGTATGTGTGGTTCGCCATCTTGCCGTTGCTTTGCTGAAGATGTTATAGCAGGTAAGGCAGATATTAACGATTGCATTTTCAATATGAAAGAAAAAGAAGGCGTGGTTATTCCAAAACCATTCCGTACAGAAAACAAGGAAGAAAGATAATGACAGTTAAAGATTTAGTTGAAAAATTAGAACTTAAAATACTCGTTGAAGGTGATATAAATCGCGAAATCACAGGTGGTTATTGCGGTGACCTTTTAAGTTGGGTTATGGGTAGAGCACAAAGTGGTGATTGCTGGTTTACCGTAATGGGTAACATTAATGCAATTGGCGTTTGTGTACTTGCTGATTGTGCTTGTATTGTGCTTTGTGAAAATGCAACTCTTGACGACAACGCTAAAGACCGTGCCGAAATGCAAGGGGTTAGCATTCTTTCGTCAGAAGAAAATTCGTATACTTTAGCAACAAAATTGGGTAATTTGTTATGAACTTAAAGTATGATTTTCACCTGCATTCGTGCTTGTCACCTTGTGGCGATAACGATATGACACCATATAATCTTGTCAATATGGCAAAACTTATGGGTTATGATATTATTGCCCTCACCGACCACAACTCCTGTCTTAATTGCCCTGCCGCTATAAAAGCAGGTGAACAGGCGGGAATTACAGTTGTGACCGGAATGGAGCTTTGCACAGCGGAAGAAATTCATACAGTTTGTCTTTTCCCAACACTTCAAAAAGCCTTAGATTTTTCGGAATATGTAAAAACAACAATGCCATTTATCAAAAACGAAGAAGAGATTTTTGGTGAACAGCGTATAATGGACCATCTTGATAATATTTTAGGGTGTGAAGATGTTTTGCTTACCACCGCATCAGGAATAAGCATTGATGATGTTGTAGCAGAAGTATCACGATTTAATGGAGTTGTTTTCCCAGCACACCTTGACCGTGCATCTTATTCGGTTTTGTCAGTTTTGGGATTTATGTACCCTGAAATGAATTTTACTTGTGCGGAGTTTACACACAAAGCGTATATTCCACAGTATGAAGAAAAACATCCTTTGCTTAAGGGAATGAAACATCTACGCAATTCAGATGCCCATTATCTTGAAAATATGTTAGAACCAAGTGAAGAAATTGATTTACCTGAATGTACACCACAAGCGGTTGTGAATTATATATTAGGAAAGTAAAAAGGACACCATATGGTGCCCTTTTTCATTTTATCTTCTCACAAACTGATAATACATAATCGTTTATAATTTCGGTTTGGAATTCGTAATTTTGCAATTCGTAAACATCAAATCCACTCATAATTTCGTTTACGCCTTGTCCATCAATTTTACTGTATGCTTCTTTTTGAGTCCATATTTCGTAAAACAATTCAGCGGTAGGATTATTATTGAAAGCTTCTAATTCTTTCCCACGAAAAATTCGTTTTGAAAGTTTTATAAAATTTCTTTTGTCGTCAATTTTTTCAATATCAATTCCAACAGGATTTTCACTTATGCAAACGGCAACCATATTGCCACTATGTGAAATACTCACATAACAGTTGTCTGCAAGAGGTTTGCCATTTTCTTCATAACGAAGATTTTGCACTCCCATATCAATAAGCGCTTTTGCTGCAGCAAAACTTTCTCTTTTTTTACAATGACTTAATACGCTTTGTGGCAAATCTTCACTTTCGTATTCAGTTTTTTCTAATAATTCAAAAAAATAAATGGATTTCATTTAATCACCGAGAAAATTTTACCACATTTATTTTTATATATCAACACGCTTTCCTAAATAATCCGATGGTGAAACTGTAACGCCATTTTTATACAACTCAAAATGTAAGTGAATACCATCGGCACTTTCAATAGGGATTTCACCAAGTAAGCCGATTTTACTGTTTGCCTTCATTTCATCACCGGGGTTTAATGTGCTACCTTTTTGAAGCCCACAGTATTTTGCGGTAATGCCGTTACCGTGGTTAACAGTTAAAGTTGTACCCCATATTTCACTATGCTCAAGCTCTAAGACAACACCATCACAAATGGCATTCACTTGGTCGCCTTTTGCACCATTTATGTCAACTCCGTTGTGAGTGCGCCAGTCGTCAGTTGTCTTATTCTTTACGATTTCGCCTTTAGAGTATTCCCTTGCCACCTTGTTTCCAAGGGGAAATGAATAAAACACACTTATTTGAGCTTCAGTTGTAGTAGTAACAGGGTCGTTTCTATCATCAGGCACGTTCGGTACAGGAGTGTTAACTTGAATGTCGTCAGTCGTTTGCTCCGTTGTGGTTGTAGTAGTATTAGGCTCTTGTGGGGGAACATTGTTGTCCTTGTTGTATAACCAAAAGGCAAAAAGTACAACGCCACACATTATAAATGCCGAAACGGAATAAATAGTCTTTTTAATTTTTTCTTGATTTTTAATTCTTTTCAAATGAAAGCACCTCCGTCAATATTTTTGACCAAGGTGGAAAAATTATACACAATATTGTAGTTAAAGACTATAAGATAAAAGAAAAAAACGGACAGTTGCGGTGCTGTCCGTTTTTCCGGCTGAAATACATCAGCCTGAGGGGTTGTTTGAGGATGGGGTATGTGCACCGCAGTCTCCTTTGGTGCATCTAAATAATAACAAACAAATATGAAAAAATAATGAACATCATTTTAATTTTTAGAAAAATAAGTATGAACAAGCCTAAAATAATAAAAATTAAAAATTTTTTGAAAAAATGCCGAACAAATGTTTACTTTTTGAAAATTATATGTTAGAATATAGAAAAAGTAGGCATTTTAATAAGAATTTTAATTGAGGAGTAGTTTTTATGCGCCCTATTAATGATACACAACAAAAAATTTATGAGTTTCTTTGTGAACGCTCACAATGTGGTGTTCCACCATCAGTTCGTGAAATCGGTTCAGCGGTAGGTCTTCGTTCAACATCATCTGTTCAAGCAAATCTTGATGCTTTAGAAGAAGCAGGTTATATTGAGCGCGACCCACTTTTAAAGCGCTCAATTCGTGTGCTTGGTCAAGCTGAGAATGTAACAAGCGTTCCACTTTTAGGTACTGTTACTGCTGGTATGCCAATTTTGGCGGTTGAGCAAATTGAGGGCTATATTCCATACAATGGTAGAGTTTCTCGTGATAAATCTCTTTTCGCACTTAAGGTCCGTGGTGAGAGTATGCTTTGGGCAGGTATTCTTGACGGTGACGTTGTAATTTGTGAGAAAACACCTTATGCAACAAATGGCGAAATCGTTGTTGCTATGATTGAAGACGAAGCAACCGTTAAGCGTTTTTATAAAGAAAATGGTCACTTTAGACTTCAACCTGAAAATGATGCTTATGAGCCAATTATCACAAATGAGGTTATAATCCTTGGTAAAGTAGTTGCGCTTTACAGATACTATTAATAATTAAAGCGGGGGCAAATGCTTCCGCTATTTTTTTGTCTATATTTGAATAATTGACAAAAGAAATAAAAAAGTCTATACTATCTTTGATTATGGATTTTTTAACTGACTTGGAGAAGATGTATGTTAATTAAGTTTTCGGCGCCTTGTCTTTTAGGACTTGAGGGTCTTGTTGCTCAAGAATTAAAAGATATGGAAGCACAAAATGTTGAAGCAAAAAATGGTAGAGTAGATTTTGAAGGCGATGAGAATATTCTTGCTCGTGCAAATCTTTGCTCAAGATATAGTGAAAGAATTTTAATTCGTATGGGCGAGTTTAAGGCAATTACCTTTGAACAACTTTTTCAAGGCGTTAAGAAATTGCCTTGGGAAGAATGGATTGGCAAGTTTGACGAATTCCCAGTAAAAGGCTATTCTCTTAATTCTCAACTTCATTCAGTAAGTGACTGTCAGGCAATTATCAAAAAAGCAGTTGTTGAGCGCCTTAAAGAAAAATACGGAATTTCTTGGTTTGAAGAAAGTGGTGCAAAGCATCAAATTCAGTTTTCAATTATGAAAGATATTGTTACTGTGTTTATTGACACCTCAGGCGCAGGACTTCACAAACGTGGTTATCGTCCTGTTGCAAATGCGGCACCAATTAAAGAAACTCTTGCAGCTGCTATGGCGGATTTGGCAAGACTTCGTCATTATCATACACTTTATGATGTTTGCTGTGGCTCAGGTACAATTCTTATTGAGGGTGCTATGAAAGCACTTAATATTGCGCCGGGACTTCACCGCTCATTTATTTCTGAACGTTTTGAAAATATTCCTGCTTCCGTTTGGCAACAAGAAAGAGGTAGAGCGACCGACCTTGTAATCCGTGATGCCGATTTTAGGGCTTATGGCTCTGATATTGATTTCCACGCACTTGAAATCGCACGTGAAAATGCTCGTCGTGCCGGTGTTGGTATGAAAATAGATTTATCTAAAAAGGATTTAAAGGTCTTTGTACCAAAAACTGAAAAAGGTACAGTAATTTGCAATCCACCTTATGGTGAGAGAATGATGGACATTAAATCCGCCGAAGACATTTATAGAACAATGGGTAAAATCTTTAAGCCAGAGCGTGGCT
>JAZLET010000114.1:0-2424 GCA_045615405.1 Candidatus Fimenecus sp.
GTATCGAAGACTTTGAACTTGGTGAAAGACTTGGTCTTCCAAAGGTTATGCCTATTGATGATATGGGTATTTATCTTGAAGGTTTTGGCTTCATGACAGGCAAGGATAGCCATACAATTGCTGACGAAGTTTTTGAAAAGCTCGATGAACAAAATAAACTCTATAAAGTTGAACCACATGAACACAGCTATCCAGTTTGTTGGAGATGTAAGAGTGAAATCGTTTTCCGTCTTGTTCCAGCTTGGTACATTAAAACAAGTGAAATTAAGCCTAAACTTATTGAGTGTGCTAACTCAGTTACTTGGGAACCTGCTTCAAATGGTAAGCGTATGAATGACTGGCTTACAAATATGGGTGACTGGAATATTTCTCGTAAACGTTATTATGGTATGCCACTTCCTTTCTATCCATGTAGCTGTGGCCATATCACAGTAATTGGTTCAAAAGATGAACTTCGCGAAAATGCTGTTGACCCAGCAAAGGTTGACGCTCTTCCTGAACTTCATAGACCATGGGTTGATGAGGTTCAAATTAAGTGTCCACACTGTGGAAAAGAAGTATCTCGTGTTTCTGATATTGGTGATGTTTGGCTTGACGCTGGTATCGTTCCATTCTCAACACTTGGCTACTTTACTGACCGTGAAGCTTGGGAAAAGAACTTCCCAGCAGAGTGGGTTACTGAAATGCACGAACAAGTTCGTCTTTGGTTCTACTCAATGCTCTTTATGAGTACAGTTCTTGTAGGTCGTGCACCTTATGAAAAGGTTGTTACAAACGGTATGGTTGTTGCTGAAGATGGCTCTAAATTCTCAAAAACTGGCTTTATGATTAAGTTTGATGAAGCAGCTGAGAAAATTGGTGCTGACACTGTTCGTTATCTTTATGCAAGTGCTCCAAGCAACAATGATGTTCGTTTCGGTTATAATCTTGGTGACGAGGCAAGAAGAAAGATGCTTGGCTTCTGGAATGTTTACACATTCTTTGATACCTATGCACAACTCGACAAACCAAACTTTGCTGATTATAAAGTTGATTTCTCAAAACTTACACCAATGGACAAATGGCTCGTTGTAAGAACAAATGAGTTCATTAAAAAAGCAACTGCTTATATGGATGACTACAAGTCATCAGCAATGGTTAAAGATTTTGAAGTATTCGTTGATGATATTTCTAACTGGTACATTCGTGCAAACCGTCGTCGTTTCTGGAAAACTGAGGACCAAGATGATAAGATGGTTGCATATTGGACACTCTTTAATGCTCTTAAAGTTTGTGTTCAAACAATGGCTCCAGTTATACCATTTATGACTGAATACATTTGGCAAAATCTTATTAAGAAATGTGATTCAACAGTTGCTGAATCAGTTCACTTAAGTGATTGGCCATCAGTTATTGAAGGCGTTGAAGATGATGGCGTTATTGAGCAAACTGCTCTTGTTCGTGAAGTAATTGCTACTGCAATGAGACTTCGTAACGAGCAACAAATTAAAGTTCGTCAACCACTTTCAAAACTTTTTGTTTGCTGTGATGCAGATAAAGCAAATAAAATTAAGACATTTGAGAAGAATATTCTTGATGAGCTTAATATCAAGACTGTTGAATATATTGATGATATCAGCATTCTTAATGACCAATTCCTTACAGTTAACTTTAAGGTTGCAGGTGCAGTTCTTAAGCAAAATGTAAATAAGATGAAGCAAACACTTGAAGGACTTTCAGCTGACGAAATGAAAGCACTTACTACAGCAGTTGTTACAGGCGGTGAAATTGCAGTTCCAGGTTGGGATGAAAAGTTTGATGCATCTATTTTTGCAGTTCAGTCAAAAACTAAAGAAGGTGTTGTTTCAGCTGAATTTGCTGAAAATAGTGTTGTTGCACTTGATATAGTTCTTACTGATGAGCTTCTTAAAGAAGGCGTTGTTCGTGATATTATTCGTCAATGTCAGGTTGCTCGTAAAGATGCAGGCTATCAAGTTGAACAAAGAATCAATGTTTCAATCATTGTTGATGATGAGTTCATTGTAAATGCTCTTACAGAAAAGCTTGATTATATTGCAGGTGAACTTCTTGCAAATTCTATCGTAATCAATGAAGAAATCAATGCTGATTACACAAGTGAGTTTACAGTAAATGATAACAAGATTTCAGTTTCAGTTGTTAAAGGAGAATAAAGATGTTTCAAGTTACAAAAGATATGAATATCGGTGAAATCCTTGATAATGCAAGAGAAACAGTACCATTTTTCTTAAATCTTGGTATGCATTGTCTTGGTTGTCCTTCAGCACGTGGCGAAACAGTTGAACAAGCATGTATGGTTCATGGTGTTGACCCTGATGAATTTGTTGAAGGTATTAACGCGTTCCTTAAGGAAAATGCAAACAAATAATTAAAACATTCCCCCTAGTAATAGGGGGGATTTTGTTC
>JAZLET010000115.1:0-2310 GCA_045615405.1 Candidatus Fimenecus sp.
TTTGCATTTTGCACTCAAATAACATAATCTTTATACTTATCAGCCAATTGGGTTGGTAAAATAACCTTAAGCTTTGTGCCGTCAGCGGTAAATTCTTCACTTAAAATTTTACCATTATTACGAATAAAATTAACCTCACTACCCATTGAAAATGGAATAAGCAAATTTAGTGTAACGCTCTTTAAGGCTAATGCATTTTCAATCTCTTTTAACAACAAATCAAGGTTAACACCCTTTAATGCGCTTATCATAACCGTCTTGCCCATAGAAATAAGCTCATAAACATTTTCCGCCTTGTCGCACTTGTTCATTACAGTGATAATGTTCTCACCTTTACAGCCCAATTCTCGCAAAATATCGGTGGTAATCTCAATATGCTCACTACAATGAATGTCTGAAGCGTCACACACATTAAGAATAATGTCTGCCTCACTTGCTTCTTCTAGGGTTGATTTAAACGCCTTAACTAAATCGTGGGGGAGTCGGCTTACAAATCCAACTGTATCAATAAGCATAACATCTTGTCCGTTAGGGAGTGTAAGCTTTCGTGATGTTGGGTCAAGAGTTGCAAAAAGCTTGTCCTCAGCCAAAACACCGGCATCAGTAAGGGCGTTCATAAGTGTTGACTTACCTGCATTTGTGTAGCCAACTAACGCTACTGTAATAACACCGTCTTTTTCACGACGCTTACGAAGTAGTCCACGACGCTTTTCAACTTCACTTAATTGCTCTTGTAACGCGTGCATTCGTCTCATAATGTGACGACGGTCACTTTCAAGCTTTGTTTCACCAGGACCGCGAGTACCAATACCGCCACCAAGACGAGAAAGCTCTTTACCTTTACCGGTAAGGCGGGGGAGTGAATACTTAAGTTGAGCCAACTCAACCTGCAATTTACCTTCACTTGTCTTGGCTCTTAATGCGAAAATATCAAGGATTAACTGTGTGCGGTCAACAACGCGTACCTTTGTAGCGTTTTCAATGTTGCGGATTTGCGACGGAGTTAACTCGCCATCACATACAATTAAGTCAACCTCTTGATTATGACAAAAAAGCTCAGCCTCAGCCAAGCGACCTTTTCCAAGGTAGGTTGCACCATCAGGGTTGCTCTTTCTTTGAATAATTGTACCAACTACAATAGCCCCTGCACTTTCAGTGAGGAGCGTTAATTCTTCTATTGAGGCGTCAGCGTCAAAATCACCAGTGTCAACTGAGATAAGCAACGCCCTTTCAGGTGAGTTATCAATTTCGTAGTAGTCCATAGTATTTACACTTTCCAATTTTCATTTAAAAACGGTGGCAGAGAAAACCCTCCACCACCGAAACCATTTTATTATCTATTATTTTTCACTTTGCATTTTGATTAGCAGCAGCAATCATAATCCTTTTGGCGTTGACAACCACAGTCGTTGTTGCAACCGCAACCGCCGTTGTTATTATCAGAGAGAAGAATTAAGATGATGATAATAATCAACCAAGTGTTGTTACCGAAGAAGTTACACATTTATATTTCCTCCTTCCCATTTTGAACTTACATTACATCTTATGGGAATTAGGGAAATATGTTACTGTAATCATTTTGCACTTTGCACTTATTTAAGTGATGCAAGTAATCCGCCTTTAGAAATAATATTTTGAATAAACTCAGGGAATGGTTGAGCTTTGTAACTTGTGCCTTTTGTAACATTTGTAATAACGCCTGTGTCAAAATCAACGCTTACTTCGTCACCGTTTGCGATAGCATCACAAGCCTCAGGACATTCTAAAATTGGAAGTCCAATGTTAAGTGAGTTTCTATAAAAAATTCTTGCAAAGGTTTTTGCAATTACGCAAGAAACACCTGCCGCCTTAATAGCAATAGGAGCGTGTTCACGAGATGAGCCACAACCAAAGTTAACACCTGCAACCATAATGTCGCCATCTTTAACTTTATTTACAAATTCCTTGTCAATATCTTCCATACAATGACTTGCTAACTCTTTGTGGTCAGCGGTATTTAAGTATCTTGCAGGAATAATAACGTCAGTATCAACGTGGTCACCGTATTTATGTACTGTACCTTGAATTTTCATCTTACATAACCTCCTCTGGAGTGCAAATATAACCTGCGATTGCACTTGCAGCAGCCACATATGGACTTGCAAGATAAACCTCGCTTGTTGGATGTCCCATACGACCAACAAAGTTACGGTTTGTAGTAGAAATTGCCTTTTCTTCCGCAGCCAAAATACCCATATGACCACCAAGACAAGGTCCGCAAGTAGGTGTTGAGAATACTGCGCCTGCTGTAACGAAAATTTCAGCAAGACC
>JAZLET010000116.1:0-7310 GCA_045615405.1 Candidatus Fimenecus sp.
CTGCAACATCAAGACCGCCTGCACCCATTGCGAGCATACCGATACCACCACCAGTAGGTGTGTGACTATCAGAGCCGATAAGAAGTCGGAGGCCAAGCGGTCTTAGGAAGACAACTGAGCTCCTCAACTCCTTGGCACACAGAACGACATGGCTACGATCCGACTTCTGCAACATCAAGACCGCCTGCACCCATTGCGAGCATACCGATACCACCACCAGTAGGTGTGTGACTATCAGAGCCGATAAGTGTCTTTCCTGGCTTACCAAAACGTTCAAGGTGAACTTGATGACAAATACCATTACCAGGTCTTGAAAAACGAATACCACGCTTTTTAGCTACGCTTTGGATGAATCTATGGTCATCAGCATTCTCAAAACCAGTTTGTAATGTGTTGTGGTCAATATAAGCAACTGAAAGCTCAGTTTTAACTTGTTCAATTCCCATTGCTTCAAGCTCAAGATAAGCCATTGTACCAGTAGCATCTTGTGTTAATGTTTGGTCAATTTTAAGACCAACTTCACTACCTACAGTCATATCACCACTAACAAGGTGAGATTTAATAAGTTTTTGTCCGATTGTCATACCCATTGTGAATCACTCCTTGGACTTTTTCATTTTTTTAACAATCTTTTATAATTTTATTATATTGTTATAAATTTGTCAATATATTTATATATAATATAAAGTATTTTTTGTCAAAACATTGATATTGTAATTTGTTTGTGGTACAATATTTAGTAGTTTTACGCATAAAAAGGTAAATTAATTTTCAATATACAATATTTTCGGAGTTGATATAATGTCAATCATAAAAGCAATAATTCTTGGTATAGTTCAAGGTATAACTGAATTTTTACCAATATCAAGTAGTGGTCATTTATCATTGTTTCAACATTTTTTAAGTGTTGATGGTGAAGGTTCATTATTATTTTCGGTTTTACTTCATTTAGGCACATTAATTGCTGTATTCATTGTTTTTTACAAGACAATATTTGAACTGATAGTTGATGCTTTTGGGCTTGTAAAAGATATTTTTACTGGTAAATTTAAATTCAAGCAACTTAAAGGTAAGAAGAAAATGCTTGTTATGTTTGTATTTTCTTGCATTCCACTTTTGCTTTTATTGATTCCAATCGGAAATGATATGAAGCTTATGGATTGGCTTAGCGGCTTCTCTGAAGATGACAGTATTCTTTTAGAAGGAATTTGTTTCTTATTTACTGGTGTATTGTTACTTACCTCTACATATGTTGCAAAAAAGAAAACTTTAAACAGAGAAGTGAATACACTTGACGCTTTTGCTATTGGTTTAGCACAAGTGTTTGCTGCAGGATTTCCTGGAATTTCACGCTCAGGCTCAACAATATCAACTGGAATGCTATGTGGTGTTAAAAAAGAAAGTATGGTTGAGTATTCATTCATTCTTGGTATTCCAGCAATTTTAGTTGCAAATGCCGTTGAACTTAAAGATGCAGTAGAAGCTGGTGCACAACTTGAATTGTTACCAACAATCGTTGGTGTTTTAGTAGCTGCTGTAGTCGGTGTGGCTTGTATAAAATTGTTGCAGTGGATTTTGAAAAAAGATATGTGGAAATATTTTGGATTTTATTGCTTGATAATTGGTATTTTCACAATAATTAGTAGTATTTTAGGACTTTAATTTGGAGATGTAAAAAAGATGGCGACTCAAGGAAGAAAGAAAACAACACAAAAAAAGAAAACTACAAAATCTAAAAACAATGAATTAGTTGTTAACAAACAATTGTCAGCAATTATTATGTTTGCTGTAGGCATTCTTTGGTTTTGTATGGCTGTAATTGATGCTGATGGTTTATGGGGTGGAATGCGTACATTTTTATTCGGTGTTTTTGGGTTTTGTACATTTGTATTTCCACTATTAATGATTATTTCATCGGTTGTTATGGCGTTAGATAAAAATGATAATAATTTCACCTCTAAAATAATTCAAATTTTAATAATTGTATCTTTGCTTTGCGGAATTGTTCATATTTTCCAATGCAATCCTAATGATACATACGGTGTTGCGATTAAAGAGGCGTACAACATGTTTTATATTAACGGAAGTATGCTTGGTGGCGGTGCTTTTGGTGCTATTATTGGTGGTATTTTCCTTCTTATTACTGGTGGTAGCAGTATTGCGGCACTCATAATTACTTTTATTATTTTATTTGTTCTTGTAATGATATTTACCGGCCTTACACTTGGAAACCTTTTAAGAAGTATTTCAAAGCCAGTTAAAAAGGTAGGGGAATTTACTGGCGAAAAAATTGCTGAATATAATGAGAGAGCCGAGCAAAATGCTGAAGAACGCAAAAAAAGAAAAGAAAAGTTTAATCACGACATTGACTTAGGTCCAGAGCCAATTGAAGAAGCTGAACCATTAACTTTTGACGATAATGATGAGGAAACAAACGAAGACGCAAATGAACTGATTCCTTATATTGATATAAAAGAATCAGTAGAATCTGAAATAGACGGAAAAACTGAACAAGAAAATGTTATTAATCTTGACGATATTATCAAGAAAAATGTAGCTAAAGAAGAACCTGAAAATGAAGAAGAGGTAATAGAAGATTCCAACGATAATGCTCAGGAAGATAATATTGAAACTGAAAAAAGAGTATATCTTTTACCGCCAATAGAATGCCTTAATGCCCCACAAGAAGGTAATGCTTCAAATATAGAAGCTGAGCATAAGCAAACCGCAAAAAAACTTGAAGATACACTTAGAAGCTTTGGTGTAGAAACAAGATTAGTTGGTATTTGTTCCGGCCCTTCAGTTACAAGATATGAAATTCAACCTGCTGCCGGTGTTAAAATCAGTAAAATCACAAACCTTGCTGACGATATCGCATTAAATCTTGCCGCATCAGGTGTACGTATTGAAGCTCCAATTCCTAATAAAGCTGCTGTTGGTATTGAAGTACCAAATAGAAATCGTAGAATGGTTACAATGCGCGAGGTTATTGACCAACCACAGTATAAAAAAGCAAAATCAAAACTTACTGTTGCACTTGGTAAAGATATTACCGGCGAATTTGTATATTCGGACCTTGTTAAAATGCCCCACTTGCTCATTGCAGGTACAACTGGCTCAGGTAAATCAGTTTGTCTTAACTCAATGATTATTAGTATTCTTTATAATGCTACTCCTGATGAGGTTAAACTTCTTATGATTGACCCAAAACAAGTTGAATTTACTGTTTATAACGGAATTCCTCATTTGCTTGTTCCGGTTGTTTCTGACCCTAAAAAAGCGTCTGGTGCACTTGCTTGGGCAGTAGGTGAAATGCTTACTAGATATAAAACGTTCTCTGAAAATGGAGTTCGTGACATTTCAGGTTATAATAGCATTTGTGAAAGCCAAGGAAAGAAAAAAATGCATCAAATTGTTATCTTCATTGACGAGCTTTCCGACCTTATGATGGCGGCTCCAAACGAAGTTGAAGATTCAATTTGTCGTCTTGCACAAATGGCTCGTGCTGCCGGTATGCATCTTGTTATCGCTACACAAAGACCATCAGTAGATGTTATTACTGGTATTATTAAAGCTAATATTCCAAGTAGAATTTCTCTTTCAGTTTCATCTCAAGTTGACTCACGTACAATTATTGATTCAATTGGCGCTGAAAAGTTACTCGGTAACGGCGATATGCTTTATTATCCTGTTGGCATTCCAAAGCCTATTCGTGTTCAAGGCTGTTTCCTTTCGGATAAAGAAGTTGAAAATGTTGTTAATCACATTAAAAAACAAGCTGAATCAGTATATGATGATGTTGTTATGAAGGAAATTGATAAAAATGCTGCAAATACCGGAGTTAAAAAGAAGGACTCATCATCTGATTCTGATGGTGGAGATGGACCTGCAGACGAAATGCTTCCAAAAGCTATAGAAGCTGTTATTGAAGCACAATCAGCGTCTACAACACTTCTACAAAGAAAACTTAAATTAGGTTACGCTAGAGCAGCAAGAATTATTGATGAACTTGAAGAGCGTGGAATAATTGGCCCATATGAGGGTGCAAAACCTCGTAAAGTATTAGTATCAAAGCAACAGTGGTATGAAATGAACGCTTTGGCGCAAGGCGGAGCGGACAAGTCATACGGTGAAGATGAGGATGCAAGTGAAGAATAATACATTTTTACCTGTCTCAAAACAAGATATGATTAATAGAGGCTGGGATGAAGTTGATTTTGTTTACGTATCTGGTGATGCGTACGTTGACCATCCCAGCTTCGGCGTGTCTATAATTACTCGTGTACTTGAAAATGCGGGGTATAAAGTTGGTATTATTTCCCAGCCAAACTGGCATAACAATGAATCATTTAAGATTTTTGGTAAGCCAAGACTTGGGTTTATGGTTTCATCAGGTAATATTGACTCTATGGTTGCTCATTATACTGTTGCTAAAAAGAAAAGAAGTACTGATGCATATTCCCCAGGCGGAAAAATTGGATTGCGCCCTGACCGTGCAGTTATTGTTTATTGTCAAAAAATACGCGAAATATATGGTGATGTTCCAATTATCATTGGCGGCTTAGAGGCATCGTTACGCCGTTTTGCTCATTATGATTATTGGGATGATGCCATTAGACCATCTATTCTTTTTGATTCAAAAGCGGATTTAATTTCTTTTGGAATGGGCGAAAAGCAAACAGTTGAAATAGCAAACCGACTTAACGACGGTGAAGATATAAAGTCGTTAACCGATATTAAAGGTACTTGCTATGCTGTGCCAGTTACCGAAACACCATATAAAGGTGTTGAATGTCCGTCATTAGAAAATGTCATTTCATCTAAAAAAGAATACGCAATTTCTTGTAGAATTCAACAAGACGAACAAGACCACATTCGTGGCAAGGTAATTAAACAACGCCACGGTAAAATGATGCTTGTTCAAAACGAGCCAATGGAACCATTAACTAGCGAGGAACTTGACAAAATCTATGAGTTGCCATATATGAGAACATATCATCCAATGTATGAAAAGGATGGGGGAGTACCAGGAATTATTGAGGTTGAATTTTCAATCACTCATAATCGTGGCTGTTTTGGTGCTTGCAATTTTTGTTCAATTGCATTTCATCAAGGCAGGTATGTTACTTGTCGTAGCAAAGAATCCATTATAAAAGAAGCAAAATTATTAACTGAACTAAATGGATTTAAAGGCTATATTCATGATATTGGTGGTCCAACTGCTAATTTTAGAAGAACATCTTGTGATGCACAGCTAAAAAACGGACTTTGTAAGGGTAAAAAATGCCTTGCTCCTAACCCTTGTCCTGCACTTGTTTCAAACCACGAAGAATATCTCAATATTTTGAGAAGTATTCGCAATTTACCAAAGGTCAAGAAAGTTTTTATTCGTTCAGGTATTCGCTACGATTATATGCTTTGTGATAAAAACGATGAGTTTTTTAAAGAGCTTGTTAAATATCATGTAAGTGGTCAGCTTAAAGTTGCTCCTGAACATTGCTCTGCAACTGTTCTTGATAAAATGGGAAAACCTCATATTAAAGCATACAAAGATTTTTCAAAGAAGTATTTCACATATACAAAGTCTATTGGGAAAGAACAATATCTTGTGCCGTATTTAATGTCTTCACATCCTGGTGCAAGCCTTAAGGATGCTGTTGAGTTGGCGGAGTTTATTCGTGATGAAAAACTACATCCAGAACAAGTTCAAGACTATTATCCTACTCCCGGTACAATTTCTACTGCAATGTATTATACTGAGCTTGACCCATACACCCTTGAAAAAGTGTATGTAGCAAAAACTCCTCATGATAAAGCTTTACAAAGAGCATTAATGCAATACTTCAATCCTAAAAATTATGATTTAGTTTACGAGGCTTTAAAGAAGTCTGGTAGGGGAGATTTAATTGGAAATTCACCTAAATGTCTAATTAAACCTAAATTTAATGATAAGAGTAACAATATAAATCAGGTAAAGAAAAATCATGACAAAAAAAGAAAGACAAATTTACAAAAGCGGAAGAAAAAATGAAAATGCATATCGCTTTGACAAATTAACACGAAAACAAAGAAAAGTATTTTTAATCTTAATTGTTACATTATTTTTTTCTTGTCTCCTAATTATCTTTAATACATTCAATATCGCATCTAATAGTGATGTAAAAAGATATATTGGCGCTATTGATGGTGTTGACCCTCAAGACAGTGATTTTGCTATTTATTATCTTGATGTTGGTCAAGGTGACTGCACAATAATTAAATGTAACAACAAGGTTATGATGATTGACTGCTCAACATTAAATCAAATTAACACAATTCGCCAATCAATAATGACATTAGAAATTGATACAATTGATTTTATGGTTATTACTCATCAGCATGATGACCATATGGGGAGTGCGACAAAAATACTCAATGATGTTAATGTTAACAATTTTATAATGCCAAGATTAGCGCAATCTAATAATGTTACTTCAAAATCATATAATGTTTTAATTAACACTTTAGATATAAAAAAAGTAAATAAAATACCTGCACAAGATTGTAAAAGTTTTATGTTAGGTGATGCTCTTGTTGAGATTTTATCTCCAACTGTTCAAAGCAATAATATTAATAATATGTCAATTGTGCTTAAAGTCACTTATGGTGAAAATGAGTTTCTTTTTCAAGGTGATGCTGAATCAAAAATTGAAAATGACTTAATTCGTTCGGATTATGATATTGATGTTGATGTGCTAAGAATTGGTCATCATGGCAGCAAAACATCTACAAGTGAAAATTTTTTATTAGCAACAAGTCCTGCTATTGCACTGATTTCTAGCGGTGCTGATAATAGTTATAAACATCCAAATGGAAAAATACTAAATGTTTTAGAAAACAATAACGTAAAAACTTTTTGTACTGCTTTTAATGGTGATATTACAATCACAAGCAATGGGAAAACAATTATGATTTATACGCAAAATAGCAATAAAATTTATCAGTATAAATAATTCAAAAAAAACACTTGCAATTATAATATTGTTGTGGTATAATTTTTCAGCAATTCGCATGTGCGGTGATTTTAATGGTATTGCATACACAGTATGTCCCATTAAAAGTTGACCCGTGCAGAGGATATAAATAAGGAGGAAAAAATCATGTCAGTAGTATCTATGAAACAGTTACTTGAGGCAGGTGTTCATTTTGGACACCAAACAAGAAGATGGAACCCTAAAATGGCTGAATACATCTTCACTGAAAGAAATGGTATTTATATCATTGACCTTCAGAAAACAGTAAAAAAACTTGAAGAAGCTTACAAGGTAATC
>JAZLET010000117.1:0-18682 GCA_045615405.1 Candidatus Fimenecus sp.
GGTAGTATTTCCTAAACTTAAACATATGAAATTAAAATACCCTATTCTCTATAAAATGCCGTTTTTGTTGCCAATCTTTTGGGTTATAAGATTTTTTGAATATGCCTTACGAAAAGATAAAAGCATTATTAAAAAGCAAGAAATAATTTCAAATGTTAGCCAAGAAAGCGTTGATATTATGAAAGAAATTTTTGAGAAATCAGGATTATAAACAAAAAGAAACCTACTGACAAAAATCAGTAGGTTTTATTTTTTGTTATTAGAACTTTCTCCAAACCATTTTGTCAACTACGCCTGTATAAGATTGAATAAGCTTTACAACCTTATTTGAAACATTTTCATCAACATAATCAGGCACTGGAATGCCAATATCGTTATTCCTATTCATTTCAACTGCAGTATCAACTGCTTGAAGAAGTGATTTTTCACTGATACCTGCAAGTACAAAGCATGCTTTATCAAGTGCCTCTGGACGCTCAGTTGATGTACGAATACATACTGCAGGGAATGACTTACCAATACTTGTGAAGAACGAGCTTTCTTCAGGTAATGTACCACTATCTGACACAACCGCAAAAGCATTCATTTGCAAACAGTTATAATCATGGAAACCAAGTGGCTCGTGCATTACAACGCGACTATCAAGCTTAAATCCAGTTGCTTGGAGACGTTTTTTACTTCTTGGATGGCAAGAATAAAGAACTGGCATATCATATTTTTTTGCCATTTCATTGATTGCATTGAAAAGAGAAAGAAAATTCTTTTCGGTATCAATATTCTCTTCACGATGAGCTGAAAGAAGAATATATTTACCCTTTTCTAATCCAAGCTTTTCGTGGATTTGTGATGCTTCAATATCACTGAGATTATTGTGAAGCACCTCAGCCATTGGTGAACCTGTTACATAAACACGCTCTTTTGGAAGTCCGCATTCATGAAGATATTTTCTTGCATGCTCTGAATACGCAAGATTAACATCTGAAATAATGTCAACAATTCTACGGTTTGTTTCTTCAGGAAGACACTCATCCTTACAACGATTACCTGCCTCCATATGGAAAATTGGAATGTGTAATCTTTTTGCAGGAATTGCTGAAAGACAAGAATTTGTATCGCCTAAAATAAGCAAAGCATCCGGCTTAATTTCAGCCATAAGCTTATATGAGCAATTTACAATATTACCTATCGTTGCGCCAAGGTCATCACCTACTGCGTCCATATAAACCTCAGGGTCCTGTAACTTTAAGTCCTTAAAGAATACACCATTAAGGTTATAGTCATAATTTTGACCTGTATGAGCAAGAATACAGTCAAAATACTGACGACACTTGTTAATTACTGCAGCAAGACGAATGATTTCAGGGCGTGTACCCACAATAATCAAAAGCTTTAACTTGCCATTGTCTTGAAATTTAATATCGCTATAATCAAGTTTCATTTTTTAAACCTCCAAGAAGAAAGTGTCAGGTTTTTCAGGGTCAAAGCACTCATTACACCACATAAAAGTAACCATATCTGTATCGCCAAGATTTTCAATGTTATGAGTATAACCTGTTGGAATATCAACAACCTCTAACTTTTCGCCTGAAACAAAATATTCAATAACCTCATCACTATCAATTTTTCTAAAACGGATTACACCCTTACCTGATACAACAAGGAATTTTTCGTTCTTTGTATGATGCCAATGTTGTCCCTTTGTGATATGTGGCTTTGAAATATTTACTGAAAACTGACCGTTATTTACTGTTCTCAAAATCTCAGTAAATGAACCACGGTCGTCAATATTCATTTTCAGCGGATATGAAAACTGGTCCTTTGGTAAATATGAAAGATATGTACTGTAAAGTTTCTTACTAAAACTACCTTCAGTGACATCAGGTACCATTTTGTTTTCGCGACTCTCTTTAAAAGAATAGATTAAATCAACAATTTCACCAAGTGTAATTTTATGTTCAACAGGCACTTTACAATATTCGCCATCACGAGTTTCGTTACCGCACATTGCATTAATGATTTCATCTACAACATCGTCAACATAAACAAGTGTCATAGGATGGTTACGGTCATTCACTTGAATTGGCAAATCATTTGCTATATTATTGCAAAATGTTGCTACAGCGCTATTGTAATTTGGTCTACACCATTTACCAAAAACATTTGGGTAACGATAAACAAGCACCCTTGCCCCAGTTTCTTTAGCGTATTGAAAGAACAAATCCTCCCCTGCTTTTTTGCTTTGACCATAAGGGTTGTCCAAGGCAGCCTGAGTTGATGATGACAAAAGCACAGGACAAGTATTGTTATACTTTTTAAGAGTTTCAAGAAGCAATGACGCAAAGCCGAAATTACCTTCCATAAACTCTTCAGTATTTTGTGGTCTATTAACACCAGCAAGGTTTACCACAAAGTCACAATCATTGCAATATTCATCTAAAAGTACTTTATCGGTATCAATATCAAACTCACAAATAATAAGGTCTTGTGGCAAGTTTGTAGTTTTATTCTTACCCTCTTTAATTGTGTTAAGTGTTGCAACAAGATTTTTACCTACAAATCCTTTTGCTCCAGTAACAAGAATTTTCATATTATTTACCCCAGTTTGCAAGTTCATTTTGAATATATGCAAGACTTAAAAGTTTTTCTTTAACTTGTTCAACTGTCATAAGTTCAGTATTTGTTGAGTCAAATTCTGAAAGCTGAGCACGCTCAGTATCGCCATCTTTAAAGTATTTATCGTAGTTAAGTCCACGCTTATCAGCAGGTACACGATAGAAGTTACCCATATCAATAGCGTTTGCACATTCCTCGTTTGTGAGAAGTGTTTCATACATTTTTTCACCGTGACGAATACCGATAACCTTGATTTCAGTATCAGGTGCAAAAAGTTCTTTAACGGCTTGTGCCAACACTTCAATAGTACATGCAGGTGCTTTTTGAACGAGAATATCTCCGCTTTCGCCATTCTCAAACGCAAAGAGAACAAGGTCAACTGCTTCTTCTAAACTCATTACAAAACGTGTCATTGATGGCTCAGTAATTGTAATTGGTTTACCTTCACGAATTTGGTCAATCCAAAGAGGCACAACTGAACCACGTGAGCAAAGAACATTACCATAACGAGTACAACAAATCTTTGTTTTTTCAGGGCTAACTGTTCTTGACTTTGCAACTACTACCTTTTCCATCATAGCCTTTGATGTACCCATAGCGTTTACAGGATATGCTGCCTTATCAGTTGAAAGACAAATTACACACTTAACACCCTCTTCAATAGCAGCGGTAAGAACATTATCAGTACCAATAACATTTGTTTTAACTGCTTCTATTGGGAAGAATTCGCAAGATGGAACTTGTTTTAAAGCTGCTGCATGGAAAATGTAATCTACACCATGCATAGCGTTTTTAACTGACTGTAAATCTCTTACATCACCGATATAGAATTTAAGTTTATCAGCAACCTCAGGATATTTTTGTTGAAATTCGTGACGCATATCATCTTGCTTTTTCTCGTCACGAGAGAAAACGCGGATTTCACCAATATCAGTTTCTAAAAATCTTCGTAGCACTGTGTTACCAAATGAACCTGTACCACCTGTAATCATTAATGTCTTTCCTTTGAACATATATATCACTTTCCTTAAAAATGTTAAATACTTAGATATTATATATTTTAATTACTATCTAGTCAAATTATTTATTTTTTAGTAGCTTACCAAACAATGAAGAAACAATTTCTTTAATAAACTCTAAATTTACCACTACTGTCAAAACACCATAAACTGCAGCCATAATAGCAAGCAAATACCACGAATCAACAACATAATACAAAGCGCAAGAAGTAACCATCATAACCACAGGTAATCCTATTTTTTTGAAGGACACCTTTGCATACATATATTTTTTTACACGAAGTTGTAACACAATAAAATATATAAATTGCGCTATTGCATAAGCAACGCCTACGCCTAAAATATACCAATGCTTTGCACCAAAATACCCTAATGCAAAGTAAATAATCATAGCAGCAAGTGATGCATAAAATACTGTATTTGTTTTCTTAGCACCAAAAAATCCAATTGAAACAAAATTACCCATAAATACAAATAATGCTCCAATGAAAAATACCGGAATATAAACCCACGCTAATCTATATTGCTCACCCATAACTGAGAAAACAAGGAATTTTACACACGGAATAATAATAGCTATTGCACTAAGCTCAAGAGCAACAAACTTATTAAATATTTCAGTTGCATATTCATGCTTATCTTCCGAATTGTATTCAGAAATTGCACTTTGTTGCCATGCTAAAAATAAAATTGAGTTTACCGCTGTTATAAGCTGTGAAAACTTTGTTGAGAAGGCAAGAAGACCAACCTCAGATGTTGAATAGAAAAACAATAAAAGGTATTTGCCTAATGAACTTACACCCCATATACACAATGCATTCGGCAAAAGAGGAATGTTGAATTTCAAGTGTTCTTTAACTGTTGATAAATTTACCGCTGATGCCTTAAAATATTTAAAGAAATTACATTTTACCAATATACACATAAACACAAAAATGTATGTCACTACATGTGCCCACAAAAGTGAAACCGCGCCCATTTTACAAGCATAAATAAAGACAACATTGCCTAAAACCTGCACAATTGTTGCTAATACTCCAATTGTAGAATAAATCACAGTATAATTTAGTCCTCTTATAGCTTGTTGACTAAACACAGAAAAAATATTAAACGCTACATACAAAATAAATACAAGTGTGTATTTAAAGTTTGTTAATGCACCATAAATCAGCATTCCTGCCGAAAATAAAACTGTACCTAAAAGTGCAACGGCAAAAGCGTTTGAAATTACTGAGGTTTTCTCTTGCTCACTCTTAGCATCCACCATAAATCTAAAAACACTTTCACAAGACTGTAGCGACACTATTGAATATAAAACTGCCAATATACTTATATAAATGTCCATTTCTCCGTATTCAGCAGGGTTAAGAACATTAGTATATAAGGGCAATAACAAAAACATTAAAATTTTTGATGCGAAATTCCCTACCATAAAAACTGCAGAGTTTTTCATCAAATTGTTAATTCTTTTACTCACCACAAAACTCCTTGAAAAACAGAAACATAATCAATTAGATTTACCGAAGATGCAACAAAGTAATATACCACCATCAGCAAGGTTACCACTAACACTTTAATTCTTGAAAACATCTTATTTTTTTTAGAATCAAAAGAACATGCCTCAGCAATCAAAATTATATTGAAAACTGAAAAATACATTCCGACGCGGAATAATTCAGCAAACATTAATGCTGAAAGAATGTCAAAGCTCAATGACACTAATGCCATATTACATAATCCTTTATGCCTTGCCTCACCTTTTCCAGTATATATAACAATAAGACAAAACAGGAAGATAGAAACTGAAATAATTGCACCTGATAAGGAAAGTGATACTTCTCTATCATAGTAATCTGAGTAGTTTTCTTCCATACCAGTAAAGGAAAGATATAATTTCATTATTCTTTCTGCATTTATTATTGCAATAACTGCTATTGCAATTAATCCAATTATATTTCGTTTTTTTAATGTTAGGTGGTATAACGGATACGCCAAAAGGAAAATCATTGCCGTACCATGAAATAGTGAAGCAACTAAAACCAACAATACAAACTTAGGTATCTTTTTCTCTACAATAAACTTGAATGCAAACATAACAAAGGATATTGCTATTATTTGACGCAAGCCACTAAATGCAAAAGAATAACTACCCAGTGTTAGTGCCACAATAATGCTTATATAGACATTAGAAGAATATCTCTCTATTAATACAAATAAAGAAACTATGTAAAACAGTGCTATACAAGCATGCCATCCGTAAAATCCTAACCCTAGTTTTTGCATTCCATATGCCACTAAATGATACGCAGGGTCTTTGCTTTGAGAAATAACCGTTAGTGCATATCGTGTTGAGCAGTGAATAAATTCATAATACGAGTTTCTATAATTAAGCATATCTGAATTTGATTCTACGCTTTGAAGGGCAAGAATTAAAAACAGTATGGCAAAAACGCCAAACATAAAAATCTTTTCACTTGTCAAGGTACCTTTTTTTGTTGTCATTATGTTTCGCTTTCCGTATCGCAAATTCGCGCAAACGAAAAGCATAACTATGACAATTCCAAGAAAATAAAACATTCTTTTCTCCTTAACTATGAATTATAGGTTTAAAATAAGTTCATAAATTGCTTTAAAATTTTTATCTTTACTAAAGTTTTCTTTTGCAAAGGTAATGCAACTATCTCTATAACTTGATTTTTCTTTAACCAAAACCTTTTTAATACAATCGTAAAAATTTTCAATTGAATCTTCAGTACATACTATACCGCAATTCTCGCCTACTAATTCAGGATTTGCCGTAGCATTGAAACAAACTATCGGTGTACCGCAGGAAAGTGCCTCAGCTGAAACAAGTCCAAATGTTTCTTCTTTTGAAAGATTTATAAACACATTAGCGGCAGAATACCAACCTCTTAAAATGTCAATATTATCAGTTTTTTCAATGCTAATTATGTTATCTGGCAAAGCAGTTAAACCTAACTGCTGGCCTATACATACAATTTGTTCATCTTCACTTATCATTTGTGATAATTTAATTAAATCATTAATGCCTTTGCGCTCGTTCCAATTTGTAGCAACAGTCAATAGAATTTTTTTGTTTTGCAAGCCATACTGTTCACGAAGGTTTTTTGCCACATCTTCGTCAAAATAGAACTTGTTAAAATCTATACTATTATAAACTCTTTCAATAATTTTGGCATTTGATAAAATTGGAGATTTTTTTGCATCTTCAGTAATCCAATTCGAAACTCCAATTATTCCTAAATGATTATTTTTATCAAATAACATTTTTTTATCTTTCCATATAGAAGCTGTTGTATCAAAAAACCAACTTACATTATCTTCCAATAAGCTTGGACAGTTGCCACATCCAGTTTGCCATTTATTACAATTGTTATGTGGATAATAGCAACACTTACCCGTAAAAAACCAACAGTCATGCAAAAATAAAACCGTTGCAATATTGTTTTTTGCAAGATATTCAAGCAACATTGGAACATTTATATAGTTACCATGAAGATTATGAAGAATTACAGTATCAGGCTTATACTCATCCATAAACTTTAAAAGTTTTTTTGTTGCCAAAAATGAAAAATACCCCTGTTTGCCACTAATACGTGAGCATAAGGCATGAATTTTATGGTCTAGTAATGTGCCAATAAAGAATTCATGAGTAGTCGTGGGAACTTCGCCCTGTCCATAAGCAACTATACATTCATTGCCGCAGTCAACAAAATAATCGCTGAGTTCTTTACATATTCTACCGGTTGACAAAATTTTATGAACAGCATTTATTTGTAAAATTTTCAAAACTCCCCCACCTTTCTACTAATTTTATTACAATAATATTTTTGCTAATTAACCTTTTTTTAATAGTTTTAGCTTGAAGTTTACTTTTCGCATAAAATTTTGCAAAGGTTTTAGCATATATGTTTTTTCAGCAGCTTTTTCAAAACCAACTTCATTAACTAACTTTATGAATTGCTCTCTTTGCTCCATAAGCTGTGGTTTTTGTTTCTTCTCTTTCACTGCATAATCAGAAACTGACACATCACACTCATTCAATTCAAATACTTCTTTAACTTTTTCAACGGCTACAACGCCTTTATTGGAATTACAAATTATGAGTGACATACCCTTTTCGTCATTTTTAACATTAAGACCTGATTTTGAATGTCCCCAAAAATCTGCAATTGTAACATCTGCTTTATGATTATTAGCAAATTTACAAGAATAACAGCATTTTCTTAAAAATACATTTTTACTCATAAATCCAAAGAAATATGTATCATTAATAAATGCAATATCTAAATTCTTACCATTTTCAAAACCAATATCAAGACATTGTGGAGTCCAACCAAGTGTTTTAGGTCTAAAATCAAACTTATTTATTTTTGATTGATATTTTCTTTCTAATGTATCACAATGCTCTTTAAAATACTTTTGTGCAGGTACACCATGACATATAAAATCAACTGTCAAAAGCTTTTCATAAACTTTACCCAAGTATTTTTGCAAACCTGCAACCTGACAAGGTGTGCCACAAAAAAGCACACTTTTATCGCTTTTCAAATATTCTTTTACTGTTTTGTATGAATCACGCACATTTGATTCAACATACTTGCTTTTCATAAGCGCTTCAATAGAAATGTTTTCAGTGCTTCCAAAAACAACTTCCATTTTTTCGTAATCCATATAAGCAGAAACAACAACACCGTTTTCGTTAATTACTGTATCTGCCAATGCTCTAAAAGCACCACCTGAGGAGCTGTTACCTCTGATTTCATCGTTTTTGTGTTGTCCATAAAAGCATTTTTTTCTTTCATATGTATTGCTTTCATCTAATGCTGGACAAACCTGAGCGCATTTTCCACAATCTATACATTTTTCATTATCTATAACTGGATACTCAAAAACATCATCATTTACATATTGCATTTTTATAGCGTTGGTAGGGCATGCACATACACATGCTTTACAATTACAACACTGATTTTTTACAACATCTATTTTCATCTTTTAAGTCTCCTTGTTACCTTATTGACAACCTTTAATACTGCGCCTACTGTTGTATCTTTTTCAGTTTTATTCATACCGAAGAAATACAACAAAAGACCATATATAAGAATAAACACACTACCCTTGGCAATAAATCCTATAAGGGTATTTTTAACGAATATTGAAATCGGTGCACAAACCACAGCAGTTATAACTGCTGATGGCAATATACCCTTAGAAATTTCTAAGAAAATTCTTTTTATGTTAAGTCCTATCTTTTTATGATAATAGAGATTCATTATCAATCCGTGACCAAGAAGCATTGCTAATGCTGAGCCGTATGCCGCACCCATATAACCAAAAAGCTTAATGAAAATTATTGAGCTTATTACATTAAACAATGCCATTATGACAAGCACAATAGAGCGTACCATACGCTTCATTTTTGCATCAAGGATTGCAATTGCGACACTTTCAATAAATGGAATGGTTACAGGAATTATCAATATCAATGTTGGCCAGTATGCATCAGTATATTCTTCGCCAACCCATATACTTAAAAAGTTTTTTCCACATAAAATGAATCCAAAAATGACAGCTCCAGCAATCATCATTTGATATCTACCAACACTTATAACAATATCTGTCAGTTGTTTTGGAGTTGCATCTTTAACAACCATTTTTGTAACTTGGGGAACAAAAACACCACTGAATACACTTGTTAGGTTACCATAAGTATTATAAATAACAAGTGCAAAAGAATATAATGTAACTACTGCTGTTACATTTTCAGTAATGGTTGCACCCAAAATTACGCTTGCCAAATTTTGATTAACTTGGTTAACTATTGATTGTAATACAAGCGCACCAGCAAAAGACAAGCATAATACAAATTCTTTTTTATCCCAGTAATAAAATTTGATTTTTTCTTTTAAAAATGCAAAGCAATACATCATTTCAACAATAGTAATAACAACAGCAATAACCAAATCTGTTACAACTATGCTCATTGAAGTAAAGCCACATTTAAGTAAAACGATAATTGCTACAACTCTAAAAACTATTCTACCTAAAGCAATTAATCGTGATGCTACAAATCTTTCATGGCCTAACATAATGCCAGAAAACATATCTCTAAATACGGATATAACTGTTGTTGTTACTAAAACCAAATACAAATTTTTAGCTAACTGTATTTCACTATCAGTTAACGATGCACCAAATAACGAATCAACACCAGCCGACAAAGAATACCCTACCATTCCTATTGATGCTGATATTACCAACGAAATGATTAAAGTCATAAAAAGAAAATTTTCTTTTTCTTTCTTTTGCTCAAGGGCATTAAATTTTGCAACAAAACGAGTTACGAGACTTCCTATTCCAAAGTTAATAATAACTAATTGACTTGCAAAGGAAGCAACTATTTTATATACACCATACTCACTTTCTCCAAGAGAACTAATAAGAAATGGTGTCAAAAACATCGTAACACACATATTTAATACGGTGTTAAAATAGGAAAGTATTATTCCTACCTTTTTTTGATTAATCAAAACTTACACTCCTATATTTTTACGCAAATATTCAATAGACTTGCACTGTTCTTCTTTTATTACTGATTCTGCAAATGAATAATCAATTTCATCTTCAAAATTCACATTTGTTTCAATGCCAATAATTCTATCAGTTAAACCTAATTTTTTTAAAATATTACTAATTCTTGATGGAGAATTTGGATTTACAACACTATAAAACTTTTTACGATATACAATGGATAATGCTGTGCCGTGGAATGAAGAAGTTATTATACCATCAGCATTATCAAGCAATTCTAAAAATTCTCTTGGTCCCGCACTTCTTATTGTTTTATTATTGTAAATATTTCTATAAAGGCTTAAATCAACAACAACAATATCTTTGCCTGTTTTTTTATGTATTTCTTTTAACTTTTTATTTAACCATTTAGGTCTAAAAAGTATATAGCAAAGTATATATGGTTTATTTATTTTGTTGTTTTGTGTTTGTATTAATTGCCACTGTTCCTTATCTAACAAGAATACAGGGTCAATATTCACATCAATATTTTTATCAGTAACCTCTTTCAGTGCTTCAGCGGCACTTTCTTCACGCACTGAAATTGCTGAAAAGTCACTTAAATATTTTTTAACTATTTCTTTTTTATCTTCAACAATATGACTAATACCCATACTTGCCGCATAAGAAATCTTTTTCTTTCCTTGCGGGGCAAATTCCAAAAAATTTATAGGTTTGCATTTAAGAGTATTCCACACTTGGTCACTACCCGTTACGAATACATCGGCATTTGGTGGATTGTTTTTAAGTTTATTGTAATCACAATAATTCTCTTCAGTTAATGTTTGATACTCTTTAACAAAATTTTCACAGGCTTTATATCCACGCTTAAGCTCTTTTTTATTAAACAAATAGTGTGGTAGTGTTAATAATCCCTTAACACTTTTAGAAAAAGCTACTTGTTTTTCAAAAACGCTTCGCTGGTCAATAAACTCACATTCTACACCAAGAGTTTTTATATTTTGTTGTAATGAATATGCTTGTAGCATTGCACCATAGTTGTAACTACTGTTCATTGTAACAATATTTACTTGCATAAAAAAGCTCCTCTAAAATGCACTTGTTTAATTATTTTTTGAAAATTGAATATACTTTTCGTTTGCAAAAATAGAACACGCGTGTTGCAAAGTTCGTTACAGAATTTGGATATGTAATATCATAATATTTTTTATCGTAATCCCAGTCAGGCAAAATAGTTTCAGGATGCTTAAGCGGAAACTCCATTGGTCGTGTTTTTTGGAAAAACCATGTTCTCATAGATTTCTTCATAAACTCAGCACCTGCACCTGAGAATGTAGCCTTTGCACCAACGCCAACATTATTTGAAAGTGAATGAGCAGGAACAATTGATAAGGCGGTCGTTTTGTATTTAAGGAATCCAAATTGTGGTCCCCAATAACGAATGTTACCATCATTTTTGCCCATATCGTAAACATTTTGCCAGTTTTTCATACGCGCCTTTGCAGCATATTTATGATTAAATGATGACTCAACAACCTTTTTAACGTAATCGTCACCATAAGCTTCAATTTTAAAGTCAAAATTGTCCCAAACTCTTTTCCAAGTTGCCCATGCGGCAATAGCACCTGTTTTAGCGAAGAAATAGCTGTTATCACCACAGTCCCAGTCAACAAAGTGATTTAAGGCGCTAATCATACATACACGCTCATCATCTTTGTATTTTTCAAGTAATTCTTCACAAAAATTTATAAAGGTTGGTTCTATAATACAGTCGTCTTCTAAAATGACTGCTCTATCAACTGACTCAAACACCCAAGAAATACCGCTTGATACTCTTCTACCACAGCCGAGATTTTCTTCGGAATAGTTTTTATGCACTTCACATTCCCAGTCAATATTTTCTACAATTTTACGACAAGCGGCAATACCTTCAACATCATCTTGGCGGTTTGCTCTTGCACCGTCTTGAATCAAAAACAATTTTGATGGTTTTGCTTTTCGTACTTGTTCAAAAACATCTTTTAATGTGTCATCACGATTAAAAAAGATTAACGCAACAGGAATATCAATTAAATATTTTTCCATAAAAACACCTTTTTAATAAAACTTTTTCAATACCTTTATTTTTTCTGACAGTTTTATGAATACTACTGAGAAAACAAGTGTAAGTGATAAAATTGAAATAAAATAAACCATTGAATTTTTAACAAAAATTGTATCTGCTAAAAACCAATCAAACAATGTTAAGAAAATTCTTTGACTTAAAAACATTAAAAGACTAAGCTTTCGCATCCAAATAAAAATCGCGCCTGATTTTATGTTTAAAGACATTACAAGCATAAACAAAAATACTGTTACAGGTAAAAGCATAATCTTTGTATCTACACCATTTGATGACCAACCAAAATATGATTGCACTACAGTTTCACCAGCCATAAGCACAACTGAAATGCCTGTAAATATTAAATTTTTAAATGGCTTTTCTTTTATTTCTTTTTCAGAGAAAATGCCACCTAAAGCAACATAAACCCATCCAAATAAAATACCATTTTTAATAGTGTCAAAGAACGAAAAATACGCATTATAAAAGTGGCTTATTATAGGAAGTTTTTCAGAAATTCCATAATATGAGCTACCAAAACAAGCGATTACATAAAATGGAATTGCTAAAAGAAAAATCTTTTCATAAGACAACTTCTTACGTAAAAAATATACTACTGTTACCGCTGTCATAAGTGCAGGTAAAAACCATATTGTAGAGTAGCTTCCTTCAAAGAAAAATCTTTTTATATACTGAAGCACATCCATTAACACAACACCGTTTTTTGCCCAATCTATTGCAACGAAAATAAAATAAACAGCCGACCAAAGAATATACATTAAACCAAGTCGTTTAAAATATTTCTTAAAATAGTCACTTTTTTCACTATCTTCTAATTTATTAAGC
The DNA here is from genome assembly GCA_045615405.1 of Candidatus Fimenecus sp. Classification (GTDB taxonomy): domain Bacteria; phylum Bacillota; class Clostridia; order Oscillospirales; family Acutalibacteraceae; genus Fimenecus. The sequence continues at coordinate 13,135 of JAZLET010000117.1, forward strand.
TTTGTGCAAAACAAGAATCCACTTGTAAGGAAAAAGAACGGTACTGCCATTATTGTAATAATACTTCTAAATCCATAATTCAAAATAGAACTGTATGAGCTAAACGGATTAGTATGTAATACAATTATAAGTATTGCCGCAATAAACTTTGCTAAATCTAAGGCACCGTATTGCTTTCTACTGTTCAAGACGCAATACCTCCTCATATACTTTTACTGTATCTTCAGGATTTCTTTCGCGATTATGGCGAACATTAGCAAGTTCTATTGTTTTATTTGAAAAATCAACTGCCATAGCATCATTTTCAAAAATTTCCATAATGCGAAGCGCTAATTGTGGATATTCAGGGAAATCGTATGTAAATCCATTTACTTTATCAGTAAGCAAATCAGTCATACCACCACGATAAGCACAAATTGAAGGTGTACCAACCATCATAGCCTCACAAAGTGTTGCTGATGCACCTTCCATAGCGGAAGGAACAACACACACATGAGAGTTTTTAAGATATTCAGCAACCTTTTCAGGTTTTAAGTCACCTACATACTCAACATTATCATCAAGACCTAAGTCGGAAATCATTTTCGCAATAAATCTTGTATAGCTTGTTGGATTAACAACCCTTCCGTTTACGACTTTTCCGCCACCTGGGACAAAAAGCTTTACATCAGGATACTTATTTTTAACAATTGCAAGTGCTTTTATAACAATATGAAGTCCTTTTAAAGAGTAATGCCCTGCACCTGTCATAATAGTGTGACGAGTCATTGTGTCAAGAGACCACTTTGGAGCACTATAAAAAGCGTCACGCAAATTATAATTGCAACGGAAATAAGTAAGGTTTGGGTTTATTGCAAGCATTGTGGATTTATCCCAATCTGTTCTGCCTGTAACATATTTTACCTTTTTAAGTACTTCCATTTCACGCTTTGCATTTTTATTAAAGAGCATCTTAAATGTAATAGGGATTTTACCTTTAAGAATATCCTTCATCTTTGACATTTTAATTGTTTCCCATGCTGTAAATCCGCCATAATATTCTTCAGCAATTCTATGAATAACGCCTTGAATTGTAAGGACTGTAGGAATTTCAGGGTGAACCTTAAGCATTTCATAACCTGGAGCATATTCTGTACCATGAATGTGAATAATATCAGGTTTAAAGAGTTCTACAATCCTTTTGCAGTCCTCCCCTGTTTTCTTATTATTGTAAAGAAGTCTTTTACTACCACCAGGAAGAAGAAAATATCTTACACCCTCGTGTTCAATATCAATAAATTCTTCACCTGCATAATATGTCATAACACCAAGCTCAATCTTATCGCTTTCGGCAACACCTTTTGCAAGGTCAAGAAGCCAGCCACCGCTAACACTTGTTTTTAAACCAAGCTTTTGAGCAACTGCAGGAAAAACCATATTAACTATCCATAAAGTTTTCATTTTTTTGCTCCTTTCTATTGCCAGAAGAACATATAAGTTGGTCTATTCATTATAAGATACATTACCATAACTGCTATTGTAGCATAATGAACAACATTTCTATGTTTTCTTTCAATACACATTACAACCTCAGGTAATAACACCATCAATGAAAGTGTGAAATACTGCTGAATACGCATAAAACCTTGAACTTGTAATACTAAAAGGGATGTAAGTATTGAGAATAACAACAAATTACACCAATACTTAGCATCTTCTCTATGCTTATGTATCAATGGATAGAAGAATATAATCGCAATACAAATACAAACCATAAGTAAAGCATATAACTGTCCACCACCAACTGTGCCTTCATAAAGGTTTTCATCGTAACCTATAAAGGTAGCAAGTGGCGTATAAAGTTGTGCACCAAATAAATAGAATAAAACTACTACAGCAAATGCTACTATAAGATATGGGAAAGTAATTGGAATAGATGCGACAAAATAGTACGGAATAAATACAAACGCCGATTTATGAATCATAAACGCTATAAATGCGAGAATGAAGAATTTTACTGGCTTTCTTTCTTTAACAAATTTATAACCACAAAAAACTATAATTGCTGTAGCTATAGTTTGTCTAATACCTGTTATTGCAAAGAAACTATAAAAAAGAACTGAATATATTACAAAGCTCATATCAGGAGCGCTGGAATTTTTGTAAATCCAAATTGCCATTGGCACAGTGAAAACTACTGCAACAATAAGCAAGAATACCTGAAAATTGTCTGAAAAAATTTGACAAAGCTTCATAAACAACTCATAACCAGGGTCATCTATATCCGTATTATTGTTTCCAAAGCTTAATACATATTTAATATTGTTACTAATAACTTCTGCCCAAGATGTTGTTTTCATATCTTCAAAATAACGCGAATAATTTATATATACGTCGGCAGACATATAAGGGCTACGAAGACCTGAAATCAAAATCCATTGAAGTGCAGCAATAGAGCAAAATATTTTTCTCTTTTTATCGGTTGGTTTGTGTTTTAATAACACTACGCCCCATAAAAGTATTAGGGCAATGTTTATAAGATAAACTAACATTTTGTGCACTCCTTTCTATATGGATTTAAAGTCATTAATAAGCATTTCGTTGATTAAACTACTGTCGTGGTTATTTTTGCCACAATTAAACGCCTTAGTTGATAAATCGTTTAATGCGGACTTATCATCAATAATTTTTATTAATTTTTCGTATAACTCTTGCTCAGTATCAGCAACTAATGAGCAATCATTTTTTATTAAGTGGTTTATTGATGCCACTTCTTTAGGTCCGTATGCAAGAATTGGTCTTGCTGATTTTAAATAGTCAACAATTTTTGTTGAAAATGATTGACGGACAAGCAATCTATTTTTTAAATCTTTTGCCTCAATATGCACTAGCATATCGGCATTATTTTGAATTTCAAGCACCTCAGCCTGCGAAACACTACCCATTACAAATGAGGACTCGCCAACATTTAGAGCTTTATTCATTTTTTCAGTTAAAGTATTGCCTGTATATATACGAAGCTGTGCTTTAACTGTATCTTTATTTATTTTGTTTAAAACATTTGCAATTTCTGCAAGTGAGCGCCAACGGTTAAGACCGATATTGCCTGTATAAACTAACTGTAATGGTTTATTGTATTCATCTTTAATTGGTGCGTCACCTGAAAAATCCGCTGATTTTGTAAGGACTTTACACTCTTTTTTGAATGCTTTTTCGTAGTCAGTTTTTTGCACATTAGAAATTACATAAAATAAATCCGCTTTTTTTGCCACCTTACGCATTGAAATACGATTTATAAGATGATTTATCCAACGAAGTGGTGACAACATAAACTGTTTAAGAGAATAGTTATTGTCCCAAGCATATAAAACAAGTTTTTTATTAGCAACCTTTGTTACATGTAAAATTAACCTATTTAAAAATGATGAATCCGACAAAACTGTAAAGATAATGTCAGGATTATATTCCTCTATAAATTGTTTAAGCTCAGGAGATTTCCATTTACCTATTCTCCACACAAAATCTTGCAACCAAAAGAACACTGTCCATCTACAAGATTTTATGAAATCAATGATACCTTGCTCATTTTTTGTGTTTTGTACCTTTGGTGCTTCGTCGCTTTCTTTACTTTCAACTCGTACACCAACAGGTGTTTTTTTTATGAGATTTTTTATAAGCATTTTTTCAGTAATGCAAAAGGCTTGTGAGATTTCTTTATCAGGTGCTCCTGCTCTTGTATAAATACTTGCAAGTTCAACATCTTTCATATCTTTAAAAAGGTTTATAAATGTATTACCAATACTTATCTCTTTGTTAAGCGGTGATGAAGAAACAAAAAGTATTTTCAAAAATCTCACTCCTTTCATTACTGTTTTTTACATTTTAGTTTATATCAATCCAGTCGCCAAGCTTACGCTCCCACTCAGGTTGTTCACATAATTGGAAACCACCACCGTGGAAGAATGTATATTCACCAAAATAGATTTTTCCATTAAGTTCATACAAATCTATTCTTACGTGGCGCATACCCTGTGAAAGTTTTGCTGCTAATTCTTTCATTTCATCAAACTTTTTGGGTTTAGGGATTGGTTTATCTGCATTTGGATGAATATTTATAAGGTCAAGATGATTAAAATCCATATCAAAGAAATCAAACCTACAATCAGTTGTTCTATCAGTAGCAACAAACATAACCTTTGGCTCGCCACCGAAACAAAAGAATTTATAGTCTTCAATACTTTTTTCAGGTGCAGTTTCATCAATCATTAGTTGCTCAGCAATTATGTATGGTTTAATACCCTTATATGGATATTCACGACCAGCATAATAGAAATCCTGTTTAAGTCTTTTTGAATAAAACTCTTTCATTTCATTAATTTCTTCAGCGGTTAATGATGATTTATTTTTAATCACTTTTGTACTGCCTGAATCGTGATTGCATTTCATTACAAATTGCTCAGGCAAAGCGTCAAAATCAATATCGTCAAAGGATTCCCATTTACCGAGAAGTGGGAAAAGATATTCTTCACCTAAAATTTTTGATATATGGTCACGTACAGCAAGTTTATCAACAAGTTGGCTGTATTCAGGTCTTCTATCATTAACCTTTAGCCATTGAAGTTTTTCGTTAAATCCTTTTGGATTTTTAAAGTCTATGAATTTTCTTGTAGTCGCAAAGTAAAAAAGTTGAAGGTACATTTTATCAGGTAAAAATGATAATGCATACATCAATTTACTTCTAAAATCACGACTGAAAATATCTCTTAAATCAATCATTTTATTGCCTCAAAAAATTATAAATTTTCCTTATACCACTCAATAGCAAGTTTAATTCCGTCTTGGAAACTGTAATCAGGGTCGTAGCCTAAAAGACGCTTTGCTTTTGAGATATCAGCATTACTGTGCTTAATATCACCCTTACGGTCAGGGCCAAAGTTTGGCTCAATTTGGACACCTAACGCCTTAGTAAGTCCATAATAAATATCAATAAGATATTCACGACCACCGTAAGCAATATTATATGCCTCACCTGCTGCCTCACTAGGTGCAAGACAAGCTTTAAGGTTTGCTTCAATAACATTTTCAATGTATGTAAAGTCACGGCTTTGTTTACCGTCACCATTAATTGTTGGTGTTTCGCCGTTAAGAAGCTGTTTTAAGAATTTAGGAATAACTGCCGCATAAGCACCATCTGGGTCTTGACGACGACCGAATACATTAAAATATCTCATTCCATAAGTATCAAGTCCGTAGAGTTTAGTATAGAGTTTTCCCCATTCTTCGTCGCAACGCTTTGTAAGTGCATAAGGTGAGAGAAGATTACCTTCTCTACCCTCATATTTTGGAAGATTTGGCTCGTCACCATAAACTGATGAGCTTGAAGCATACACGAACTTTTTAACGCCATTTTGACGAGCTGCCTCCATCATATTAAGAGTACCTTCAATATTGTTTTTACAATAGAAAAGTGGCATCTCAATTGAACGAGGAACACTACCCCAGGCTGCTTGATTAAGTACATAATCAACGCCAAGTCGGAGGGCCAAGCGGTCTTAGGAAGACAACTGAG